>NZ_JBEZFS010000003.1:0-332702 GCF_040649575.1 Nonomuraea sp. NPDC048916
TTCACCCTCAACGGCACAGACCATGCCAGCCACCGCGAGCAGGGCAGCATGATCCGCCGCTACATCGCCTGGCGCAACCGCAACACTCACAACCCCCGCCTACGCAGGATCATCAACAGGGCGAACGTGGCCTGATGCGGCACTAGGACACCAGTTGCTGTTGCACCAGCCGGCGAAAGGCATCGGTCGCGGGATGAGAGGGGTTGCTCGGCCACACCATATACACCGTTACAGGGGCGGCATCGGACAGGGGCAGGTAGCGAATACCTGGGTGGGGATGGGTGTAACTGATGCCCGCAGTGGTCACCCCGACGGCTTCCCCGGTGGCAATGGTGGTGAGCCATTCGTCCACACCCGGCACCTGGAAAGTCGGGGGCCGCTGGGCATCAGGCCACAAATCGGCGCGCGTGGTCGAGGCAGTCGAGCACAAGACGACAGGCTGGCCCGCGAGATCGGCCAAGCGCACGGCCGAGCGGTGGGCGAGTGGATGCTCCTCGGGCACGGCCGCCATACGCTTCTCGCGGATGAGAGAGCAACTCGCCAGGCTGGGATCCGGGGTGGGTTCGGCGCGCAGGAATGCCACGTCGGCCTCCCCTCGCCGTACGGCCGCCTCGGGGTCATCCACGCGCCGCACGTGCACAGGTGCGTCGGGGTGGCGGTCACGCCAGGCGCGAAGGAGAGGAACCGTGTGGCTGCCCAGCGCGGACCAGGCGAAGGCCACGCGGATGGAGCGCGGTTGCGTCCCGGTGACCGCCTCAGCCAGCGCAGTATCTAACTGGTCGAGAATGCGGTGGGCGTGCTCCCACAGCCGCCTTCCGGCTTCGGTGAGCGTGAGGCGGCGGGTGGTGCGCTCCACCAGCCGGGTACCCAGACGGCTCTCCAACTGTTCCAAGGTGCGTGAAAGCGCGGGCTGGCTCATGTGGAGAGCGAGCGCGGCACCGGTGATGGTGCCCTCGTCTCCGATCGCCACCAAGGCCTGGAGATGCCGCAGCTCCACATTCATAATCACCGAGCATAAATGCCGCCTGAAGAGCATTTCACTGCCGCTCCGTACCGCCGTAACGTCGTCGCCATGAAGATCCTCCTCATCGGCGCCGGTGGCACGCTCGGCACCGCCTTGCGCGAGACGCTGCTCGGGCGTGGCCACGACGTCCTCACCGTCGGTCGAAGCAGTGGTGACCTCCGCCACGACATCTCCGACCCCGCTCAGATCACGGCACTGTACGCGAAGGCGGATGCGGTCGACGCCGTGGTCAGCGCCGCCGGCGATGTCCCCTGGAAGCCGTTCGCCGAGATGACGCCGCAGGACTACCAGGCGGCGTTCGACGGCAAGGTGCTCAGCCAGATCGAGCTGGTGCGCCAGGGTATTCCTCACGTTTCCGAGCGCGGGTCCTTCACCCTGATCAGCGGAGTGCTGGCTCGTGAGCCTGTTGCCACGGGCAGTGCCGCGTCCATGGCCAACGGCGCGGTGGAGGCGTTCGTGCGGGCGGCCGCCATCGAAATTGCACCCCAGCGAATCAATGCCGTCTCCCCGACGATCTTCACGGAAGACCTCGATAAGTACGGGGCCTACTTTCCCGGCTTCCCGCCGGTAGACCTTAGCGATGTCGCCGAGGCTTACGTCCGCTCGATCGAAGGCGCCCAGACCGGCCAGGTTCACACCCTTCCGTAGCGCTGAGAGGACTTCCCAGAACCGCCCACGAAGCGTCCGTTACCGTCCTGTGTGCCACCATGCGGGAATGATCGAAGTGCAGCCGGATGCATCCTTATCGCATGCAAAGCCCGGCCGGCGAATCGTCATGGCAGGCGTGGTCGGGAGCATCCTTCCTGTTGCTCTCCTGGCGTGGGTGGCCTTGATGACCAGGCTCTTCCCCGACTCCCCGCAATGCGGCGAATACACCGGATGTCTTGGCTATCTTGTCCAGGCGTGGGAGGTCGGGCGTTGGGTTGCGATCGTGCTCGCCTGGCCACTGCTGCATCTCCTACGAGTACGGCCCTCCTGGCCCGTGGCAATCCTCGCCGCCCTCTTCCTGACGGCCATCTGGCAGGTCGCCGAAGCGTTGCTGCTCGTATCGCCTGCCGAGGCCTTCGCCCTCATCATTTTCAGCGGGATGATCGCGTATCCGGCCGCGGCTTGGTTGGCCATGCCGCGCGTCCCCCGAAAACTGCTCATCCTGGCTGTTGCTTCGTCTCTCGCGCTCTACGCTTGCGCTTTCCTGCTCACCGACTGACCCCAGGGCCTTCACCTCGACCCCATCACCGACGCAATAGGTCCGGGAAACGATCAAACGCGACCCGGGAAGCGATCAAGGAAGTGGTCCTTCCGCCGCAGGCAGGACCTACTCGTGAACACCCCACCCAGCTCAAAGGCCGCTTCCAGGGCGTTGGAAGCGGCCTTTTGCGTTGCTGGGTGACTAACTGAGTGACTACGTGTCCTCAGCCATCTCCGCGGTGATGGCCCACCGTTCGTGGTCTCTCCATGCGCCGTTGATGTACTGAAAGGCTGGCGAGTAGCCCTCTCGACGGAAGCCGAGGCGCTTAACCAAGTTCAGCGACGGCGTGTTGTGCGGTTGGATGTTCGCTTCCAGCCGATGCAGGCCCAACTCGCCAAAGGCCAGCCCCATGATGAGACCCAGACCTTCGGTCATGTAGCCGCGGCCGGTCGTGGATGCGTACGAGGCGTAACCCAGCGTTCCGCACTGGTGCGTTCCCCGGACGATGTTGTTGATGTTGACCCGGCCGACGACGGCACCGGTGCCCCGCAGGCAGAAGACGAAGCCTTCGTGGCCGGGCTCATCGAACCGCTTGAGGTAGTCCCGGAAGGCTTCGTATGTCGTGATCGGAGCGCCAGGCATCCAGGAGCGGTACATCTCGACGCTTTCCCGATGCAGGGGAAGGAGTTGTTCGTGGTCTTGGAGACAGAGGCGGCGAACGGCCACCCGCGGCCCTTGCGCGAGGTAGGTACTGGATGACATCGGCTGGATCTTACGCAACCTAGATCGGTATGAGGAGGCGGGATGTGAACGTGACCGTCCCATCCCGCCGACTCGCGTTGAAGATCAGTCGTCGGGAAAGATGAGGTCCATTGCTTCGGCCCCCTCCAGGAGGACGGGGCGGAGCTGCTTGCGGTAGACGGTTTCGGTGACGGTGGTGTTGCGGTGGCCGACCAGGCGTGAGATGGCTTCGATGGGCATGCCGGCGTCGGAGAGCAGCGAGACGAAGCTGTGCCGCATCTCGCGTGGTGTCCAGTCCTGGGCGTTGAGGCCGGCCTTCTTGAGGACGGCCCGAAACGAGCGGCGGACGTTGTGGGAGTCCAGTTCGGTACCGACCTTGGACGCGAACACGAGGTCGTTGTCCTGCCAGTTTGTGCCTGCTGCCTTCTTGGCTACGTTCTGGCGTGCGCGGTGGAGCTTGAGGGCATCCACGCAGCGTCTCGGTACGGCCAGCGTGCGGCGGGACTTCTTGGTCTTGGTACCTGACTGAGCGCCAGACCATGATGGAGGGCGGTGTGCCGTCCATGTTGACGTGTGACCAGGTGAGCGCGCGGAGTTCCTCCGTACGGGCTCCCAGGAGCAGTGACAGGACCACGTATGCGTGCAGGGCCGTGCCTTCGGATGCCTTCAGTACGGCTTCCGCCTGGTCGAGCGTGAGCGACTTGGACGGGCGGCCATCCTTGCCCTTGGGGATCTCGCAGAGCAGCACGACATTGCGCTTCACCTTGTCGCGGGCCTGGGCTCGGGAGACCGCGCGGACGAGGATCGAGCGCAGCTCGCGGAGGCTGCGCGTGCCGAGCTGGCCGAGCAGCGGTAACGAAACCATTCCGACAGCCGGGCTGAGCGGTCCATGATTCATACCTTCTCTACGAGATCGAGATCAAGCCGTCGCCCGATGAGCGGCGGGCGGCCGGGCGGTCCGGGCGGGCGTGCGGCCTCTCCGGGCCGGTCCCCGCCCGGCCACCCCGCCGCGTACGGACGCGACTGGAAGACGTACACGTCTCTGAACGGGTCCAGGAACACCTCCGCAAGCCGTGGCCGCGTTGATCACGATGGCTTAGGCTTGTTCGCTGTGCCACGACGAACGTTTCGGGAAGTCGATGGGGAACGGATCGAGGGCGTGTTACGGCCGGTGTTCATCCGCAATGCCAGCCAATACTTCCTGAGCGATCTGGTGATCTATGCCGACGGCGCTATCGACGCCTGGGGGCTGACGGATCTGGATGGGCTGCGACGGCATTTGGAGACCGGCTGGGTCGCGACGTCGCTGAAGCCGGGGGCGTGGGTGTCCGCTCATCAACTCGCGTCCTGGAAGCTGGCGGAGCCGTCGATGTCAGTGACGGCGGACGATCTGCTGGGCCAGGTAGCCGATGCGATCGAGCGGCTCAACGGGCGCCCGGACTCCTCACAGCGCTGCTGGCTGGCGATCGAGAAATACATGGAAACCAGGTCGGAAGAGGATCGGCGTGCGCTGCGGGAGGCGTACTCGGCCATCCCGGAGATAGATCGAATGTATGTTCTGGGGGACATGGATCGCAAAGACGTCCCGCTTCGGGTCTTGATCGCTGAACTCGGTGAGACTCTGCCGGTGCAGTGGCAGCCATACGATCCGGAGGTCGTGACCGAAGACGACCAGGTAGAGGCGATTCGCTACTTTGAGGAGGTTCTCAGTTATCGGAGGACTTCGCGGCCTGCTCCGCCCGACGACCCCGAGCCCGTAGAAGCAGGCGCGATCACCCTGTACCAGACGGTTTTCCCGCAGGGCTGGCCGGAAGATCCGGGCATCCTGGTCCTGCGCAACGAGTACCCGGCCGACATCGAGGTCGGAGGTGTGTCCTATCCGACGATCACCCATGCCTATTGGGCCCTGTCCACGGCGGACCGGGCGGCGCGCGAGCGAATCATGATGGCCGAGCGCCCTTACGACGCTGAAACCCTCGCCAAGGAGACCGACCGCGTCGACGGTTGGGCGACCGTCCGGGCAGTCGTCATGATGCGATTGCTGCGCGCCAAGTTCACCCAGCACCCGTCCCTTGCCGACATCTTGGTCGGCACGGGGAACGCCCGCATCCACTACACCGGCATGGGGTCAGACTATTGGCACGCGGCAGGGCGGCAGGGCCGTAACTGGATGGGTCGCCTGCTGGAACTGGTCAGAGCTGAACTCCATGCCGAACGACTTGGGCTCGCGATGGATGGCTAAGTCTGCAAACAGGGCTTGCACCTGGGTGGGCAGCCCCTTGAAGGGTTGTCACCTCTCGGCCTGGCGGGTGCATGGCCGCGTGCAGTGGCACCGGCGGGAAAGCTATGGTGCGCAACAGCTTTCTATGCTGCCCGGGTGGTGGAGTTGAAGGCGAATCAGCCCAGGTGGCGGCAAGTGCACGCCATCATGCGGAGCGCATCCGTAGCGGTGATTACAAGCCTGGCGAGCGCATTCCGTCGCTCGTCGCCCTCAATGAGGAGTTCGGCATTGCCAACGCCACCGGGCAGAAGGTCATGCGAGCTCTGCGAGCGGACGGCTTGATCCGTGGACTTGCTGCCAGGCGAGCAGGATGAGCTCGTTGGCGGCGGCGACCATGAGCGCGGCGGGCGGCGATGAGCTGGGTGGGGTGCGAACGGTTTGGTCGCCCAGGCCGGTGGTGGCGTGGGCCAGCGCTGGGGCATCGGGGGGCAGGCCAGGTTGCCGTCGATGAGCAGGGCGCCGTGGACGTTGCCTTGGATGCCGCGTTGGTCCTGTTTGTAGTCGAACGCCAGTTGGAAGCTCAGGGTGCGGGCAGCCCGGGCGAAGTGTTCGGCGGTCTGGTCGGTGTAGGCGCGGTCGACGGCGAGGATGCCGATCGGCAGGCCGAGCGGGGCGTAACCCGGCAGGACGGTGATCGCGTTCGGGCCGAGTTTCGGCGCAAGGCGAACTACAGCGCCGATGCCAGCGAGCGCGCAGTTGTGGCTCGAAGGGCGGGGGCCTGTCTCCGGCCGGGTTCGGCGCGGTCGGTGCCGTACCTGGCGGCACGAAGGTGCGTCCCGGCGGTACGAATGCGCGTCGGGAATTACGAGTCGCGGTTGAAGACCCGCTCGTTGCCGGGCCCGCTTGACCATACTTCGCTCGGCGAAGTATGGTTCTTTTCGTGCCAACGATCAAGGGCGATTTTCCGTTGATTTCGCTGCCGGGATGCGATGCTGAGCAACCCTGCGACGGTTGCCTATGAGCACGCCATAGCCCACCTTTGCCGCCTGTCCGGGTCAAGATATCCCCCACCGTAGGAACCGGCCGGCGGTCCGCCCCCGGTCAAGCAGGACGCGGGCGACTGCGATGCCTTGAGGGACTTCCTCGGCATTCCGCAGAAAGTATGGCCGAAGAGCCGATCGGGGTGGCACGCCCCTTCTCGGGAGCCCTTTGCGGAGACAGAGGCAATGCCTCGAACCAATCACGAGCGCGCTCGACAATCTGGAGCGCAGCAAGGAGTTCCATTCCATGTTCGATCCCGCACAGGCCGCGCTGCGCACGCATCAACGTGGAGCTGGGGCGATGAGACGCGCGGCGGCCTTACTCGCCCTCGCCCTGGCCGCCGGGTGCGCCGGCACCGCGACCGAGACCGCGCCGAGCCCCACGGCGCAAGGAGTGGAGCAGCGCCGGCAGGCCGAGATGGCCACCTGCATGAAGGGCAAGGGTTTCAAGTACATCGCGTTCGTCGCCAAGGGTAAAACGCCGAGCCAGGAGCGCCAGGCCGCCAGTAACGGCGACTATGGCGCGATGAAGTCGTTTCGGGCCAAGTACGGCTTCGGGCACTTCGCGACGTACATCTATCCCAAGGAATTCGAGAGCCCGATGGTCAAGCCGGACAACCCGGAGATCAACCCGAACGCGCAGTTCAAGAGCGCACTGTCCGAACAGCAGCGCAAGGCGTATGAAAAGGCCTACGACTCCTGCTACACGGCCGCGATCCAGAAGATCACAGGCAAGGTCGTGAAGTCGGAGATGGACCACTACGAGCAGGTGGAAGAGGCCAGGACCCAAGCCAAGAGCCGCACACTCGACGGCGAACCCGGCCTGGTGGAGAAGGCCACGAGCATGGCCGACTGCCTGAGGGGCGAGGGCTACCGGACGGTGAGCGCCAATCCGACCGCCATGGCCACGCGAGGCTACGACGAGGCCCGAGCAATGGTGGTGAACCTGGGCAAGTCCGACGACATCGACGACAGCAAGCTGGGCGAAGGCCAGTTCTTCGAGCCCATGCTCACGGCCGCGCAGGCCAGGCCGTATCTCACCAAAGAGATCAAAATCGCACTCGACGACCTCGAGTGTGGCAAGGACTTCTATGCGGCCTACCTGCCGAAGGCGCAGGAGATCGAGGCGAAGGTGAACGAGGAGTACGGAGTGCGCACATGAGCTTGACGATACTTCGTCCAGCGAAGTACGTTCGCTGCTATGTCTAAGGGATCATCCGGTTTGAGTGAGCAGAGCTACTTCGTCCTCGCCGCACTCCTGCATGGCCCGCTTCACGGACACGCGATCATCAAGAAGGTCGTCGGCCTCTCGGAGGGCAGGATCACGCTGCCCGTCGGCACCCTCTACGGCGCCCTCGACCGGCTGGCCGCCAACGGCGTCATCATGATCGAGCGCGAAGAGATCGTCAACGGCCGCAAGCGACGTTACTTCAGGATCACCGAGGAGGGCGACCGCTTGGTGAGGGCGGAGGCCCAGCGCATGCAGCAGGCGGCCGCCGTGGTGATGGGGCGCCCCAGTCTGGGAGCCACCTTCGCATGACCACGCTTGAGCGGCGTTACCGATGGCTGTTGCGCGCCTACCCCAAGGGTTACCGCGCCGACCACGGGGACGAGTTCGTCGACGTCCTGCTGGACAGCGCCAAGCCAGCGCAGGCACTGCCTGCGCCACGTGAGGCGTTCGCGCTCATCGTGGGTGGGATCCGCACCCGCATCGTCGCGGCGGCGCAGGGGCCCGCCTGGACGGATGGGCTACACAACGGCATCGTGGCGCTGGCCGTGCTCAACCTCGCGGTGCTCATCCCCTACGCCGGCAGCATCCGGTTGTGGCTGGCGCTGTCGGCCGCCGCGCTGGTGCTCATCCTGCGCGGCCACGTCAGACCGGCACTCCCCGTCGCGGGGATCGTCGCCGTCAAGATGACGGCGATCACCATGGGAAGCCCGTGGCTGGACGCCATGTTGCTGCCGGTCTTCCCCGACGCATGGTGGGCGGGACCCCCGCTGTACGGTCACGGCGGCCCGATCGCTCCGCTGGCCTCCAACGTGCTGCTCGTCGGCGGCTTGCTCGTCCTGGCGGCCAGGCGTGACGGGCCGCGCGCCCGTTCATGGTGGTGGCTGGCCGCGGTGCCGCTGCTCGCCGGCTCGGACCCCGCGTGGCTCGACATCGCCGCGGGCTCACCGACGGCCATGGCCCGGGTCTGCCTGGAGGTGGTGCTGCTGCTCGGCGCCGCCCTCGCCGGCCACCTCACCGCCGACTCCCGATGGGCGATCGCCGCGAGCGTCTACCTGGTGCCCGCCATCGCCGTGCTCTACGAGAACATCGAGAGCATCGAACACCTCACCAGGCAGGACATCGCGCACACGACCCTGCTGGTGGTTCTGGTGCTGGCGGCGGCCGTCGTGCCGTTCCGCGCCAGGCGCCGCATCCTTCTCTGACGCGCCACAGGGCCACGAGATCTGTTCGGCCTGCCCGAAAACAAGGAGTTCCGACGTGAAGTCCCCCCGCAAGGTGCTGATCGGCACCGTCGCCGGCGTCATCGTGATCGCCGGCGTCGGGTGGGGAGTCAGCACCAGGCTGCGCTCGCCCGCCGACGAGGCGGCCCTGCGCAAGCCGCCGAAGGCCTCGCTGGTCACCGTGCCCGTCGAACGCACCAAGCTCACCAGCACGATCGTGGTCAACGGCACCCTCGAGTACGGCTCGCCGCTGCCGATCACGCTGGCCGGGGTCGTCGGCGGTGCGGACGCCAACCAGCGCGCCACCCGCGCCCCCCGCCCGGGCAAGGTGACCGAGGGCGGGATCCTCATGGAGGTGAACGGCAGGCCCGTCTTCGCCATGCCGGGCAAGGTGCCGATGCACCGCACCATCAGCCCGGGCGCCAAGGGCGACGACGTCAAGCAGCTACAGCGCTCGCTGCGCCGGCTCGGGTACGGCACGCGCGTCACCGGTGTGTACGACCCGCCCACCGTCACGGCGGTCACCAGGTTCTACGCCAAGAATGGGTACGAGGCCCAGCAGCCCACGCTCGATGCCAGGCAGCAGCTCGACACGCTGCGCAAGGCCGTACAGACCGCGCAGGAGACGCTGGCCGCGGAGCAGAAGATCCTCGACCAGGGCAGCGACGTCCTGCCGTTGAAGCTCCAGCTCGCCAACGCCAGGGCGGATCTGAAGGCGGCCCGGCTCGCCCTTGAAAAGGCCAGGTCGCGGCGGTACACCCCCGAGGACGTCGCCAAGATCGAGGCCGCGGACACCGCGGTGAGGGCGGCCGAGGAGAAGCTGCTCCAGGCCGAGCAGGACCTGGCCGCGGCCAGGACGGAGAGCGACAGGCCCGAGCCGAGCGCGTCGCCCAGCGCGCCGGGCACCACCCCCGCACCCACGCCCACGTCGCAGCGGCCCGTCGACACGACCTTGCTGGAGCTCAAGCTGTCCAACGCGCGCGCTGGCCTGGAGGCGGCGCACAGCGCCTATGAGCGGATCGAGGAGGAGGCGCGCCAGGCGCGTGAGAAGAAGCTGAGCGAGCTCGGCAAGACCGTACGCGACGCGAAGGAGGCCGTCGCGCTCGCCGAGCAGGGGTTGCGGCAGGCCCGCGAGCTGTCGCCCGTCAAGCTCAAGGTCGCCAACGCCAAGAAGGACATGAGCGCGGCCAGGGAACTGCTGGCCGAGTACAAGAGGACCTACGGCACCACGATTCCGCCGGGCGAGCTGGTGTTCCTGCCGAAGCTGCCCGCGCGCCTGCACAAGGCCGGAGTCAAGGCCGGTGAGACCGTGGACAAGGCGATCGCCACCGTGACGAGCTCGTCCTTCGTGGTGACAGGCTCGGTGGAAACCACCGAGGTCGATCTGCTGAAGGAAGGGCTGGAGGCGGTCATCGAGACCGAGGCGGGCAAGACCTATCCGGCGCGGCTGATCGCCTTCGGCGAGAAGGCGAAGCTGTCCGCCGACGAGGAGAAGCAGGGCGAGCAGGCCGCCGGGATGAGCTCTGAACCGGTGCTGATCAGCCCGCTGTCGGAGAAGGGCCTAAAGAGCCTGTCGGGCGCGTCGGTCACCGCGAAGGTGACGGTCGGCGCGACGGACACCGAGGTGCTCGTCGTCCCGGTGGCCGCGGTGATCACCTCGGCGGACGGCAAGGCGCGGGTCCGGGTGGAGATCGCGCCGGACAGGACCAGGGACGTCGAGGTACGCACGGGTCTGACCGCTGACGGCAAGGTCGAGGTCACCGGCGCGCTCAAGAAGGGCGACAGAGTGGTGGTCAACAGTGCCTGAGCCCGTCATCGTCCTGGACGCCGTCAGCAAGGAGTTCCCCACCGATCCGCCGGTGCGCGCGCTGTCCGATGTCTCGCTCGCGGTTCACCAGAGCGACTACGTGGCGATCATCGGTCCTTCGGGGTCGGGCAAGTCCACGCTGCTCAACGTGCTCGGGCTGCTCGACACGCCGAGCTCGGGCAGCTACCTGCTGGACGGCATCGAGACCACCGTGCTGCGCGACGGAGAGCGGACCAGGCTGCGCGGCAGCCGCATCGGCTTCGTCTTCCAGTCCTTCCACCTCCTTTCCCACCGCAGCGTGGCGGAGAACGTGATGCTCGCCGAGGTGTACCGGAGCGGCACCGCCGAAAACGGGCGCAAAGGCCGCAGGGCCAGAGCGCTGGCGGCGCTCGACCGCGTCGGCCTGTCGCATCGGGTGGACTTCCCGCCCGACCGGCTGTCGGGCGGCGAGCGGCAGCGTGCGGCGATCGCCAGGGCGCTGATGGGCGGCCCTTCGCTGCTGCTGTGCGACGAGCCCACGGGCAACCTCGACAGCCATAACACCGACGCGGTCCTCGCCCTCTTCGACGACCTGCGCGACCAGGGCCTGACCATCGTGGTGATCACTCACGAGACCCAGGTCAGCGGCCGGGCCAAGCGCAGGGTCAGGATCACCGATGGCCTCCTGGTGGAGGAGTAGTGGACGTTCGTGACCTGCTGAACGAGGCTATGGCCGGCATGCTGGCCCGCCCCGCCAGGACCGCCCTCACCACGCTGGGCACCGTGCTCGGCATCACCACGCTGGTCATCACGCTCGGGATCGCCGCCACGGCGGGCAACCAGATCGTCGGCAGGTTCGACGAGCTGACCGCCACCACGATCACTGTGGAGGTTCCCGAGAGCCGCACGGTCGTCGTCGCATGGGACGCCATCGACCAGGTCACCCGGCTGCGAGGGGTGACCTCGGCCGCCGCCGTCGCCGAGACCAAGGAAAGCGCCAACCTGACCGTGCGCTCCAGCAAGATCGTGGACCCCACGAGAGTGACCGACCAGACCCTCACGGTGGTCGCCTCCAGCCCCAGCCTGCCTCAGGCGGTCAAGGGAAGCATGGTCGAGGGCCGCTTCTTCGACGCCGGACACCTCGCGCGCAAGGACAAAGTGGTCGTCGTCGGCGAGCACGCCGCCAAGTTGCTCGGCATCACCCGGCTGGAGCGCGCCCCCGCCATCTTCATCGGCAGGCACGCCTACACCGTCATCGGCATCCTCGGCGCGATGAAGAGGGAGCGCAACCTCAGCACCGCGGTCATGGTCCCGCCCACGATCGGCAGACAGTTCGGGCTCAAGGACGTCACCAGGGTGCTCATCAACACCAGCCTGGGCGCCGCCGACCTCATCGCAGACCAGGCGCCGCTCGCGCTCAGCCCGGGCAACGAGAGCCTGCTTCAGGTCATCGCGCCGCCGTCGCCCACCAGAGCGCGCGACGGCGTTCAGAGCGACGTCAACTCGCTGTTCCTGATCCTCGGCCTGGTCTCGCTGGTCGTCGGCGCGGTGGGGATCGCCAACGTCACGCTGGTCACGGTCATGGAGCGGGTCGCCGAGATCGGCCTGCGCCGCTCGCTGGGCGCCGCTCGCAGGCACGTCGCCGCCCAGTTCCTCCTGGAGTCGACGCTGACCGGACTGACCGGCGGGGTTATCGGCGCCAGCCTCGGCCTGGTCGCGATCGTCGGTGTGTCGGCGGCCAAGCAGTGGACGCCCGTGCTCGACCTGCGGCTGGCCGTGGCGGCGCCGCTGGCCGGAGCGCTGGTCGGCCTCCTGGCGGGGCTCCATCCGTCACTTCGCGCCGCCCGCATGGAACCGGTCGACGCGCTGCGCTGAAGATGGAACCTCGCCATAGCGAGGTATCGTCCTGTGTGCCACTATGCGCGAGTGATCGAAGTGCAGCCGGATGCATCCTTATCGAAGGCCGGCCGGCGAATCGTCATGGCAGGCGTGGTCGGGATCACCCTTCCTGTTGCTCTCCTGGCGTGGGTGGCCTTGATGACCAGGCTCTTGCCCGACGCAGGTCGCCGAAGCGTTGCTGCTCGTATCGCCTGCCGAGGCCTTCGCCCTCATCATTTTCAGCGGGATGATCGCGTATCCAGCCGCGGCTTGGTTGGCCATGCCGCGCGTCCCCCGAAAACTGCTCATCCTGGCTGTTGCTTCGTCTCTCGCGCTCTACGCTTGCGCTTTCCTGCTCACCGACTGACTCCAGGGCCTCCGGGCGCCGGACCCGGATGCGGCACGCGCCGTCCTGACCCTGGACCGGTACGCCGACATCGAGGTCCACGACCGGGAGTTCGGCGGGCGGCGGCGACACCGCCGTCATCAGCATTCCCACGTCGTCGGGGCGGCTCATCGACTACCTGCGGACACCCTTCTTGCCAGTGGATTACGCGCATGACCGCCGGCCCTTCTGATCGCGCAGCGGGCGGGCTGTCAGCCCCCTGACCTGGATGAACCCGATCTGCCGGCGACTACCGTCACGATGACGGATTCGCCCATCGGGCCGATCTTCGTAGTTTCAGTTCGGGGCACGGGGCCCCCGAAGGAGGCGGAGATGAAGGTTCTGGTCGTTGCGGCGTTGGCGTTGAGCGTGATGGCGAGCCCGGCGCAGGCAAAGGACGGTTGCGCGGACGCGCGCGAGGAGGTGTCGAGCATCGAGGGGTGGGTGTCGCCCAACGCCTGCACGTTCATCAACAGGCAGATCAGGTTCGGCAAGGTGACCACGGAGGACCGGGTGCAGGCCTACGTGGACATCTGGGACACCAACGCGACGCTCTGGGAGCCGCAGAAGGTCAGCACGCCGCTGACACAGGGTCTGGACACGATCAGGGCGTCGATCGCGGGGACGCTGGCCCTGGTGCCCGACTTTCGTTTCCGCGGCACGCGCATCGCGGTGAACGGCTCGGCAGTGATGTTCGAGGCGGTCAACGAGGCCACAGTCAAAGGTCACAAAATCACCTATCCGGCGGTGTACCGGGTCTTGCTGACCGATGATGGCAAGGTCATCCAGGGCCGCCGGTACTACGACCGTTACCAGATGTTCTCCCCGCTCGAGCCGAGCCTGCCCAACCTGTTCGGCGACGTCGCCGACAGCGGCCAGCCCGACGAGAGAAGGCGACCGGTCATGGGCCCCGACGAACTGGCCACCCGGGCGCAGGCGTGGAACAGCGAGGACACCGCGGCCCTCACGGCGCCCCTCAGCGGCGCTCCGCTGTCGGCCCCCGGGCTGGGCGAGCGGAAGCTGCGGACGGGCGAGGGCAAGCGGGCCTACCTGACGGCCTTCTTCGACCAGGTCAGCGACGTGAAGCTGCAGCCGGGCCAGGCCGTGCGGGTGCCCGGCGCGACGTACGTGGAGTGGCACGGCACGGTCCTGCCGAAGGAGCAGAGCGAGCCGATGAGCTTCGGCATCGTGGAGCGGATCGCGGACAACGGTGGCGTCTCGACGCAGTGGCAGCTGTCCTTCGACCAACTGCCGCTGATCGCCGACCAGGCCCGGATCGACCGGCTGTACGGCCTGCTCAGGTGAGCGCGGCCAGCTCTGCCCGCGAGGTGATCCCCAGCTTGGGGAACGCCTTGTACAGGTGGTAGCCGACGGTTCGGGGGCTGAGGTACAGCTGGGCCGCGATATCCCGATTCGAGGCGCCGGTCGCGGCCAGCCGTACCACCTGGCGCTCTTGCGGGGTGAGCACGCTGAGCGGGTCGTCCCTCCGGCGCGGGGCGGCGGGCACGTCGCCGGTGAGCCGCAGTTCGGCGCGCGCCCGCTCGGCCCACACCCGCATGCCGAGACGGTCGAAGATGTCCAGCGCGGCGCGCAGCCGCCGGCGTGACTCCGCCCGCCTGCGCGCCCGCCGCAGCCATTCGCCGTAGACGAGCAGTGTGCGGGCCTGCTCGTGCGGCTGCTCGCCGTCGTCGTGCAGTCGTTCGGCCCGCGCGTACAGCTCCTCCTCGCCCTCGACCAGGGCACGGCAGCGCAGCGCGACGGCCTCCGCGGACGGCCGGCCGACATGCGCGGACCAGTCCAGGTAGTACGCCAGGGGGCCGTGCGCCCGCTCCGGCGCCTGGAGCCGGACCGCCGCCTCGATCTGGTCAGGTGCGAAGAACAAGGAGGCCGGGGCGTTGACCAGCGGCGGAACGCTCTCCAGCACGCGCAGCGCCGCCTCGGGCCGGCCCAGGGCGAGCTCGAGCCGCCCGAGCGCCCACACCGCGGCGATGCCGTCGCTCCGGGCGGCGGCGGCCCGGCAGCCCTCCACGTCGCCGAGCTCGCCTCGGGCCAGCGCGAGCAGGCCGGTGAGCGCGGCATGCTCGCCGACCACCGGCAGGACGTCGTCCAGCACGTCGGCCACCTCGCCGTACCTGCCCAGGCAGGCCAGCGCGTGCAGGTGGGCCTCCAGCGCCATGGGCAGCCAGCCGTCCATCGCCTGCGCCCGGCACTCGGCCACCACCCGCTTGGCGACCGAGGCGGCCGTGGAGTAGAGGGCCAGCGGCGTGCACACCTGGGCGAGAAAGAGGCGGCCGGGCACCTCGAGCACCGCCATATCGGAGCTGTGGACCAGCCGGCCGAGGAGCTTCACGCCGGTCGCCATGTCCCCGTCGAGCATGGCGGCCCGGCCGAGCGCGCCTTCGACCAGCGGGGAACCGATCTCCGGAAGCGCCCTGAGCCGGTCCGCCGCCTGCCGGGCCAGCTCCCGGTCGCCGGCGTACCAGGCGCACCGGACGGCCTCGACGAGCAAGTAGGCGGCCCGCTCCCGGTCCAGCGGCTCCACCCGCGCGGCCCCATCGATGATCAGCTCGGCGGCCGCCGTGTACGCTCCCTGCTCGAACTCGCGGTGCGCCCTGACCTGGATGAGGTGGGCGAGCGCCAAGGGGTCCTGGATGTCCGCGCTGGCCCGGTCGGCCAGCGTGCTGGCGCGGTCGAGCAGCCCGGCGTTGCTGGCGGCCACGGCCGCGGCGGCTAGCCGTACCGACTTTCCGCGGCCGACGGGGGTGAGCTCGGCGGCGCGCTCGTAGGCGGCGGCCATGGCCGCGTGGCCGGACCGGGTGCGGGCGCGTTCGGCGACCTGATCGAGCTCGCGGGCCACCGCCTCGTCCGGAGTGGCCGTCGCGGCGGCCAGGTGCCAGGCGCGCCGGTCGGTGTGCTCCTCGCCGTCGAGGGCCTCGGCGAGTGCCCGCTGTACGGCCAGCCGCGTCGTCAGCGGCACGTTCTGATAGGCAGTGGCCCGGATGAGCGGGTGGCGGAAGCCCACCACGGCGCCGCTGACCTTGACCAGCCTGGCCTGCTCGGCGGCCGCCAGATCGGCCAGCCGGCCGCCGAAGCGTTCGCAGGCGCGCAGCACGACCCCCAGGTCGCCGGTGTCGGCGGCGGCCAGCACGGCCAGCAGCGTCTGCGCCGTCTCCGGCAGCGCTTCGATCTGCCTGCGGAACGCCTCCTGGACTCGGTCGGTCACCGGGATGGTGGCGTACGGGCTCAGCCGCCCGGCCCGTTGCTCGGGGGTGAGCGCGGAGGGCAGCTCCAGCAGGGCCAGCGGATTGCCATCGGCCTCGTCCAGGATGCGCTCGCGAACCGCGGCGGCCAGGTCGCCGGGCAGTAGTTCGGCGGCCGCCGCCCGGTCGAGGCCGCGCAGGCGCAGCTCGGGCAAGCCCTGCGGGTGGGAATCCGACCGCGTGGCGAAGATCAGGGCGACACCCTCGGCGTCGAGCCGGCGGGCCGCGAACGCCAGCGCGTCGACGGAGGCCTGGTCGACCCACTGCACGTCGTCGACCAGGCAGAGCAGGGTGCCGTCGCCCGCGGACTCGGCGAGCAGGCTGAGCACGGCCAGCCCGACCAACAGCCGGTTGCGCGGGGCTGCGTCGCCCAGTCCCAGCGCGCCGGTGAGTGCGGCCGCCTGCGCGTCGGGCAGCGCGGCAACCCGGTCGAGCTCGGTGCGCAGCAGCAGGTGAAGCGCGGCGTACGGCAGCTCGGCCTCCGACTCGATGCCAGTGCCACGAAGGATCCGCAGGCCCTGCGCCTGCTCCTGCGCGTGGTCGAGCAGCGCCGACTTGCCCGCGCCGGGCTCCCCGCGGATCACCAGCACACCGCTGCGCCCGGCTCGAGCCGACGACAGCAGTTGGTCGATCCGCGACTGCTCCTCGGCCCGCCCCCGCAACATGGGCAGAATCTATCCCGTGAAACCGGGTACCCGGCCCGCCGTTCTGTTTGCTCCGACCATACGGGTCCGTCAATCGGCTGGGAGCCCGCGCTCGCGGTACTCGCGGTGTTCATGCCCTGCCCGCCCACCGGGTTGTGGTTGTGCACGGCGTCACCGGCCAGCAGGATCCGGCCGTCGCGAAGCCAGCCGGCCGAGGTCTTCGGGGTTCCTGGCCGATGTGTTTGTGTGGGGTGTCGACCACCAGGCCGAGCGCGAGCCGCGGGAAGGCTGGCCGCTGTCCACACCTGCCAGCCGCGGCAGTTGGATTCCGGCGTGGTCGCGGTCGTCGTTGGCGCAGGCGGGCCCCTGGCCCCTGGCGCCGTGCGCACTTTGGCACCGCCGGTAAGTGCGATCAGTAGGCCAGCGCGGGAGGCCGCCCGTCCCGCAGCTCATACAGGTGCGCAACGCAAGCCGCATACGGCAGCGGGCCGTGTACCTGCTCAGGTGTCAGCCGGATCCCGGTACAACGTTCAGCCAGCGCCAGCGCCGCCTCGACGAACCGCTCACCGGATTCTTGCCATTCCTCATCATCTTCATCGAACTCGTTGGCCAGCCCGAGGTCCTTCAAATCCTGCAGGAGCCGGTCCGGTTCGTCGCCCCAGCGCGGTTCATCGGGGAACATCGGATCGAGACCAGTGATCACCCTTCCGTCGGCGGCGTAGACGAATCTGGCGTGCTGGTCGATGTTGTTGTGAACGCTGGCCAGTACGGTGGCCACCGACAGCGGACGAACCGCGTCGCGCATGATTCCCACGTAGCCCGCAGGCTCGACGATGACCGAGCCACCCTCAGCGGGGCCCACCTCGGCGTAGCCCGTTGCCTGCAGAGGTTTGCCCGGTATGACCGCGAGGCGTTCCAACACCTCAGGGGGCTGCAGGCCGGCGACGAGAGTGAAGCAGAACCCCGAGACGCCGAGACTGCTTCGGAATTCCTCCCACCACAGGTAATCCTGCGCTGTCGCACGTGTCACGGGTGACCTCGCTCAATCGGTGGCGGTTGTATTCGACGGTGCGGACGTCCACGCTACCTGCGAGCACCGACGTTTCATTGAAGCTGCGCCATCTTGAAGTAGCTGATCGGGGTGGTGGCGTGAGGGTCGTTCGGGGTGCTCGTGCTGGTGGTGGGCGGCAGTCTGGCAGGGTTGGTTTGCGGGTTCTCGTCCGTCGGGATCGGCGCCGCTCGTACGCTCCGGCGCATGATGGACCCCGAGGTACAGGAACGGATCGCCGCGCGTCGTGCGGAGCTGGACGGACTCGAAGAACAGCTGGTCAAGCGGCTGGCGGAGGTGCGGGCCGAGCGGGATGAGCTTGCCGTGGCCGAGCGGGTGTGGCAGCGGATGAGTGAGCAGCTCGCCGACGAGCGGGCCCAGGCCGGATCGCCGTCCCGGGGCGGCGAGGTCGTCCTGATCGACGGCACCCTGATCCCCACCCAGCGCCGCACCGGGACGGCGAACCGGCCGAACTACTCCGGCGAACACCACCGCCACGGCCTGCACGTCCTCGCCCTGACCGACGAACGGGGCCGGATGATCTGGATCTCCGCGGCTCGGCCCGGCCGCACTCACGACATCACCGCCGCCCGCCGTGACCGCATCCTGTCCCACCCTCACGCCACCACCCTGACCAGCTACTTCAAGAAGGCGCAGCTTCACTGAAGCTCGCAGCCACGGAGCGTCACGGAGTCCACGTAGGTTTCCGAAGCTCGATCGCCGGTTACCGGAAAGTCATATTCGGCGCGGTACGGCTCCGTCCTGCCAGCGGTAGAGGTCGCGCAGCAGGGAAATCTCGGCGCCGTGATGGATCAGCTCCCTGTTGACGTGCAGGACGATGCCCTCCATGGGAAACCGCTCGGGACCCACCGTGGGCGGATTCTCCAGGTCAGCGTCCGAGAGCTCGCGGACCCCCCCGTTCCATCTCCCATACATCTCATCGAGCTGTTTTAGCGCCTCGTCAGCGGTCCCCGCGTAGGCGAATGTCTGGGAGTCGACGTCCTGGCCGCCGAAGTGCCATCCGACCCGATAGCCCAGGCAGGAGACGATGATGTGCGCCAGCCGCCAGGCAATCGTGGTCACCGGCGCCGGCACCGGGTCAGGGGACGCGGAGTCCATCGTCCATTCCCCCGAACCTGCCGACATCGGTGCGGCCGACGTGCCACGTGGGCGGATGCTCCAGCAGCCACGCACCGGCTCCCAGAAGTACTCCTCATCGGCAAGACCGTGCAGCCGCGGCCGCAGGTTCTTGTGCCAGTGCCGGTCCAGCTGGTCCGCGATTCGCTCGCTTCTTGTCATTTCCGCACGCTACATACAACGGAGACCTGGCTGCGACCCTCGCGGACGCCGTTGCGCCGCTGCCCGCCTCAAGGTGCGGCAGCCTGGGGAAACGACCGTTTGTCGCGCGGAAAACGATCTATAAGCTCTCTCGGATGACTCTCGCTGGGCGCCGTCACATCGTGCGGCGGAGGAGCGGGGCGGTCGTGGACTTGCCGCCAGCTGAGCAGACGCTTTTGCAGGCGTCTTGCCAGGCGGGGCAGCTCTGCAACATCCCTGGTCGCGAAGTCCGGGCGAGCGCCGTTGTTGTGCCAAGCCGTGCATCGGTCAGTGCCCAGCTGAGCGTCCCTGTGGCGCAGACTGGCGGGCTCACCGTCCTATTCGATCACGAGCTCCGGTTCGCCAGGAGGAACAGCAGGCCGGTTAAGTCTTCGTCTTGAGGTGCGCGCGTGCAGATTCCGCGTGCGATGAGTTGTTCGGTGATCTCCCAGATCAGCTCGTGGGAGATGATCACAGTGGCCACGGTCCGATCATCGGTGGAGACGTACCTATGCGCCTCCTGGCAGGCGTTGCCCAGCAGGAAAGCGGAGACGGGAGCGGCGACCGCGGAGGCAAGCTGGTCGAGGACATCGCCCACGCCAACGAGCGGTACCGCCGAGCCGCAGCGTATGCGGCGACGTCCTTCCGGGTCGGTGACCGCGGTTACGGCGCGATCTCGCAGCGCCTCCGCTGTCCGAGGGGCGTGGCCAAGGTGTGCAGGCGGCGCAGGGTGGCGTCCGACCAGACGGTCACCAGGGTGAGATCTTCGGCCAAGGGGTAGAAGTTCGTGCCGGAACTGCCGGCGCGTGGTGGGTAGATGGCCTAGAACGTGGCCCAGAACGCGCCGTTCCACCATGGATGCTCGGCAGTCAGCGCTGTGTCAGGGACGGCGTCTTCGGTGCGTAACCGTTGCCACAACAGCAGGTCCAGCGCGTAGCCGAAAACTGATCATCACCTGGGAAGCCAGTCCGCGATCCCGGGGTGATCAAGAGCTGCCACCCTCATATGTCATGGTTCGTACATCACTGATGGCATTCTGCTTAATCATCTGGCTCGCCGGCTGCGCGGGTGACCCAGCGCCGGCGGCGTCATCCGCGGCTGCCGAGCCTGAACCCGCCGCCCCGCAGACGCCACCGCAGCAGAGCACCATCCCCGGCGCGCAACGGTTTCACGCCACCGAGCTACGGCCCGGCGACTGCATCGAGCCCTTGCCCCAGACGTTCATGATGACCGTCGTCCCCTGCCACGTGCCGCACTCGGCTGAGTTCGCCACCACGTACGTCCTCCCCGAGGGGGCATATCCGGGTGCGGACGTGACGCGGCTCATGGAGAACGGATGCATTCCCAGGATGCGCATCAAGGAGTCGAAAAGAGATGAGATCGGCCTGTGGGGACTTGGGCCGGCCCCGGAGGACTGGCCCCGTTACAGGACTGTGTACTGCCTGGCCGTGCCCCTGGATGGACAGACGACAACAGGACGGGTGGTCGAGTAACCACCCGTCTCGCCCTGCTGGCACTCGAAATAACGACGGCTCTCGGAAGCGGTCATTGCGCTGCGGGGTGTTTAGCTCAGATACCCGAAGATCTCATCCATGGCTTCGGCGCCCTCCAGGAGGACGGGGCGGAGCTGCTTGGGGTAGACGTTCTTGAGTACGGCCTCCGCCTGGTCGAGCGTGAGCGACTTGGACGGGCGGCGTCCTTGCCCTTCGGGATCTCGCGCAGCAGCATGACGTTGCGCTTCACGTTGTCGCGGCGGGCAGGCGTACGACCTCGGCTGCGGATTCGATCGTGGCGGTGAGCAGGGCGAGGGTGGCCCAGGCGGCGGGGTGGTGAGGGTGTCGCCGTTGCGCCGTCGAGGCGGATGACGATGTGTGTTGCCCCCGTCTGAAAGGCCGGGCGGTCGTCCTGGTCGTGGAGTGAGTCACCGCCGCATGAAGGGGACGTCGTAGACAGGTCGTTGGCCGTTCATCAAGCCGGTCAGGTCGTCATCAGTGAGACCGAGCTCGACGGCGTTGCCCGCCTGCCGTGGATCCCAGCCGCGATCAAGTGCCTGGCGTATGGTCGCCGTCACGAGCGTCGGCCGCACTGCCATCGCTCGCTCTCCGTACCACGCGTCCGGCCGAGAGCAGGGAAGCGACACCAGGAGAACCCGCCCCGGGGCCTCCGCCAGTTCCACCGCGAACGTCAGCGGCCCCCAGCTGTTCGCCTGGCAGTACGTGGGCTTACGCCGGATCCGCCAGCGGAAGATGGTGCCATCGACTGTGATGAGCCGTGAACCCTTCTTGGGGATCGCCACGAAGCGTCCTCCCGCCTTTCCGTCTGTGTTCCGTGAGAGCGCCGAGACCAGCGAGATGATGAGAGCCAATTCGCACCGTAATCCCTGGCCGACATCGCCGTGTCCGGCCAGGAGGTCCAGATCCCCCCGCAGGTCGCCCGCTTCGCCTGCCGCGATTCCTCGCCGCCGCCATCGAGGTTGCAGCGCAAGTGTTGCCGTACCGGCGCATCTCAAGCCGCCCGACGACTCATGATGATATCTGCGGAGATGCGTACCGGCAGGCACAAGGTTTGCCCGTGCCGGCGGAACAGGTCGTCGCGGGAGTCGAAATAGCCCAGATCGGCCAGGAGTTGACCTGACAGAGGCTTGTCGTAGCGGCCTGACTGGGGCTTTCGGTGCGCAACCGCCAGGAGATGACGGCGAGCCAGCTTGAGATGATCACTGCGGCGGCGGCGAAGCGGAGGCTCGCGCTGTCCTCGCTCCACGGCGGGACCGTGAGAACGAAGGTGGCGATGCTGCCGGCGGCGCTGTACGTCGCCCATGCGTGCTGTCCTTGACCGGCGAACCGCCGGGCGAACACGAGACCGGCCGCGATCAGGGACAGGAACGCCGCGGCCGCGAAGACCGTGTGCAGGGCGCTGTTCG
Organism: Nonomuraea sp. NPDC048916; assembly: GCF_040649575.1. NCBI lineage: Bacteria > Bacillati > Actinomycetota > Actinomycetes > Streptosporangiales > Streptosporangiaceae > Nonomuraea > Nonomuraea sp. NPDC048916. The sequence continues at coordinate 21,905 of NZ_JBEZFS010000003.1, forward strand.
TGCTGAGGTGCTCGGGCACGCCCTCGGGGGCACCGGCCGGCCAGCCCAGGGCAGGGTCAGGGGCGAAGATTCCGCCGCCGATCATCCCCACGCCGTAGACGCCGACCAGAGCCGGTCCGAACGTGCCGGCCCGCCCGGGGCGCAGCGTTCGCCGGAGGCCGACCGCGAAGAGGACGGCCAGCAGGCCCGTGACCACGAAGTTCGCGATCTGGAGCCAGCCGAGGTCGCCGAGGGTCAGCGAGCTCAGCGCGTGCCGGGGCAGGTCGAAGCCCGCGCGGGTGAAGGCCTGCGCGAACGAGACCGCGGGGAAGAGCACACCGGCGGCCGCGCCGCAGCTCAGCAGGAGCGCGGTTCGGCGGTGGTGGGCAGGCATGGTGCCGGTGGACAACGTCGCGGTCATGGGGCGGTCCTTTCACGACAGGTGCGTCCCCGTGCGGGGGTCGCCGTACGGCATGACTACGAACGGGCAACGGTCGGATGGACACTCGTCCGCGGATTCAGAGACAGCGCGCTCGATAGGGTCGCGGGTCAGGCGCCGGGCTGCTCGACCGCGTGCAGTCTGCGGCGGAGGTGGGCGCGTTCGGGTTCGGCGCCGGCCAGTTCGAGTGCCTCCCGGTACGCCGCCGCGGCCTCGGTGAGCCGGCCGAGCCGGTGCAGCAGGTCGGCCCGCGCGGTGGGGGAGGGGTGGTAGCCGCGTAGCGCCGGCTCGTCGGCCAGTTCGTCCAGCAGCGCCAGCCCCGCCTCCGGTCCGTCGCGCATCGCCACCGCCGCGGCGCGGTTCAGTGCGACGACCGGGGACGGTGTCAGCGCGAGCAGCACGTCGTAGAGCGCGACGATCTGCGGCCAGTCGGTGGTGGCGAGGTCCACGGCCTCGTTGTGCAGGGCGGCGATCGCGGCCTGCACCCCGTACGGGCCGGGGGGCCCGCCGGTCAGGGCGATCGGCACCAGGTCACGGCCCTCCTCGATCATCATGCGGTCCCAGCGGCCGCGGTCTTGCTCGTCGAGCAGCACCGGCTCCCCGGCCGGGCCGGTCCGGGCGTCGCGCCGGGCGTGGATCAGCAGCATCAGTCCGAGCAGCCCGGCGACCTCCCGTTCGGCGGGCAGCAGCCGGCGAAGGATCCGGCCCAGCCGGATGGCCTCCTCGGCGAGGTCCAGCCGTTGGAGGTGCGGGCCCGAACTGGCCGCGTACCCCTCGGTGAAGATCGAATACACCACCTGGAGCACGCCCGGAAGCCGCTCCGGTAGCTCGTTCGCGCCGGGCACGCGGAACGGGATCCGGGCCTCGCGGATCTTCTTCTTCGCCCGTACGATCCGTTTGGCCATCGTCGCCTGCGGGACGAGATAGGCCCGCGCCACCTCGGGTGTGGTCAGCCCGGCCAAGCAGCGCAGTGTCAGCGCCCCGCGGTCCTCAGCCGGCAGAGCCGGATGAGCGCAGGTGAAGAACAACTGCAGCCGCTCGTCCGGCAGGTCACCGGCGGCCACGTCCGCAGCCGGGGCCGGCTCCGCCCGTTCGGCCTCCACCTGGAGGATGGCCAGCCGGGCGGCGAACGCCTGGTCGCGCCGGAGCCGGTCGACCGCTTTGCGTCGCGCCGTGGTCATCAGCCAGGCTCCCGGCTTGGGCGGGACGCCGTCGACCGGCCAGCGGGTCAGCGCCGCTTCGATCGCGTCGGAGGTGACCTCCTCGGCCAGGTCGAGGTCGCCGAAGCGGCGGACCAGGGCGGCCAGCAGCCGGCCGTATTCCTCACGGAACACCGCCTCGACAGTCGCCATCGACGCCTCGTCCGGCGCCCCGATGGCAGCGGCCCGGTCGCCCATCGCGGTCTCAGCCTCCGAACTCGGCGACCGGCCGCACGACGACGGACCCGCCGCCGTGCGCGCCGGGGCAGCGTGCGGCCCAGTCCAGCGCGACATCCAGGTCAGGCACGTCGATGACGTAGAAGCCGCCGAGAATCTCGCGGGTCTCGGCGAACGGGCCATCCGTCACCGTCCGCCCTCCGTCCCGGCCGACCCGCACCGACGTGGCGGTGACCAGGTCCGCCAGCGACTCCCCGGAGACCCAGATCCCCGCCTCCCGCACCTCCTTGTCGTAGGCGGCCCAGTCCTCGAAGGTGCACTGGTCGGCGGCATCGGCCGTCTCGGCGGTCGCACTCTGGATCAGCAACATGTACTTCACGATCGCACTCCTGTCCTGTTGTGGAGCGTGCGGCGGTGTCGCCGTACGACATCACCACGAATGGGACACGGCCAGATGGACACGTCCGCGAAGAATACGTCCGCGACGAACCTCGGCATCCACGCTGCTGTCATCAACCGCAACGGAGAGGTTCCACGATCTCGCGCATGGGCCGACCGTTCGTTCGCGACGCTCACAGCCGGACCTGACGTCGGCTCCGGTCCGGGTCGTCGTTTCTCCTGCCATCATGACGAGCATCTTTACGGAGCCCACCCGGTAAGCGCCGAGCGAGGAGAGCATGACCCGCTACCGCGAACCACGACGACCAGATCTTGATGATCCGACGCAGCCGCGACGGCGCCATCGTCGAGTCCGTTGGGAAGTGGGATCAGCGTCTGGGTGGGCCGTGGAGCTGATCTCAGACGATCCGGCGCGCCGAGAGTGGGCACTCGGGCGCTTGCGGTCTTCTGACCAGCGGCGCGACCGGGCGTTGGAGGATTTCAACGCGGTTTGGCAGGACGTGTGATCGGCCGCCGTTAAAAAGGGCTGGGCGACGAAGGGCAGCGCCTTGCGCGACCCGACCATGGCCTTGCCGTATCCGCCGGTCGAGGTGATCGATCAACTCGCGCGTCTGGTCTTGCCTCGCCGTACGTCGTGAGCATGGGTGCGAGGACGTGCGGTATGCCGTTCTGGCCAGGGCGATCGGCGGGACGCGACTGCGATCGCTACTGGCCGAGATCGCCGATGATCCCGAAGAGGTCTTCCGCTTACGAGCGCGGTATCTTCTCTGGCTGCTCGAGCACCCCGAACTCCCGACACCAAGAAGACTCAGTGGGTGGCGTGGTTGGAAAGATCGGGAGAAGATCCAACGGGGCCGCCAGCCCGTCAGGTGATGTGGAGGGTGGACGGCTCATGAGGGGGCTTGTGGATCGTGCCGAGCACCCGTAGGAACAGCTTGCCGTGCGGCCGGTTGTCGGGCAGCCAGTCGGTGGCACGGGTGATGCCCGCAGCGCGTAGTTCGGCCCGAATATGGCGGGCGAGCATTGCGGCGACGGTCTGCCCGTATCGGGTGCGGGTGATCTCGAAAGCTGTGAAGCGGCATCCGGCGGAATCGCTCTGATGGAGCTGGATCTCGACCTCGCCGGCCACTTCTCCGGCGGTGAGGTCGCCCGCAGGTCGTCTCTCGTAGGACCACCTGCGTAAGTCCCACACCCGCGGCTCGTCGTGAGGCTCGGCCGGTCGCACGTGAAGCGCGCCGTCTTCGTCGGCCACGGCCAGATAGAGGACCCGGTTGTCCGAGCACGGCGTCAACTTGAAGTGGTGGCGTGAGCAGAGCGGATCCCAGTGGTAGGCGTACCACATCAGCGAAGCGGCCAGATCGGGGTGGGTACGCGCCCAGAGGTCGTCGAAGAACAGCCACTGCTCGAAGGAGTCGCGTCCGTTGCCGATCGCCATCTGCGCCAAGTGCTCGCCCATGCGGATGACGGTCCGCTCGCGATGGTATCTGGGCGGGGGTGAGACGGCATCGAGGAAGCGCATCGCGCTGGAGTGAGAGTCCAATTGGGCGAGTGACCGCTGAGACGGTTCGGCGTAGTCGGGCCAGTGGTTGCAGCGCCGCAGCGCGGCGGCGATCCCTTCCTCTTCCGGCGCGACCAGCGCGCGCAGCACCCCGAGCTCCACCGGCCAGTCGTCGGTCGCGGTGTCGAGGTCGCGTAGCGCCGCACCCAGCCGCGCCGGTCGCGCCCCGCGCACCACGTACGTGGGATCCCAGCCGACGCTGTCATGCTTGGCCTTGCACGTGAGGAGAACCGTGTACGTCAGCTCCTCCCCGGTGGCCGGCGACGCCGGGGCCAGGTCGGTGACCGTCACCGGCGGAGTGAACGTCGGCCCGCTGCCGGACGGCTCGACGTCGCCGGGCAGTGGCCCCTCGTGCACCACGAAGGACCAGCGGCCGGGCTCGGCGGCCACCGCGGCGTCGTCCACGAGGTAGTAGGCCACCTCGTCGTCCAGGCCGTTCGCCAGAACGCGAAGGCTGCGCTCATCGGCGTTGCACTGCAGAGTGTCGGGCAACCGCTCCATGGCCAGCGTGCGCAACTCCTGCATGGTGCGCGGCGCCGGGCCGCCTTCGAAAAGCCAGTGCAGGCCGTAGATGTGCGTGCCGAGCCTCTGGACGAGCCAGTCGTATGTGTTCGGGGAATCGGATGCCTCCTGCCAGACGCTGCGGACCCAGCTCAGCACGGTGGGTTGGGGCAGGTGCCACGCCGTCTTGCCATCGAGCCCCTGGTTCGGGGATCGGTAGATCAGATACACAGCACCACCCGTAAGGTCGCAGAATCTGGCTGCAGCATAGGAGCCGACGCTGACAAGTTTCCGTGGCCGGAAGCATGCGGGTCTCGTGAGCAGCCCTGAGCTTCCCTCGATCGAGGTCACCCGAGCCCTCGGCTACGGGCTGGCGACGAGCTGTCCGACCGCCAGCCCCAGGAGGGGGTCGAGGTGCGTGATGTCGACCAGGTTCTTGGCGCCCTTCCTGGCCGTGTACCCCTTGGAGTGGAGACCGCGGATGGTCTGCTCGCCGACGCCGGGTCAGTACGTGCCGCGCAGGCCGGCCGGCGCCTGGCATGTCCGCGCGAAGCCCCCGTGATCGATCCCACTCACTGGAGTCCATGGATACAGCCAGCACTACGGCCGCGCCCGTCCGGCATCACCACCAACCGGCGCCGGTACGAACTCGGGCTGGTCGAGCAGGCGCAGCCAGCTCCCGTCCGGCTGGCGCCGGACGACCTGCGCGCGGGCGCCGCTTCCGTCCTTAGGCGGGGTCGAAGTGAGCGCGATGTCGCCGCTGATCAGCGTCGGGAGCGGTTGTTCCGGCTCGAAGCGGGGACGGTCGGCCAGCACCTTCTCCCACAGGGCCTGGATCGCCTTGCGGCCCACCGTCCGGCCGCCGCGCGGGTAGGCCATCACCGCGTCCTCCTCGTACAGTGCGGCGACTCCGGCCGCGTCACCGGTGTTGGACCGCTCGACGAACAGGCGGGTGATGTCTTCGGGCCGCATGGCCTTCTCGTACTCCGGCATGGGTTCCTCCTGAGTCAGGCTTTCAGCGCCTTTCAGCGTGGTCCACCTGCGCCTAGAAGTCCAACAGATGGTTCTACTGGAGTCTAGAATCTACAGTCATGGAACTGAGGCAACTGGAATACTTCGTCGCGGTCGCCGAGGAACAGAGCTTCACCCGGGCGGCCGAGCGGGTGCACATCAGCCAGTCCGGCGTCAGTGCCCAGATCCGCCAGCTGGAACGCGAGCTCGGCGCCGAGCTCTTCGACCGGTCGGCGCGCGCCGTCACCCTCACCGTCGCAGGGAAGGCCGCCTTTCGGCACGCCCGCGCCGCGCTCGCCGCCGCGGGAGCGGTCGGCCAGGCGGTGGGCGAGGTGATCGACCTGATCCGGGGCCGGCTCACGATCGGGATGGTCATCGGCTGCACCATCACGCCGCTGTTCGACGCCCTCGCGGCGTTCCACCGGGCGCATCCCGGGGTGGAGATCTCGCTGCTGGAGGACAACTCCGACCGGCTCATCGAGGGCGTCCGCACAGGCACCGTCGACCTGGCTCTCATCGGCGCCGCAGCCGCCACCCCCGACGGCCTGGACGCGCTGACGATCATCAGCGAGCGGCTCGTCGCGGCGGTCCCGATCGCGCACCCCCTGGCGGAACAACGGCGGGTCACCCTGCGAGACCTCGGCGCCTACCCGATCGTCTGCATGCCGCCCGGCACCGGTCTGCGCACGGTGTTCGACCAGGCCTGCGCCGCGCGGAACCTCCGACCGATGATCACGCTGCAGGCCAGCGCCGCGGATGCCATCGCCGACCTCGCCGCCCGCGGGCTCGGCGTCGCCATCCTCAGCGACTCGATGGCCGCGCGCCACCGCGACCGGCTCACCGCCCTCACCGTCGACGACGTCGAAACACCCGCTCTGCTCGCGCTGATCTGGAAGGACACGCACAACCCCGCCGTACGTGAGCTGCTCGTGCACAGCCGGCGAGCCTTCACTGGGCCCGCCCCTGACGAAGGTTCACGGCCGGATGTCCCATGATCCCCAGGTCCGTACGTCGTGCAGACCCGCTGACGCCGTCACCGTGTGAGCCGGTGGTTCGGCCCTTCCTGGGCGGGCGCGAAAAGATCGGGCCGGTGGCGGCGGACCTGATCGCCCATCGGGCCGCGTTCCCACAACGGATCGACGGCGCCGAGCGGGATGCTCAGTCTCTGTAGTCCCGTCCTCGGGTCGACCGGGCTCCGGGCCAGATGGGACACCAGCCAGTCGGGAGCGTGCAGGGAAACCTCGTACTCGCCCCAGCCGGTCAGGCCGATGCACTGCCTGGCCCCCGTCCGGACGTGAATCCTGTCAGGTTCGGCGATGGTGCGCGGGCTGGGTGTATGGCATTCGACCACCTCGATGTCCTCGATGTACGGCCATGTCATGCGGACACATGATCCGTACGGGTCTTCCATCTCCACACCGTGAGATGAGAAGCGCACGACCGTGTTCGCGGCCATCCGCTCGTGTCTGACCAGCCGTACGACGATGGCCAGGGCAATCGCCGCCATCGCACCTAACCCGAACACGACGCCGCTCTCTCGGCTCGGCAGGACGCCCGGGCTGAGCACCAGGAACATCGGGATCAGCGATATGAGCGGGATGAGCAACCTGGCAATGGTGGCCGGGGGGAATGCGCGGACCATGCGGAACTCGTCCATGAAGCGAGCCTGAGCCGTCCACTCGACATTCGTCAATTGCCGGGCGGCTGGTACCAGGGCCCCGGCGGGAGGTGTCCGGCGAGTCTGATGCGAAACCAGCCGCGCTTCACCTCGGCCAGGTGGCGCACCAGGCCTTCGGCGACAGCGCCGAGGGTTCGACGCGACGGAGTTCGGGTGCGGCCCGCCGCATTGCCACGGCAGGGTCTCGCGGTGATAGCCGAGCCGGGAGCGCGCGACTGAGCGCTCGTCGCCCGGCATCGTCGTCAGTTGTCCGTGGAGCATGGATGATCTCCAGGGTCGTCGTGCCCCGATGAGGGCGGATCAGGCAGGGCCCGACGGCCGGGGCGCGTCCTTTCGCAGGAGATGGTCCAAGACGGTCTGGCTGATGGTCGCGAGCTGGGCGATCTGCTCCGGGGTGAGCAGGTCGATCAGGTTGGCGCGCACGCTTTCCAGGTGGCGAGGGGCCGCGGCCCCGAGGGCGGCCAGGCCCTCGTCGGTGAGCACGGTCAGCCAGCCGCGGCGGTCGCCGGCGTAGTGCTCGCGGCGCACCCAGCCCGCCTCCTCCAGCTTGTTGACGGCGTGGGAGATGCGGCTGGGTTTGGAGTGGGTCCACTGGGCCAGCTCGCTCATGCGCAGCGTGTGGTCGGGGGCCTCCGACAGCAGCACGAGCAACTCGTAGTAGGTGGCCGGCATGCCGACCTCGTCCTGCAGGTCGCGTTCGATCCGGTCGGTCAGCAGCCGGAAGGCCACCATGGTGGTCCGCCAGGCGCGGGCCTCCTCGTCGTTCAACCATCGGGTCACAGCTGAACCTTACACGCTCAATAGTTGCGCACTGAAACACCTCCAGCTACTGTGACGCTCAATTGTTCAGCGATGAAGTATCTGGAGCCTGTCATGGTCAATGTCGCGGTCATCTACTACTCCTCCACGGGGACCGTCGCCGAGATCGCCGGAGAGCTCGCCGAGACCGCGGAGAAGGCCGGGGCCGAGGTACGGCTGCGCCCCGTCGCCGAGTTGGCTCTCCGGGGGGCGATCGAGTCCAACCCCGCCTGGGTCGCGCACATGGCCGCGACCGCCGGGCTCACAGTCGCCACAGCCGATGACATGGTCTGGGCCGACGCCGTGATCTTCGGTACGCCCGCCCGCTTCGGCAACGTCTCATCCCAGCTGAAGCAGTTCATCGACACGCTCGGCGGGCTGCAGGCCAAGGGGCTGCTGGCGGACAAGGTCTACAGCGGCTTCACCTCCGCGACCACGGCGCACGGAGGCCACGAAGCGACCCTGCTCGCGCTCTACCACTCCGTCCACCATTTCGGCGGGATCCTGGTGACGCCCGGCTACACCGACCAGGTCCATGACAACCCCTACGGCACCTCGCATGACGACGCCTTCGGCGCCGCCCCGGTCGGTGAGCCGACGCGCGCCGCCGCGCGGGCCCAGGCGCGGCGCGTCGTGCGGTTCGCCCGCGCGCTCGAGAGCGTCGAGCGCCGATGACGCCCGACGGGGGTCAGTCTCGTACGATTCGCGGCCTGCCGAAGGTCGAGTTGTCGATGACGACGTCCACCCGCCGGAGCGGGTCGGCTTCGGCGAGGTAGAGGCGTTCGGCCGGCAGGTAGCGGTCGCGGTGGATGGCCTCGGCCTCCGAGCCGGCCCAGTCCTGGTCGCGTTCGGCGCCGCGGCGGATGGACGTTTCCGGCGACACCTCCAGCCAGACGCGGAAGTCCCAGTACGGGTCGATCTCCGGGCGGAACGCGAAAACGCCGTCGACGACGAGGACGGCATCGGGCGCGGCGGGCGTCACGACCGAGGAGTGGTCGACCTGGGTCAGCGGGTCGATGTGGCACAGCACGGCTCGACCCGAGCCGCCGGGAGCGCAGGGTTCGAGCAGCGACGTGATCACGGCCTGGTAGTCGTAGGCGTTGCGGTAGTAGCCCTCACCCGACTCCCGGTCGTACAGGTGCCGGTCGCGCCACGGCTTCTTGAAGTCGTCGAGGGTGGCCCGGAGCACGGGACGTCCGGCCCGGCTGATCTGCTCGGCGAGTTCGTGGCCGAAGCTCGTCTTGCCGGCGGCGGTCAGGCCGTCGATGCCGACCCGCAGCCGTTGGGCGCCGAGCGCGAGGACACGGTCGGCGACCCGCCGGATCAGCGCGCTGCGTTCCGGGGAGGTGGGACGGGGGAGAGGCTGCTGCCAGGTCGAGGCCGAAACGTGCACACCTGTCCGGTCTGAGGTCATGCGACGGACCCTATGGCATCGCCCTCACGAGGATCGTCAGGCCCCATCAGAGCCTCGCCCCGCTCGACGCCGGCGCCGCCATGTTCGCCCCGGAAGAGCGAGTCGGATCGTGGGCGAGCAGCCCCGGCACGACGGCGACCGCTCCCACAAGCTTCGTCCGGCTATCGGGTCCGGAGCTGGCTGAGCGTGTGGCCGGTGGCCCGCTTGAACAGGTATTCGGCCCGCTCATAGGAGAGCCTGCGGCGGCCGGTCTCGGGACACAGGTCGCCCGGCGCGGGAGGACGGCCGGGGCCGGGTTTGCGATCGGACAGGAACAGGGGGCCCCGGCGGCGGCCCGCGACGATACGGGGGAGGAGTTCGGCGGTGCCGGACCGCCAGTGGATCCAGCGGGACCCGGCCGACGCCTTCCCGCGCCTGGCGGCCAGGTCGAGGTCCTCGACGTTGAGGGCGAGCACCGAGCCGACCGGCGCCGCGCTCTCGTGCAGCATCAGCCACAGCGCGCGCTCGCGCCGGCCCAGGCCGGGCAGCTCCCACAACGCGTCGAGGTGTGCCGGGTCGATGGGGCGGGTGCGGCCTCGGGGTTCGGGCCGGCGGGCGAGCCCGGCGGCCGGCTCGCCGGACAGGAGCCCGTGGGCGGCGGCCCAGGCGGAGAAGGAGCGGATCGCGCCCCGGTGCCGGTTCCACGTGGCGGCGGCGGCGTTTCCCCACGCGGCGGCGAAGACCCCGGCGACCTGCGCCGCGCTCACGCCGCGCAGCGGAGCGTCGTCGCCGAGCTCGCGGCGCAGCCGGCCGAGGGTCTGCCCGTAGGAGCGGACGGTCGCGGTGTCCAGCTCGTCACGGCCGAGGAAGGCGCTCGCGGCCTCGGCCAGAGTGCCGCCCGCCTTCGGCACGCCCGCCTTCGGCACGCCCGTCTCCGGCACGCCCGTCTCCGGGACGCTCGTCTCCGGGACGCCCGCCTCCGAGGCGGCCGCGTCGGCGCAGGCCGCGGCGCGTTCGAGCAGGATCGTACGTTCGGGCACGTTGAGGGTGAGAGCCGCTGCGCGTTCGAACTCCCGCCTGGCCTCGTCGGGCCGGCCGAGCTTGGCCAGCAGGTCGCCGCGCACGCTGGGCAGGCGGTGGTAGCCCTTGAGAGCCGGTTCGGCGATCAGCGTGTCGGCCAGCTCCAGGCCCGCTTCGGGGCCGTGGGCCATGGCCACCGCGACCGCGCGGTTGAGCTGCACCACCGGCGTGGGCAGCACCCGGGCGAGCACCGCGTAGAGGGCGGCGATCTGCGCCCAGTCGGTCTCCTCGGCACTGCGGGCCCGCGCGTGGCAGGCGGCGATGGCGGCCTGCAGCACGTACGGGCCAAGGGGGCCGCCGGTCCGCCTGGCGCGCAGCAGGGCGGTGAAGCCGCGGCGGATGAGGAGCTGGTTCCAGCGGCCGCGGTTCTGCTCGTGCAGCATGATGGGCTGGCCCGCCGGTCCCGTCCTGGCGGCTGACCGCGACGCCTGGAGCTCCATCAGGGCGACGAGGCCGTGCACCTCGGCCTCGTCGGGCGCGAGCCGGGCCAGCAGGCGGCCCAGCCGCAGCGCCTCCTGGCAGAGGTCCTGGCGTATCCAGTCGTCGCCGGCGGTGGCCGTGTAGCCCTCGTTGAACACCAGGTAGATGACCTCGAGCACCGACGACAGGCGCGCGGCCCGGTCAGGGCCGGGCGGGGGCACCTCGAAGGGGACCTTGAGCTCGGCGAGCGTACGTTTGGCCCGGACGACGCGCTGCGCGACAGTCGGCTCGGAGATGAGGAACGCGCGCGCGATCTCCTCGGTGCGCAGGCCGCCGAGCAGCCGCAACGTCAGGGCGACCCGGGCCTCGTTGGACAGCGCCGGGTGGCAGGAGACGAACATCAGGCGCAGGACGTCGTCGCCCACGTCGTCGTCCAGTGCGGTGTCGAGATCGGCCTCGGCGGTGTCCTGCCGGGTGGCGAGCTCGTGGGCGAGCTGCTCGTGCCTGAGGTTGAGGCGCTTGTCGCGCCGCAGGTGGTCGACCGCGCGGCGCTTGGCGACGGCCATGAGCCAGGCACCCGGATTATCCGGGGCGCCCGCCTCCGGCCACTGTTCGAGGGCGGCGAGGAGCGCGTCCTGCGCGAGCTCCTCGGCCAGCCCCACGTCGCCCACCATCCGGACGAGCCCGGCGATGATCCTCGCCGACTCCATCTTCCAGACCGCGTCGACCACGCGGTGGGTGTCCCCGGACGTCACGTGCCCGATCAGAGCACCTGCCCGGCCGCGCACGCAAACGGCCGATCAGCTCTCAGGGCCGAAGACCTGCTGGATGTGGCCTTCGCCGGTGCCGATGATCTTCCAGAAGCGCCGGGCGGCCTCGATGGCCTCCTCCTTCGAGCGCACCTCGACCAGCGCGAAGCTGACGATCGCCTCCTTCGCCTCGGTGAACGGGCCGTCGGTGACGGTCATCGCGCCGTCGACGGCCGAGACGTGGGTGCCGACCGGGTCGAGGCCGCCGGTCGCCAGCAGCACTCCGGCCCGGGTCATCTCCTCGACGAACCTGCCCATCTCCGCATGGATCGCGTCGTCCGGTGGTGCCGCGTCGGCGCCCTTGGTCGTCATCAGGAACTGCATCGTCTTGCTCCTCGTGATGGTCGGGTGATCGCCTCGCCGATCTCTGGCTACGCATCGATCGAGCTCTGCGGAAATCGACACTAGCCGCCGACCAGGCCCGCTTCGGGCGATGTGACAGGGAATGCGACAGGGGCCCGATGTGCGCCCCGATGTGACAGGGAATGCACGCTGATTCGCGTTCTCGCAGGTCGGAAGGGGTGAGGGTGGGCCGGTGTCGAGTCCGGCCGGTTCCGCTCGACGCGTTAGCGAGGCCGGACGAAACCGGCGTAACGCGTACAGCGCCGGATATCCGTCGCCTGCGGAAGGAAACAGACATGACCGCCGTCCAGTTCGATACCGTCACCCCGGCGACGCGCACCCTGCTCGCGGGCTCCATCGTCGCCGCGCCGCTCTTCGCGGTCGTGTCGCTGACGCAGGCCTTCACCCGCGAGGGCTTCGACCTGCTCCGCCACCCCATCAGCATGCTGAGCACGGGTGACCTCGGCTGGCTCCAGATCACCAACTTCCTGGTCTGCGGCGCTCTGACGGTCGCCGGGGCGCTCGGGTTGCGCGGAGCCCTGCGCGGCACGCCCGGCGGGACGTGGGCGCCGAGGCTGATCCTGGTCAACGGCGTGGCGATGGCCGCCGCCGGGATCCTTGTCATGGACCCGGGCGACGGATTCCCCGCCGGCACGCCGCTGGGCCAGACGGGCACGATGAGCTGGCACGGTCTCATGCACATGGTCGCCGGGTCCATCGCGTTCACCGCGCTCATCGCCGCCTGCTTCGTCCTGGGCCGCCACTACTCCCGCGCCGGCCGTCCCGGCTTCGCCGCGGGCTCCCTGGCCGCCGGCCTGATCTTCGCCTTCGGTGACGTCTGGGCGATGACGGGCGGGCGGGCCGGCTCCCTGACCCTGTGCGTCGGCGCGATCACCGCGATGATGTGGGTCGCCGTGGTGGCGGCGGACAAGCGGGCCGCGTCTTGACAGCGGCCGGATCCCGAATAGATAGTGGTGCTATCCACTTTTGGGTAGCACCACTATCTATTCGGGGGATGTCATGGAAACGACTGCCGTGCTCCTGGTCGCCCTGCTCGGCTTCCGCGCCCTGGGAGCGCTCGGCGTCGGCCGGTTCGCGTCGTGGCCGGCCAGCGCCGCCCACGCGCTGGCGGTCATGCTGGTCATGACCGCCAGCGCGCACTTCGTCCCGGAAAGCGTCACGGTCATGCCCAACCACGCCGATCTGGTACGCATGGTCCCGCCTGTCGTGCCGTTCGCCGGCGCCATGGTCTATCTGACCGGCGTGCTGGAGCTCCTCGGCGCGGCGGGCCTGGTCCTCGTCCGCACCCGCCGGGCCGCCGGGATGGGGCTCGCGGCTTCGTGCTGCTGCTGCCCGCCAACGTGTACGCCGCCGTCGCCGAGGTGCCGTTCAACGGCGGTGAGGCGACGCCGCTGTGGCTGCGGATCCCCGGCCAGGCCCTGTACGTCGCCGTCGCGCTCTGGGCGACGCGGAAAGCGCGAAGGTCTCCTCCGGCACGAGACGGTAGGACCCTGGCGGGCGTGGGCCGGGTCCGCGACTCCGGTTCGTGAGCGCGGGCACGAGCGGTAAAGTTCGCTCCCGTACCTGTTGAGGGGATGTGTGGTGTCGAAGATCTCGGGGATCGCGGCGGTCCTGGCCCCGGCCGCGCTGGTGCTCGCCTTCCTGGTCTCCGACCCGGTCGCCGTCGCCGCGCTCTGCCTGTTCGCGTTGCTGTGCCTCGTGGGGTGGTACGTGCTGGAGCGCCGCGACGGGCGCTGAATGTCAGGGATCGACTCTCCCGGCGAGGTGCCGGCCCAGCTCATGACGCCGCCCGCCGGGGCGCCCTCGGGAGGTGTGGCCGGTGACGATCGGGCTGTCTCGGGCCTGCCTGCCCGGGCCGGAGGAGGGGCTTCGGCCCGGCCACCGCGTTCTGCGCGCCGCGGTGGCCGGGTAGCGAGAGATACGCGGGCGGCGGCCGCCCGGTTCAATCGCGGTGGCGCGACTCGGTCAGGTGGAGTTGACGTACTTGCGGGGCCGGAGCGCGTGCGCCCGGAGCGCGGCCAGTGACGCCAGCTGGCCCACCCTGGTCATCCGGATCGCCAGCTCGTCGCCGAAGGCGAGTTCGAGCGCGGTGAGCTGCCCGACCAGGTCGGCGACCGGCCCGGTGACGTCGTCGAGCCCGGTCGTCGGATGCCAGCCCTCGCCGCCGACCACCTCCGCGACCCGCTCGCGCAGCTGGGTGGGCGACATCAGGACACCGTCGGCGAGGAGCATGAGCGCGGCCTCGCGGGCCGACACCTCGAACTCGTGCTCGCCCCGCGCCAGCAGCAGCCTGGCGACCGCGTCCCACAGGGCGTCGGGCGAGTCGAGCAGCCGCCTGCCCTCGGCGGTGATGGTCAGGGTGGCGCCGTCGCGGCTGAGCGCGCCCAGCTCCCGCTCCGCCATCTCGCGCAGCCGCAGCGCCGCCGGTGAGGGGGCCAGCCGGAGCGGCAGGCTGCCCTCTGAGGTGGCGGCCAGCGACAGCAGGCGTCGCAGGGCGGGGATCGGCTGGGCCTTGACCGGCGCGTGCAGCCGCACCTCGAACGGCTGAGCCAGCTCCCGGCGGGCGGGACCGCGGCCGAGCACCCAGCGGTTGAGCCGCTCGCCGTGGACGCGGTGCAGCCAGTTGTCGCCACCCAGGTCGGCCCGCGGCTGGGTGAGCCAGCGCCTGGTCAGCGCGACGCGGTCGACCTCGTCGCCCGAGATGATGGCCAGCTCCAGGGCGGCCGAGCAGGCGATGTGTGCGCCCAGCTCCTCGGGGCCCATGATCATGCTCCACTGCAGGTCGGGCACGTCGGGCGGGAGCACCCCGGTGGCCTCCAGGGCCTCCTGGTAGGCGGCGGTGCCGGTGTCCTCGCCGTCGCGGGCGTACGTGCGCAGGATCTGCGTGGTCGTCGGCGACTCGCACAGCGCGGCGTAGCGCTGCATGCCGCCGAGCTGGAGCAGGCGGCCGAGCGAGCGGGCGAGCCGCTCGTGGTCACCGCCGACCTTGAGCGGCAGGGTGTACCAGAGGAACTCGCAGACGTCGAGTTGGGTGACCGTCTCCAGGGGCTCGCCGCCTGTCAGCCACTCGACGGCGGTCCTGGCCTCGTCGGCGAGGTCTGGCTCGGAGCGCTCCAACTCAGCTAGGAGAGCGGTGACGTCTGGTGCACTCATGCCTCGAAGTTTGCCGTATCGACCCCGGGCCTGACGATGACCGAAACCGGTGCGTATTGGGTCTTGCACAGCAACTACCCTATGGAATGACGATGAGCGGACTGTAACCGGGCTAAATCCACCGTTTGTCGAACAGCATCCTGGCCTTCCACTCGGTGTAGGGGATGAGCTCGGCGGTCAGGACCGGGTGGAGCCACCAGAAGTTGATCAGCGCGAGGAGGGCGAACGCCCCCACCGCGGCGGCGCCGAGGGTGCGCCGCATGGGCAGGGCGCCCCCGAAGGGGTGGGCGGCGGGCCCGATCAACACCCCGGCGCACAGGGTGATGGCCAGCACCATGAACGGCACCATCGGGATCGCGTAGAACAGGAACATCGTGCGGTTGTGGGCGATGGCGAAGTAGAACCAGGGCAGCCATCCCATGGCGTAGGCCAGCAGGACGGCCCCGGCCCGCCAGTCGCGTGAGGCGACGTACCAGGCGATCAGCGCCACCAGCGCGGCCAGCGCGCCGAACCAGATCACCGGTGTGCCCACGCCGAGCACGGCCTCCGAGCAGTCCTTGGCCCCGCAGGCGCCCTCCCTGCCCTCGTAGTGGAAGGCGACGGGACGCAGCAGCAGCGGCCACTGCCAGGGATCGGACATGTAGGGATGGGAGGTCTCGAGCCCGTTGTGGAAGGTGAAGACCTGCCACTGATATTGGATCCACGACCGCATCGAGTCGAAGAGGAAGAACGGCGCCCCCGACGAGGTGGCCTGCTCCCACTTGCGGCCGTAGCCCTCGGCGGAGGCGAACCAGCCGGTCCAGGTCGCCATGTACGTCACGAACGGGACCACGACGAACGCCGCCAGCCCGGTGGGCACGTCCTTGGCGAAGGCGCCCAGGTAGGGATGGCGCAGGCCGACGGCCCTGCGGGCGCCGAAGTCCCACAGCAGCGACATGATCGCGAACGCGACCGCGAAGGCCAGCCCCGACCACTTGACCCCCATCGCCAGCCCGAGGCAGACGCCCGCGGCGATGCGCCACGGCCGCAGGCCCAGGTAGGGCCCTTCGGGGGAGAGCGGGGAGGTGTCGTACCAGTCGACCAGCCGCTCGCGCGCCCGGTCGCGGTCGACCACCAGGCAGGCGAACGCGGCCAGCACCCAGAACATCAGGAAGATGTCGAGCAGCGCGGTGCGGGAGAGCACGAAGTGCAGGCCGTCGAGGGCCAGCAGGAGCCCGGCGAAGCAGCCGAGCAGGGTCGAGCGGGTCATCCGCCGGGCCACGCGGGCCAGGATGAGGATCGACAGCGTGCCGATGACCGCCGCGGCGAAGCGCCAGCCGAACGGGGTCATCCCGAACAGCCACTCGCCCGCGCCGATCATCCACTTGCCGAGCGGGGGGTGGACCACGTAGGAGGCGCACTTGTCGAGCGTCTCGTCGGTGCACCTCTGCCAGATGTCGGTGCTGCCGGCGAGGATCGACTTGTCGGCGTCCTTGATCGTGACGCGCTCCACCAGCCACGTGATCAGGGAGTAGGCGTCCTTGGCGTAGTAGGTCTCGTCGAAGACGACGGCCTTGGGGTGACCGAGGTCGGCGAAGCGCAGGATCCCGCCGAAGATCGTGACGAGGATCGGACCGAGCCACCCCCACAGCACGCTGCCGCGCATCGGCGGGACCATCCGGTCGCGCACGGATCGCGCCCGGGAATCGCCCTCGTCGGCCTTCGGCTCGCCGAAGGCCTGATACGGGAAGTCGGTCACCGCCATTCGGCCATCGTACGGGCCTCAAGCCGGTGGTTACCCAAGAAACACGGCCCAATCGGGATGCCCTGCCACAATGGTCCGGTGACGGATGAGGGCAGGTTGGTGCTGGCAGGGGCCCCGATAGGCCAGGTGGGCGATGTTTCGCCGAGGCTGCGGGAGGTGCTCGCGAGCGCCGACGTGGTGGCCGCCGAGGACACCCGGCGGCTGCGCCGGCTGGCCACGGAGCTGGGCGTGGAGATCGGCGGCCGGATCGTCTCCTACTACGACGCCAACGAGGCCGGACGCGCCAAGGAGCTGCTCGAGAGCCTCAAGGAGGGCCGCACGGTGGTGGTCATCACCGATGCCGGCATGCCGGGCGTCTCCGACCCCGGCTACCGCCTGACCCACCTCGCCGTCGAGGCGGGCATCACGGTGACCGCGCTGCCGGGCCCCAGCGCCGTCACCACCGCCCTGGCGGTGTCGGGCCTGCCCAGCGACCGCTTCTGCTTCGAGGGCTTCCCGCCGCGCAAGCCGGGCGAGCGCGCCCGCCGCCTGTCGGCGCTGGCCGCCGAGGAGCGCACGATGGTCTTCTTCGAGGCGCCGCACCGGTTGCACGGCTCGCTGGAGGCGATGGCCGAGGCCTTCGGTCCCGACCGGCGGGCCGCCGTCTGCCGTGAGCTGACCAAGACCTACGAGGAGGTACGCCGGGGCGGCCTGGCCGAGCTGGCCGCATGGGCCGCGGCGGGTGTCAAGGGCGAGATCACGGTCGTGGTCGCGGGCCACGTCGCCGGCGAGACCGAGCCGGACGTGGCCGCGCTGGTGGCCGAGGTCGAGCGCCGCGTGGCCGGAGGGGAGCAGCGCAAGGCGGCCGTCGCCGAGGTGGCCAAGGGCTCGGGCATGCCCAAACGGGAGCTCTACGACGCGGTTCACAGGAGATCCACAACCCCATAAGGTGGCCCATCGTGAGGAACTGGGGGGTTTCACCGCAAAGGCTCGTCCCGCCGATGCAGGGAACTGCCCTGTGGGGCTGGCTCGGCCCCCTCCTCGTCACGATCTTCGGCGGTGTCCTCCGCTTCGTCCGGCTGGACGAGCCCAGGGCGGTCGTCTTCGACGAGACCTACTACATCAAGGACGCCTACTCCCTCATCACCTACGGCGTCGAGCGGGTCACGCTAGGTGACTCGAAGAATCCCATCGCGGACCGGCGCCTCCTCGCCGGCGACACCGACATCTGGAAGCAGTGCCCCGAGGCCGCCGACTGCGCCTCGTTCGTCGCCCACCCCCCGCTCGGCAAGTGGATGATCGGCGCGGGCGAGTGGCTGTTCGGGATGACCCCGTTCGGCTGGCGCTTCGCCGCGGCGGTCATCGGCACGCTGTCGATCCTCATCCTGGCCCGCGTTGCCCGGCGGATGACCCGCTCGACCCTGCTCGGCTGCCTGGCCGGGTTCCTGCTCGCGCTCGACGGCCTGCACCTGGTCCTGTCCCGCACCGCGCTGCTCGACATCTTCCTGATGTTCTGGGTGCTGGCCGCGTTCGCCTGCCTGGTGGCCGACCGCGACGCGGCACGGCAGCGGCTGGCCGACTGGTACGACAGCTCACCGCTCTCTCCGCACGGGCCGCGGCTCGGCCCGCGGCCGTGGCGGATCGCCGCCGGGGTGTGCCTGGGCGCCGCGTGCGCGGTGAAGTGGTCGGGGGTCTTCTTCCTGATCGCGTTCGCCGTGCTGAGCGTGATGTGGGACCTCGGCGCCAGGCGGGCCGTCGGGATCCGCCGGCCGTACCAGGGGACGTTCTCGCTGGACGTGCCGGGCGCGGTCGCCGCGCTGGGCCTGGCGCCCGCGGCGACGTTCGTGGCGACGTGGGCCGGCTGGTTCGCCACCGCCGATGGCTACGGCCGCGGCTGGGAGCAGGCCACCTCGTCGGGGCCGATGTTCTTCGTGCTCGACTCGGCGCGGTCGTGGCTGAAGTACCAGACCCAGGTGCTCGGCTACCACACCGGGCTGGACGACTACCACCCGTACATGTCGGAGCCCTGGACATGGCCGCTGCTGATCAGGCCGGTCTCCTTCCACTACCCGGCCGGCCTGCCGTCCTCGGTGTGCGGGGCCGACAAGTGCTCGCAGGCCGTGCTCGGCGTCGGCACCCCGGCGCTCTGGTACGCCGCCGGGCTGGCCCTGCTCGGGCTCGTCGCGTGGTACGTGGCCACGAGGGACTGGCGGGCGGGCGCGGTGCTGCTCGTGGTCGCGGCGGGGTGGCTGCCCTGGTTCTACTACTCCTTCGCCGACCACCGCACGATGTACCTCTTCTACATGATCCCCGTGGTGCCGTTCATGGTGCTGGCGCTCGTCCTGGTCGCGGGGCTGGCCATCGGGCGGGAGAGCGCCCCGCCGGGCCGGCGGGCCCTCGGCGCGGCGGCCGTGGGGGCGCTCGCGCTCGTCGTGCTGATCAACTTCTGGTGGCTCTACCCGGTGCTGGTCGCCGAGACGCTCACGCAGGCGGAGTGGTGGGCGCGGATGCTGATGCGCTCGTGGGTCGATGCCGCCCCCAAGTGACGGAGGTGGGTACAGCCGGTCGCAGGTGAGTCCCAAGTGCGGCAGGCCACGCTGGGCGCATGGATCTGTCCGACGCTTTCGGCCTGTTGAACGTGGACCTGAATCCCGGCTCCGGCTCGGGGAAGCACCCGGACTCGGGGAAGCACCCGAAACAGGGTGGCGGAGGCCGCGTGCCCGGACGCGCCGGCATGACCGTCCTCCTGCTCTGCTGGCTGGTGCTCGGGGTGGTGCCGTTCGTGGTCGCCGTGCCCGACGTCCAGCTCGCCACCGGCGGGATCGGCACCCCGGGCACGCTCACCGTGGTCTCCTGCACGGCTCTTGGCAAGGGCCGTTACGACTGTCAGGGGCGGTTCGTCCCCGACGGCGGAGGCGCCCCGATCACGGTGGCCGCCTCACCGGACTCCGAGGCGGGCGACGTCGGCCGGGCCCAGCTCACCCCCGAGGGCGACCGCGCGCTGCCCTCCGGCACGAAGGGCGTGCTGCGCGCCATGGCCCTGCCCGCCCTCGGCCTCTGCGCGCTGGCCTTCCTGCCGTACGTCGTCATGTACGTCCTGCGCGTGCGGCGCGGCAGGAAGGCCGCCGTGGTCGCCGGAAGCGTGGTGACCGCCGCGTCGCTCGTCCTGCTCGTCGTGGCCGTCGCCGCCGCCTCCTCGTGACCGGCCGTACGCGGCCCGTGCCCGGAGGCGGGACGCTCAGGCGGGCACGGTGGTGGGCTCGGACGCCGACTCGTCCGGGGGCCGCCCCCGGCCCCACGAGACGCGGCTCAGCGTGATGGCCGCCGCGACGCAGGCCAGCGGCACCGCGGGCAGCACGTAGCGGTAGTCGAACTCCGCCGTCGCCGCCGGCGCCAGCAGCAGCCCGAACGCGCCCAGCCACGGCAGCACCACCGGCCCGCCGAACGTGCGCCAGCGGACCGCGACCCCGTACAGGCCGACCAGCATGATGCCGCCCAGCACGATGCCGCGCAGGTAGAACACCTGCTGGTAGCCGCTCATGATGTCGGCCCACGGCGAGACGATCCGCGTCTCGGGCGGGCCCTGCTCGTAGGAGTAGGCGTCGGTGTCGGTGCGGCCCTGGAAGGAGGGCCATTGGGGCAGCCGCTTCGGCCGGCCGTTGGCGTCGAGGTCGTAGTAGGGCCTGAACTCGTACATGTTGTAGGTCTGCTCGTCGGGGAAACGCGGGCGGTCCCAGTGGAAGGCGCGGAAGAAGTCGCGCGCCACCACGCGCAGGTAGTCGCCGGGCTGCGACAGGATCGCGCGCGTCGCGAACGCGCTGGCCGCCTCGTTGGTGATCTCGGTGAACTTCTTGCCGGCCCCCCAGCGGTGCAGGACCTCGCCGGTGCCGGTGCCGCCGCCGCCCTGGCCCCACAGGTACCACTGCGCGTATTCCTTGCGCTGGTCGACCGGGTCGTTGATGCACAGCAGCAGGAGCTCGATCTCCTGGTATTTGTCGATGTTCATCCGATTGCAGTCGGCGAAGATGGCCGTGCGCATGTAGAGGATGAGCCCGTCGCTGTTGGTCATCGCGAATTTGCCCATGCTTGACGCGAACCAGCCCATGTACGTGAGGATCGGCAGCGCGCAGGTCACCACCACGGCCACGATCGGCTTCCAGCCGACCCGCTTGACCAGCAGGTAGACCACCACGAGCGCGAGGATCGGCGCGCCGATCGAGCGGGTCAGCCAGGTCAGCGCGAGCAGCAGCCCGACCACCACGCCGACCTTCCACGACATCCGGCGGTGCCACAGCACCAGCGTGATGGCCGCCACCACCAGCAGCGTGAACATCGAGTCGGACATCACCAGCTGCTCCAGCTGGATCTGGTAGGCGTCGAACAGCACCGGCGCCGCCGCCAGCGTGGCCCCCCACTTCGGCAGCCCGAACTTCCGGCGCAGCAGCGCGTAGATCAGCACGGCCGTGGCCAGGCCCATCAGGTGCTGGGTGAACACCACCAGGGTGAAGCTGTGGAACGGCTTGAGCGCCAGCAGCCAGAACCCGTAGCCGTCGGGCCTGATCGGGTGCGGCCTCGGGTGCAGCGCCACCGAGACGTACTCGTAGGAGTCGTTGAACCACATCGCGGGGCCGTAGCCGAGCATGGTGACGAGCCGCAGCACCGCGCCCAGCGCGAAAGCGGCGGCGAACACCCGGTGTCGGCGTAGGAACAGCAGCACACGCGCCATCCGGCCAGGGGCGGAGTGGTCCACAGGGGCTATCTCCGCGGCGCTCACCATGCTGTAAAGAATGCCAGTCGTTTTTAGGACTTGACCCGACCGACTCCGGGCACAGGGCATGATGGTGTGCTTGTACAGCAGTGACTGAAGGGTTGAGACGTGGAACTGACGGTGGTCATGCCCTGCCTCAACGAGGCGGAAACCGTGGAAGTCTGTGTGCGCAAGGCATTGGCGTGCATGGAGGAGCATGGCATCGAGGGCGAAGTCCTGATCGCCGACAACGGGAGCACGGACGGCTCGCAGCAGCTCGCCCGTGACGCCGGGGCCCGTGTGGTCCACGTCGACGAGAAGGGTTACGGCAACGCGCTCATGGGCGGCATCCGGGCCGCGCGTGGCAAGTACGTCATCATGGGCGACGCCGACGACTCCTACGATTTCACCTCGTTGTCGCCGTTCGTCGAGCAGCTGCGTGACGGCGCCGACCTGGTGATGGGAAACCGCTTCAAGGGCGGCATCTCGCCGGGGGCCATGCCGCCGCTGCACCGCTACCTGGGCAACCCGGTCCTGTCGTTCATCGGCCGGCTGTTCTTCCCGTCCGCCATCGGTGACTTCCACTGCGGGCTGCGCGGCTTCCGGCGCGACTCGATCCTGCGGCTGCACCTGCAGACGGGCGGCATGGAGTTCGCCTCGGAGATGGTGGTCCGCTCCACGCTGTCGGGGCTCGACGTGCGCGAGGTGCCCACCACGCTGTCGCCCGACGGCCGCAGCCGCCCGCCTCACCTGCGCTCCTGGCGCGACGGCTGGCGCCACCTGCGCTTCCTGCTGCTCTACAGCCCCAAGTGGCTGTTCTTCTATCCGGGCCTGACGCTGATGCTCCTGGGCCTGGTCGCCGGCAGCGCGCTGACCTTCGGCCCGGTGGAGATCGGCGAGCTGGCCTTCGACGTCGACACCCTGGTCGGCGCCTCGGCGGCGGTCGTGATCGGCTTCCAGGCGGCGCTGTTCGCGTTGTTCACCAAGGTCTACGCGGCCGAGGAGGGGTTCCTGCCGGAGTCCGCACGCGTCCGCAAGCTGATCGACATCGTGTCGCTGGAGAAGGGCCTCGTGGCCGGCGGCCTGCTGGCGCTGGCCGGTCTGGTCGGCCTGGTGATGTCGCTGGCCCACTGGCAGGTGCGCAGCTTCGGCGAGCTCGACCCGCGCGAGTCGCTGCGCCTGGTCGTGCCCTCGGCCACGGCGCTCATCATGAGCTTCCAGACCATCTTCGCCGCCCTGTTCATCAGCATCCTCGGCATCCGCCGCACCCGCGAGAGCTCCGTCGACATCGCGGCCAAGGCCGCCGAGGAGGCCGCCGAGGCCGTCTCGCGCGAAGACTCGCCGACTTATTGATCTTTTCGTTCAGGGCTCTGCCCGACCGGCGCCCGAAGGCGGGGAATCCGTTCGAGGCGGCTACCCGTGCGCCTTAGGCTTGGAGCTATGTCCCAGCACATCTTGACCGCCGTCGCGTGGCCGTACGCTAACGGCCCCCGTCACATCGGGCACGTCTCAGGGTTCGGCGTGCCGTCCGACATCTTCAGCCGCTACCAGCGGATGGCGGGCAACAAGGTGCTGATGGTTTCCGGCACCGACGAGCACGGCACGCCCATCCAGGTCCAGGCCGACAAGGAGGGCGTGAGCGCCAGGGAGCTGGCCGACCGTTACAACCGGGTGATCGTCGAAGACCTGACCGGGCTGGGCCTCTCCTACGACCTCTTCACCCGCACGAGCACCGCCAACCACTACGCCGTAACCCAGCAGATCTTCAAAGGGCTCTACGACAACGGCTATATCTTTCCCAAGACCACCATGGGCGCCATCTCGCCGTCGACCGGGCGCACCCTGCCCGACCGCTACATCGAGGGCACCTGCCCCATCTGCGGCTACGACGGCGCCCGCGGCGACCAGTGCGACAACTGCGGCAACCAGCTCGACCCGATCGAGCTGATCAACCCCAAGAGCCGCATCAACGGCGAGGCCCCCGTGTTCGCCGAGACCGAGCACTTCATGCTCGACCTGCCCGCCTTTGCCGAGGTGCTCGGCTCCTACCTGCAGTCCAAGCAGGGCGAATGGCGGCCCAACGTGCTCAAGTTCGCCCTCAACCTGCTCGGTGACCTCCAGCCGCGGGCGATCAGCCGCGACCTCGACTGGGGCGTGCCGATCCCGCTCGACGGCTGGCGCGACCAGCCCAACAAGCGGCTCTACGTCTGGTTCGACGCCGTCATCGGCTACCTGTCCGCCTCGATCGAGTGGGCCAGGCGCTCCGGCGACCCCGACGCGTGGCGGCAGTGGTGGCAGAATCCCGACGCCCGCGGCTACTACTTCATGGGCAAGGACAACATCGTCTTCCACGCCGAGATCTGGCCGGCGATGCTGTTCGGCTACAACGGCCAGGGCGCCCGCGACGGGCGGCCCGGGGCGCTGGGCAGGCTCGACGTGCCGTCCGAGGTGGTCTCCAGCGAGTTCCTGACGATGGAGGGCAAGAAGTTCTCCTCCTCCCGCCAGGTCGTCATCTACGTGCGCGACTTCCTGGCGCGCTACGACGCCGACGCGCTGCGCTACTACATCGCGGTGGCGGGCCCCGAAAACCAGGACACCGACTTCACCTGGCAGGAGTTCGTCAACCGCAACAACGGCGAGCTGGTCGCGGCCTGGGGCAACCTGGTCAACCGGTC
The DNA here is from genome assembly GCF_040649575.1 of Nonomuraea sp. NPDC048916. Taxonomy (NCBI): domain Bacteria; kingdom Bacillati; phylum Actinomycetota; class Actinomycetes; order Streptosporangiales; family Streptosporangiaceae; genus Nonomuraea; species Nonomuraea sp. NPDC048916. The sequence goes on from NZ_JBEZFS010000003.1 coordinate 46,007, forward strand.
GATCTCGATGGCGGCCAAGAACTTCGGCCAGGTGCCCGAGGCCGGCGAGCTGACCGACGCCGACCGCCGGCTGCTGGAGCGCTCGCGCGCGGCGTTCGGCCCGGTGGGCGCCGAGCTGAGCCGCTCGCGGTTCAAGAACGCCATCACCGAGGCCCTCGACGTGGTCCGCGACGCCAACCGCTACCTCGCCGAGCAGGAGCCGTGGAAGCTCAAGGACGACGCCGAGCGGCAGAAGTCCATCCTGCACGTCGCCCTCCAGGTGGTCGACGACGCCAAGACGCTGCTCACACCGTTCCTGCCGAGCTCGTCCAACAAGGTCCACGCGATGCTGGGCGGCGAGGGCGTCTGGTCGGGCATGCCGGAGATCCGTGAGGTCGACGAGGACGGCGGCACCCCCTACCCGGTGATCACGGGCGACTACCATGGAGAGGCCCGCTGGGAGCACCGGCCGATCAAGCCGGGTGTCCCGCTCGCGGCGCCGGTGCCGCTGTTCAAGAAGCTCGACCCGAAGGTCGTCGACGAGGAGCTGGCCCGCCTGGCCGACTGACGCCGTGCGCGGCTCGGGCGCCGGCACGGTCACGCTACCTTAGAGTCCGTGAGCAAGATTCCCGCAGCTCCCGAGCCGCTTTCCGCCGAGGTGTTCGACAGCCACTGCCATCTCGACATCATGGTGGGCAACCGGCAGGCGTCCTCGGGCGACCCGGTGGCGCAGGCCGCCCAGGCGGCGTCGGCCACCGTGCGCGGCATCCTCGACGACGCCCGGGCCGTCGGGGTCACCAGGCTCGTCACGATCGGCTACGACCTGCCGTCCTCCCGGTGGAACGCCGAGGCGGCGGCGGAGCACGACGACGTCCACGCCGGGGTGGCCGTCCACCCCAACGAGGCGCACGCCGCCACTCCCGAGACGCTGGCCGAGATCGAGGCGCTGGCCGGGCGGGCCGAGGTGCGGGCGGTGGGGGAGACCGGGCTCGACTACTTCCGCGACTGGGCGAGCCGCGACGACCAGCACGCGAGCTTCCGGGCCCACATCGAGATCGCCAAGCGCACCGGCAAGGCGCTGGTCATCCACGACCGTGACGCGCATGACGACGTGCTGAAGGTGCTCGCGGCTCAGGGCGCGCCGCCGGTGGTGGTGTTCCACAGCTTCTCCGGCGATGCCGACATGGCCAAAAAGTGCACGGATGCCGGATATTTCATGTCATTTTCTGGGCCGGTGACGTACAAGAACGCCGGATATCTCCGCGAGGCCGCCCAGGTCGCGCCCGTCGAGCTCATGCTGGTCGAGACCGACGCCCCCTACCTGCCGCCGATGCCGCACCGGGGCAAGCCCAACGCCCCCTACCTCATGCCGCTCACCCTGCGCTGCCTGGCCGAGGTCAAGGGAGTGCATCCCGACGAGCTGTGCGAGGCCATCAGCGCCAACGGGGTCGCCGTCTTCGGCGAGTGGTGACCGGTTCGCGGCCGGACCCCGCCCGGGCCCGGATCCGGCCGTCCGGCTAGCCCCCGAGAGACATGCCGAAGTCGGCGCCCTTCGCGGGCTGCAACGGCCGGAGCTCCTCCGCGTTGCGGCCTCCGACCAGGACCTTCCCGTACGGCGCGGCGTCGGGCCGGCCGATGTAGATCTTGTTGCCGCTGAAGGCCAGCGCGTATCCGAAGAGCTCGCCCGCGGGTGGGATCCGTCGGTCCTCGCCGGGGTTCTTGAACGAGATCACCCGGACCCCACCGCCGTACGGCGCGCCGATGGCCAGCCTGCCGTCCGGGGACGCGGCCAGCGAGAAGCCGAACGCCTGCTTGCCGCCCTGCCTTACCGTCCTGATCGGGGTGAGCTTCGTGTCGAGCAACTGCACGTAACCCGGACCCGGCGCGCTCACCGCGACGCCCGCGCCCTCGACGTAGGCCACCGCGTAGCCGTACCGGTCGTAGGAGGTCGCGGTCGGCGAGTCCAGCTTGGTGCTGGTGAGCTCGCCCGCCAGCACGTCGTCGATGACGACCACCGAACCCGAGTCGATCTTCCCGGTGCTGACCTGACGGCCGGTCCCGTCGTCGTTCTCGTACGGCACGCCGACGATCAGCGCGTTGCCCGCGCCCATCGCCAGCGACCAGCCGAACTGGTCGCTCACCTCGCTGTTGCCGCGCACGGTCTCCGACTCCTGGCTGATCCTGCGCAGGTTTCCCTCGCCCTTGCGCACGTAGACGGCACCCACGTCGGACAGCTGCGCCTCGTCCTCGTAAGGAGCGCCGATCGCCACCAGGTCGCCCTTGGCGGCCACCGACCAGCCGAAGTGGGCGCCGCCCTGAATCTCGGTGGCGAGCAGCCGCGCCGGAGCCGCGGCGGCGCCGCCGTAGACGACGTAGGCCGCGCCCGCGTCCTCGCCGCCCGGCGCATCGGTGAACGGGGCGCCGACGACCAGATCGGCGCAGGCGTCGGCGTTGACCTTCGCCAGCGTCACCGACCAGCCGAACCCGTCGCCCTGGCTCAGGCCGGGCACCGAGACGGACGTGACCTTCTCGCCGGAGATCACGTGGACGGCGCCCTTGTCGTCGTCGCCGAACGGGTCGCCGACGACCACGTCCTCGACGCCGTCACCGTCGAAGTCGGCGGGGCCCGAGCAGGCGGTCGCCGTCGCGGCGCCGCCGGTGACGAGCGCGCTCGCGACCAGAAGCAGGGCCAGGAGAGTCGATCGGATCATCACAGCCTGACCTCGACTTGCTTGCCGTCCTTGAGGAGGGTCGCGGTGAGTTCGACGGGTCTGCGGTAGAGGGGCAGGTCGAAGACGAAGACCCGATCGATGCGGCCTCCCGGCACGATGGCCTCGGGCAACCGCGCCGGAGCCGGATCGTGGCGGGCGCCCTTGTCGTCCAGCAGGGTCACGACCGGATCGCCGATCAGGCGCAGCGCGCCGCCCGGGTTGATCATGGACCAGCGGATCGCGCAGAGCTGACCCTGGGTCTGCTCTATGTCCTGATACTGCTTCAGCCCGCACTGGGGCGCCGTGGCGACGATCAGCTGCGGGTCGTCGAAGGACTCACCCAGCGCGTACCTGCGGCCCACGTCGCTGGACTGCTGCGAGGTGGGGGAGGCGGCCTGCGACTGGGCCGGGCGCGGGGTGTTGCGGCTGGAGGTGACGATCAGCGTGCCGGCCGTGACGGCGATGGCCAGCACCGCCGCGGCCGCCGCGATCAGCCAGCGGGTGCCGCGGGGGCGCTGGTCCTGGGGCGGGATCGTGACCAGCGAGTCGGCCGGCCGGTCCACGGGCGACTGGTCCGGCTGCGGGGCTCGCACCTCCCAGCGGGCGAGCTCCTCCCTGGCCGCCTGCTCCTCCCGCCGGGCGGCGTCCTCCACGGGCGGCTGGGTCGCGGCCTGGCGACGTGCGTTGTCCTGCCGGGTGGGCGCGTCCTGCCGGGGCGCCTGGCCTTGCCAGGGAGGCGCGTCCTGGCGGTGGGTTTGGTCCGGCTGGGGAATGCCGCCCTGCTGGCGGAGTTGGTGGTCCGGCCGGGACTCGGCGGCGCCCTGCTGTAAGGACTGTAAAGAGTTCTGAGGGGTCGGTCCCTTCCCGCCGGTGGAGGTCCTGGCCATCGCGTCGCTGGGCGGCGGGGTGGCGAAGGTGGCTGTGATGTCGGGTTCGTCCACCACGTTCTGCGGTGGCTCCCATTCGTTGAGCAGCTCGGTCGCCACCAGCGTGGGCGGATCGGCCGCCGCGGGCGCGGGCGCACTGCCTCCGACCAGCGCGATCAGCAGGTCCTGGGCCGAGGGCCGGGGGCCTGGCTCCATCGACGTCGCGCGTCGTACCAGCTCGTTCAGAGGCGCGGGCAGGGCGCCCAGGTCGGGCGGGGTGTGCAGCACCCGCGTGGCCATCGTGATGGGGTCGCCGCGGCCGAAGGGGTGACGGCCGTTGCCCGCGTAGGCGATCAGGCAGCCCCAGGCGAAGATGTCGGCCGCCGGGCTGACCGCCTGGCCGCGTACCTGCTCGGGAGCCCACCAGCCCGGGCTGCCGAGCAACTCACCGGACATCGTGAACCCGGTCTCCCGGTCGAGCGCCCTGGCGATGCCGAAGTCGATCACGCGCGGGCCCGAGAGGGAGAGGATGACGTTGGCCGGCTTGAGGTCACGATGGACCAGCCCGGCCACGTGGATGGCGGCCAGCGCCGCCGCGACCCCCAGGGCGACGCCGTGCAGGGGCCCCGGATCCAAGGCGCCATATTTCGCGATCTGGTCGGACAAAGGGGTGCCTGCGATGTACTCGGTCACCATGTACGGCCGGCCGTCGCCGGTGTTGCCGTTGTCGAGCACCTGAGCCGTGCAGAACGACGCCACCCGTCGCGCGTTCTCCACCTCGGCGTGAAACCTGGCCGCGAACCCCTCCTGGTTGGCGAATTCGACCTTCACCACCTTGACCGCGACGAACCGCCCCGTGGGCGCACGAGCCAGGAACACCGTGCCCATGCCGCCCTCGCCGAGCCGCCCGAGCAACCGGTACGGGCCGATTTCCCGTAGGTCCGTCGGGCGGAGCGGCGCGGCGCCCGTTGGCTCCATGAGGGACGTCCCTTCCTTTTCCACGCCATCCTCCCCTGTGGTGCCCCCGTCCGCCATCGCAGGTTCTTCGATGCGGGAGACTGGTTGGATGATGAGGCTGTTGGGCCCTGCAGAAATACGTATTTTGGCGGACAAGCTGGATCTGCGTCCGACAAAAAAGCTGGGCCAGAACTTCGTGATCGACGGGGGAACCGTTCGGCGCATCGTAAGGGTTGCAGACCTCACGACGGAAGACGTGGTCATCGAGGTGGGGCCGGGCCTGGGCTCTCTCACTCTCGCGCTGCTGCCGTCGTCCCGTCACGTGGTCGCCGTCGAGATCGACCCGGTGCTGGCCACCCAACTTCCCATCACCGTGGGCGAACGCGGTCTCGGAGACCGGCTGACCGTCGTGGGCGCCGACGCCATGAAGATCGTTCCTTCCGATCTCGGTGATCTCCAGCCGACCGCCCTGGTGGCCAACCTGCCCTACAACGTGGCGGTCCCGGTGCTGCTCCACCTGCTGGAGGTGCTGCCCTCGCTGCGCAAGGGCCTGGTCATGGTGCAGACCGAGGTGGCCGACCGGCTCGCGGCCGGTCCCGGCTCCAAGGTGTACGGGGTGCCGTCGGTGAAGGCCGCCTGGTACGCCGACGTACGGCGCGCGGGCCCCGTGGGGCGGACCGTGTTCTGGCCGGTGCCCAACGTGGATTCCGGCCTGGTGTCTCTGGCCCGCCGCGATCCCCCTGTCACCAGCGCCACGAGGCAGGAGGTGTTCGCGGTCATCGACGCCGCGTTCGCCCAGCGCCGCAAGACCCTCCGGGCCGCGCTGGCCTCCTGGGCCGGAAGCCCGTCACAGGCCGAGACCGCGTTGCGCGCGGCCGGGGTCGACCCCTCGGCTCGGGGGGAGCAACTGGACGTCGAGACGTTCGCCCGCATCGCCGAACACAAGCCCTAAGCGCCCCCGGCGGCTCACCGGCACCTGACATTCGAGGCTGCCGGGCCGTCTCCCGGTTTTCCACAACCGCTGTCCCGTGATTGTCGCCTATCCACAGAGCCACGTTCGGGTCCACGGTCGGATGGGCCCGCGGATGATCCTGAGGCCTCCACTCCCCTTTCGGCACTGGAGGCCATCCATGAACACCCGCTCCTTCTCACGGAGTTGCTGCATGTGGCTCACGCTGGGCGGAGGGCTGCTGGCCGGGCTCGCCGCGCTTCCCGACCCGGCTGCCGCCACTTCCCGCCCTCTCGGCCAGCGGGCAGGCAACGCATGTCTGGGCATGATCAGCCTTCCGGGTGCCTACGCCCGACTGCTCGACGGCTCTCACCTGCCGAGACCCGACCGGCTCTCCCGCCGCTCCCGGCCTCGGGCCGTCGTGCCCAAGGTCGGCGCCCTGCCGGTGTCTCTCGCGGTCCGGCTCGAAGGTGACGCCTCCGCCGATCCGCCCGTCCAGGTCCTCCTGGCCCTGCCTGCCCAAGCATGTACGCGCCAGGGCCGGGTGGCCGAGGCGCTTCTCCACGCAGGCGTCTCCCGCATCGGCTCCTTCCCTCCACCGGCAGTGACTGGAGCAGGCCCCACGATCAGGCCCGTAGCTCGTGAAGACTCAAGGTCGAAGTGGCCCCGGCTCGACTCCAGGCCCGCGGAGACCTCGCCCGGCGAGGCCGCATCGGGAGTCATTAAACCCCTCAGGTCCGGGGGCATCAGACCTTGGTACGTCGGCTCTGGCGGGTTCGGCGGGTCCGAGCCCCGGGACGTCTGGTCCGGCGGGTTCAAGGCTCGGGACGGGGAGTTCGACAGATTCAAGCCTCGGGACGTCTGGTCCGGCGGGTTCAACCGAAACGGGGAGCTTGGCGGCTTCGAGCATTGGGATGGGGAGCTTCGGCATGGGGAGCTTCGGCATGGGGAGCTTGGTGGCGTCGAGCTCCGGGATCGGAGACTCGTCGGAATCGAGGCTCGAAGCGACGAGCAGGTGGACAACGGTCCGGACAATGGTCCGCGCGGCGGGGCCGGCGCAGGTCGCGACGCGGTGGAGATCACCAAGGCCGGCAAGGGCACGGCAGCGAGCACCGAGGCCGTGCCCATAGGATCCACAACCGGCAAGCCCCAAGGGGCGACGGTGACGTTCAAGGGCGGTGTCGCGGCAGTGGCGGCCCTCGACCGGGTGGGCACTCCTTTCTCCTGGGGCGGTGGCTCTTCCACGGGTCCCACCAAGGGCATTGGCAGAGGAGCATCCACGACCGGTTTCGACTGCAGCGGCCTGACCCTCTATGCCTGGTCGAAGGCGGGGGTGCGGCTCACCCACTACACAGGCTCCCAGTTCCGCCAGGGCCGCCGGATCTCCCTCAACGACCTGCGCAAGGGTGACCTGGTCTTCTTCGGCGGCGGCACCGGCGACCCCACGCACGTCGGTCTCTATCTGGGCGACGGCGTCATGGTCCACTCCCCGAAGACCGGTGACGTGGTCAAGAAGACCCGATTCCTGGACTCGTCCTACTATCGCCCGATCTATCGCGGTGCCGTACGCCCAGGCTGAAACCACGCCCCACAGCCGGCCGCAGACCCGGATTTCACGGTCGCACGAGTTCTGAACGGGACTCAGGGCGTCGGCGGACGCAACCGCCACCGCTGGGGTTGCCACCTGCCTGTCAGCGGGCCCGCGGCGTTCGGAAACCGGTCGGTACGCGTGTCAGCTCCTGGCGCAGACCTCCACCAGCGCTTTGACCAGTGGGGCCAGGAGATCCTGGTCCTCTGGGCGGCTCGGCTCATACTCCGTGATGCCCAGTCCGGCCACCTCGAACTGCTTCGCCACGGCCGCGACCATGGCCAGAAGTTCATCGGGTGCGAACCCGTCGGGTGCGGGGGAGCCGACACTAGTGAAAACGCGAGGATCGAGTACGTCAAGGTCGATGTGGACGTATACGGCCTTACGTCCCGAGCCGACGTGATCCTGACCCGCGCTCTGCCGGCTCCCAGGGGGTGTGTCGGCGATCGCGTCGGTGAGTGCGGCGGGGTTCGCGGCTCGGATGTGGCGGATGCCGCTGGACTCGATGAACGCGGCCTCGGCCGGATCGAGGGCGCGCACCCCGGCGAGCACGATCTGGTGCGGCCGCAGGGGCTGGTCCGGCACCAGGCCGTCGGGTCCTTCGCCCGTGAGGGCACGCAGCACCATGCCGTGGAAGGCGCCAGATGGAGAGGTCGAAGGAGTGTTGAGATCCCCGTGCGCGTCGAACCAGACGACCACCAATCGGTCCCGGTGCCGTCGTAGCGCCGCGGCGATCGGCTCCAGCTCGACCCCGCAGTCACCGCCGGTGGTGACCACCAGTCCGTCAGCCTCCGACAGCGCCGAACGCACTCTGGAAGCGGTCGTGGGCAGAGAATCGTCCACGTCCACGCGGAGGCGGCGGGCGGCGGGCGCCATTGTGGCCAGCAGCCTCGCCCCCTCGCGGAGCCGTTCGGCCGTAGGCGAACCAGATCCCCGCCACTGCGGCACCTCGACAACCGTCACATCAGGCGCAGCAGTCATACCGGTCATATCGGTCACAGAATCCCCTGAAATCTCGCGTTCGGCGTGCCTCTGGATTGTCAGCCTGGTCGCAGCATCTCGTGAAAGTGTCGCGTTCGAGCGTGGGTCTGGGGTCGTCGGGTCCGGACACGGCCCGTGCCGGCACCGGCTCCGGATGTCACGCGCCCTCGGCGCTCGGCCCGCCCGATCAGGCTCCCGTCGGGGTGGTTCGGAGCACATCCCCTGGGAAGCCCGCGTGGCGGGGAAGCGGGCCCGTATAACATCGGGTGTCCTTGAGCTGGCAGGCGATGGAAATGGCAGAAGATCGATGAGTTCGGTGACCGTACGGGTGCCCGCGAAGGTCAACGTGCAGCTGTCCGTGGGGCCGCTGCGCGAGGACGGCTACCACGACCTTGTCAACGTCTTCCACGCCGTGTCCGTCTTCGACGAGGTGGTGGCGAAGGAGTCCGAGTCGATCACCGTCTCGGTGGTGGGTGAGTGGGCTGACCAGGTGCCGGTCGACGACGGCAACCTGGCGGTTCAGGCCGCTCGGGCCCTGGCCAAGCACGCCGGCCGGAGCTACGGGGCCGATCTGGTCATCCACAAGGCCATCCCGGTGGCGGGCGGCATGGCCGGGGGTAGCGCCGACGCGGCGGGTGCGCTGGTGGCGTGTAACGAGCTCTGGGGTCTCGGCCTGCCCTACGAGGATCTCCTGGAGATCGCCGGCGACCTGGGCAGCGACGTGCCGTTCGCGCTGCTGGGGGGCACGGCGGTGGGCACCGGCCGGGGCGAGCAGCTCAGCGAGCTACCGATGGGTGGTGTCTTCCACTGGGCGTTCGCCGTGGCCGACGGCGGCCTGTCCACCGCCAAGGTCTACGCCGAGTGCGACGCACTGCGCGAGGCCACGGGGGCCGAGGTGCCGTGGCCGCAGGTGGACGACGCCCTGCTGGCGGCCCTTCGCACGGGTGATGCCCGCGCGCTGGGTGGCCGCCTCGCCAACGACCTGCAGCCGGCCGCCCTCGCCCTCCGCCCCGAGCTGGCACGCACCCTGGACGCCGGCCGCGCTGCGGGCGCGCTCGGCGCGCTCGTCTCCGGCTCCGGCCCGACCTGTGCCTTCCTCGCGGCCGACGAAGAGCACGCTCGGCGTCTCGCCGACGCGCTGTCCCAACTGTCCTCCTGCCGCACCGCGCTATCCGCCCACGGCCCAGTGCCCGGTCCCCGCCCGGCCTAGTACTCCAGTGACACTTCGCGATCATGGTTGGGCTCTGCGCTGGTAGTGGCAGCGTCGGGCGGTGGCTTGATGCCGTCGGCGCCATTGTGACCAGTGCAGAACCTGCCCAATGGCGCGGTGGCGGGTCAGGACGAGGACGGCCAGCAGTCGACGGATCTCGGGCATGGTCAGCGCGATGTGCTCCTCGTCGCATGGTCGTTGGGCGGCGGCGATGGCGGCCAGGAAGGCCAGAGCGAGCATGGCCAGGGTGATGTGCCGGTGCCAGGCTCTCCAGCCGCGCACCTGGTAGTGGTCCAGCCCGACCTGGCCCTTGGCTGCTTGGAAGGACTCGTTGATGCCCAGATCCCGCGCGACGCTTGCCGGTCTCCCTGACGATCCTCGCCGCTCCCGCCGGAACTCCGGATAAAAGCGACGCCTCGTGACTGCTGCCACGACCAAACCTCTCCCGGTTCGGTCTCTACGTCGTGGGGAAGCGCACACACCTCCGGCGAGCTTCGAGCGCATCCAGGATCAGGTCCAGGCCGTAGCTGAACTCGGTGGTGTGGTCGTAGCCCGGTTGCAGGGCGTGGTCGCGGATCATCTCTGCGAGGTACGGCAACTCGTCGGCCGGCAGGCGCTCGAGGATGGCGCCGGCCACGTCCTCGACATCGTCCGGCGTCGTCACCGGCAGGCTCGCCTCCTGCAGGACGTACCCGCCGATGTAGCTGTCGATGAGCGAGACAGCGTGCGCGGCCATCTGCAGCGTGAACCCCACCTCCCGGAGAACGCCGAGGACGGCGTCGTGGTGGCGTAGCGTCGCCGGCCCCGGGTTGCGACGGGAGTCCATGAGGCCGAGAGCCCAGCTGTGCTGCGACAGGACCGCCCGTGCGGAGCAAGCGCGCGCACGGATCGCGTCGCGCCAGTCGTCGCACTCGACGCTGGGGAGCTTGATCGCCGCGAACACCATGTCGACCACGCCGTCGAGGATGGCGTCCTTGTTCGGCACGTGGTGGTAGAGCGACATCGCTTCCACGCTCAGTTCCTGCGCCACCCGTCGCATGGTGATCGCCTCGACGCCGCCGCGATCCGCGACCCGGATCGCGGCTTCGAGGACGAGACCTCTGCTGAGCGGTTGTGATGCTGGTGACACGACGGCTCCGGGGTGTGGGCGGGTTGACAGCCTTACAAGCGTAAGCCAGCCTTACAAGCGTAAGCCGACTTACTGGCGTAAGCCATTCCGGGGCGGCGATCAGCCTGGCCAGGCGCGGGCTTCGAGATCCGCACTGTTATGGGCGCCGACCGCTTGGACTCGGCGAACATCCGACCTACGACGCCTCCGGGGGCGAGAGAAGGAGATTCCGATGCCGATGCCGAGGTGGTGGGGGCACGTGAACAAGAGGGTGTTCAACCCTCGCGCGATCGCGGGCGGGAAGTGGCCGGTGCTGATTCACGTCGGGCGCACTTCTGGCGCGACGTATCGCACGCCGCTCGATGCGCATCCTGTCGACGGCGGCTACCTGTTCGTCCTGGTATACGGGTCGCGCTCGGACTGGGTGCAGAACGTCCTGGCGGCCGGCGGTGCGCGGCTCCGGGTCGACGGGAAGGAGGTGGCACTCGCCGCCCCACGCCTCGTCGGCGAAGCCGAGGCGTTCCAGGCCCTCTCCGATGAGGTGACACGCCCACCGAAGCTGCTCCGCATCACCGAGTTCCTCCGCATGGACCTGGTCACAGGCTGACCCCGGCCGCCGCCCTGGCGGTCCTCGTCCCGCGAGTCGAAGAGCCTGAACCGGCTCGCCGATTCGGCGCCGAATACACTCCGCCACCGCGACAACGTCCCCGCGCCCGCGCCGAGGGGCGTCCACGGCGCACTGTTGCTTCTCGCCCGACATTTCTGGCGTATACCGGCTCGGACGCTGTCCAAACTGAGCGGCAAACGCTGCCACTCGTCAACGACATAATCAACGGCCCCGACACGTACAGGAAAGTGTTATGCATACAAACAGGCGAGTAACCACAATTGCAGGTGTACTGGCCATCGTGGGTATGATCGCCGGCGCGCTGAGTATCGTTCCCGCCCTCGAGGAGCCACGCTATCTCGATCTCATTTCCGCACACGAGCGCCAGGTCATGGTCGGCGCAGTTTTTCAGTTCATCATGATCCCCTCCTATGTTGGGTTTGCACTGTACCTTTATCCGACATTGAGGGTGGCGAATGAAGCGCTCAGCCTGGGCTTCCTTGGATTTCGGCTGATCGCAGCGACGTTCCATTTCATAGGCGTGATTCTCTTGCCCCTGTTTCTTGTACTGGGCCATGAATTTGGCCAAGCCGACGCTTTGGGCGCATCCCGTCTTGCGGCCTTAGGCGAGCCGCTACGGACGGCGCGCGACTTGGTCAATCATGTCGCATTAATCATCTCGCTAGGCCTCGGAGATCTCCTGTTGTTCTGTATTCTGTATCGGTCGAGATCTGTCCCTCGCTGGTTGTCCGCATGGGGGTTTCTTGGGATCGGATTAGCTGTGTTGGCGAGCTTCTTGGTGCTGTTTCGTCTAACTGATGTGGTCACGCCACTCTACCTGGCCATAAATGCACCACTGGCCCTGCAGAGCTTTGTCTTCGCCGTGTGGTTGATCACAAAGGGCTTCGATACAAATGCATTAACTATGGGCCACTACCACGTCGGCCGGCGCGGCTGACGCGCACGTCGTCCCACCTTGGTGCGATGGCCTGCGGGTGCCGAGAACTCGGTCATGTCATGCGTCCGCAGATACTGGCATGAGCCGCCGAGTCGATCCCGTCTCATGGGTCGAGCAGTCGCTGCGGAGGGCCGGGGAGTGCGGGCGGCTCGCCTGCCGTACCAGCCGGGCACGGTGGCCATCCAGTGCCACACCGCCCGGTCCCGGTTCCGCCTGGCGCCCTCACTGGCCAAGGCGCTGAACGTGCCCACCCCAACACTCGATGATCATGCGGTGGCTGTATCCATGCGACCTCAGCCATGAAGATCGCGAAGTGTCACTGGAGTACTAGGTCGTGCTGCGCCTGCCCGATCCCTGCCTGGCCGGTCCGGCTCCCGCCGGCACTGCTGGAGGCCGGTGGGCTGGGAGGTTCGCCGGCCCGGAGGGTTCAGGGCCGGGTCACGAGCGAGTCAGGAGGCCATGGTGAGCCGATACGCTGAGAGGGCGATGAATCTGGTCAATCTCGAGTCTGTCTCCCATGCCTACGGGCCCAAGCCGCTGCTCCACGACGTCTCCCTCGGCGTCGAGGCCGGAGAGCGGATCGGCGTCGTGGGCCGTAACGGCGGTGGCAAGACCACCCTGATGTCGCTGATCGCGGGGGATGTGAAGCCCGACAGCGGGCGGGTGACGCAGACCCGGGGCCTGCGGGTGGGGTTCCTGTCGCAGCGTGACGACCTCGATCCGGATCGCACCGTGCGGGAGCTCGTGCTGGGTGACCGGGCCGAGCACGAGTGGGCCGGTGACCAGGGTGTTCGCGAGCTTCTCAACAGCCTGATCGGCGACCTCGACCTCGACGCGCGGGCGAGTGAGTTGTCGGGTGGAGAGCGCCGGCGCACCGCGCTGGCCAGGCTGCTCATCGACGAGCACGACCTGATCATGCTGGACGAGCCCACCAACCATCTCGACATCGAGGCCATCGCCTGGCTGGCCGCGCATCTGGCCACCAGGAAGAGCGCGCTGGTGGTCGTGACGCACGACCGCTGGTTCCTCGACGCCGTGTCCACCAGGACGTGGGAAGTGGTCGATGGGCGGGTCGAGCATTATGAGGGGGGATATGCCGCTTACGTTCTCGCGAAGGCGGAGCGGGCGCGCATCGCCCAGGCGTCCGAAGAGCGCCGCCAGAACCTCATGCGTAAGGAGATCGCCTGGCTGCGGCGTGGGCCGCCCGCCCGTACGTCCAAGCCGAAGTTCCGCATCGAGGCCGCCCAGGCGCTGATCGCCAACGAGCCGCCGCCCCGCGAGAGTGTCGAGCTGGTGAAGTTCGCCACGGCGCGGCTCGGCAAGACCGTCTACGACCTGGAGGACGTGACGCTCCACGCCGGTGGTCCCGGCAGCGGGCCGCTGGTGCTCGACCGCACCACCTGGCAGTTCGGCCCGGGTGACCGCATCGGGCTGATCGGCGTCAACGGCTCCGGCAAGTCGTCGGTGCTCCGCCTGCTCGCCGACACGGTCAAGCCCGACTCGGGGCGCGTGGTCAGAGGCAAGACGGTGCGGATGGCGCACCTGTCGCAGGAGCTGGCCGAGCTCGACCCGACCCGGCGGGTGCTGGAGACGATCGAGGACGTACGCAAGTACATCCAGGTCGGCAAGAAGGAGTGGACCGCGTCCCAGCTGCTCGAACGCCTGGGCTTCAAGGGCGACGCGCAGTGGAAGGTGATCGGCGACCTGTCCGGCGGCGAGCGACGGCGGCTGCAACTGCTCCGGCTGCTCATGGACGATCCCAACGTGCTGCTGCTCGACGAGCCGACCAACGACCTCGACATCGAGACGCTCAACGAGCTCGAAGACCTGCTCGACGGCTGGCCGGGCACGCTGATCCTGGTCAGCCACGACCGCTACTTCCTGGAGCGGGTGACCGACCACAGCGTCGCGCTCCTGGGCGATGGCAGGTTGTCGCTGCTGCCTGGTGGGGTCGACGAATACCTCCAGCGCCGGGCGGCGGGCGCCGCGCTCACGGCCAGGGTCGGTTCGGCCGGGCCTGCCGAGCAGGTGGCCGAGGCTCCGGCGCAGCCGGCGGGGATGTCGGCAAAGGAGGAGCGGGAGCTGCGCAAGGAGCTCAACCGCCTCGAACGCCAGCTCGACCGGCTCACTGGCCAGGAGGCGCGCCTGCACGCCGCGATGGCCGAGGCGGCGAGCGACTACGGCCGGCTCGGCTCGCTGGACGCCGAGCTACGCGACGTTCTCGGCCAGAAGGACACCATCGAGGCCGAGTGGCTGGAAGTCGCCGACCGCCTCGGCGACTGACTGTCACCGGGCTGAGCGCCGCCGGGGTCCGCCGGAAGCGGCGGAAGGCGTTCTTCTCACGAACGGAAGGCGTTCTTCTCATGAACGGAAGGCCTTCTTCTCATGAACGGAAGGCCTTCTTCTCAGGAGTCGAGCGGAAGGCGTTCTTCTCAGGAGTCGAACGGTGTGAGCAGGGTGCGGAGGAGCGCGGCGAGGGTGCGCCGGTCGTCGGCGCCGAGGCCGGAGAGCAGCTCCCGCTCCCGCCGCAGCAGGTCGGAGAAGGCGGCGTCGACGCGCGCCCGCCCGGCCTCCGTCAGGGAGACGAGGACCCCGCGGCGGTCCTCCGGGTCGGGCCGGCGGACGACGAGGCCGGCCTGGGCGAGCCGGTCTATGCGGTTGGTCATCGTGCCCGAGGTCACCAGTGTGGCCCGGATCAGGCTGCCCGGGCTCAGTTCGTACGGCTTGCCGGCCCGGCGTAGCGCGGTGAGTACGTCGAACTCCCAGGGCTCCAGGTCGTGCTCGGCGAACGCCGCCCTCCTGGCCCGGTCGAGGTGTCTGGCCAGGCGCGACACGCGGGAGAGCACCTGGAGCGGCTCGACGTCGAGGTCGGGGCGCTCCTCCCGCCAGGCCCGGACGAGCCGGTCGACCTCGTCGTGCGGATCCTCCGTCATGACACGAGTGTACTGTCTTGACATCGAGATAACTATCTCGCTATCAATTATCTCTATGTCGAGAGATATTTGGGATCCCGCGGCGTATGCCAGGTTCGCCGACGAGCGGTCGCGGCCGTTCTTCGAGCTGATGGCCAGAGTGGGGGCTGACCGTCCCGATTATGTCGTGGACGCGGGCTGCGGCAGCGGCGAACTCACCGTGGAATTGGCCCGGCGCTGGCCGGAGGCGACCGTGGAGGGTTTCGACTCCTCCCCAGCCATGATCAAGCAGGCGAGGGAGCTGGGGGCGAGGCCCGGGTTCGAGGTCGCGGACGTGACCAGGTGGCGGCCCGACCGCCCGGTCGACGTGATCGTCTCCAACGCCGTGCTCCAGTGGGTGCCCACGCACCGTGACGTGATCGAGCACTGGGTGGAGGCGCTGAGCCCCGGCGGCTGGCTGGCCTTCCAGGTGCCGGGCAACTTCGACGCTCCCAGTCACCGGCTCATCCGCGAGCTGTGCGCCTCGCCCGCCTGGTCCGACCGGCTCGGCGACTTCGACCGGGGCGCCCCGGTCGGCGGCCCGGTCGACTACCTCGACCTCATGGTCGGGTTCGGCTGCCGGGCCGACACCTGGGAGACGACCTACACGCACGTGCTACGGGGCGAGAACGCGGTGCTCGACTGGATCTCGGGCACCGCTCTGCGGCCCGTGTTCGACCGGCTGGGCCCGGACGAGGGCGGCAGGTTCGCCGCCGAGCTCGCCGGGCCGCTGGCCGAGGCCTATCCGAGCAGGGAGTACGGCACGCCCTTCCCGTTCCGGCGGATCTTCGTGGTGGCCCAGAATTGATCAGAGGGCTGCACCACGTACAGCTGGCCGCGCCTCGGGGGAGTGAGCCGCTGCTCCGGGAGTTCTACGTGGGCGTGCTCGGGCTGCGTGAGGTGCCCAAGCCGCCCGAGCTGGCCAAACGCGGCGGTGCCTGGTTCCGCGGCGACGGGGTGGAGATCCATCTCGGCATCGAGGACGACTTCCGGCCCGCGCGCAAGGCGCATCCCGCCTTCCTGGTCGACGACCTGGACGCGTTCGTCGCCGGGCTGCCCGGCGCGGTGCCCGACGATCTGTTTCCCGGCTACCGTCGCGTGTACGTCTCGGACCCGGTCGGCAACAGAATCGAGCTGCTCCAGCCCATGTGATTGCCCAGCTCCAGTGGCATGATTGTCCCGGAACCGGACTTTTTGCGAGGTGCAGTGGGCATCGAGATCGAGGACAAGTTCGACGTTCCGCCCGACTACGAGATTCCGGATCTGAGCGGGCTGGCCGAGGTCGTGGGCCCGAAGAGTCATCGGCTGGTGGCGCTCTACTACGACACTCCCGATCTCCGCCTGGCGGCGCGAGGAGTCACGCTCAGGCGCAGGCGCGGCGGCGACGACGCCGGGTGGCACCTGAAGCTCCCCAAGGCCAAGGGGGTCCGCCAGGAGATCACCCGGCCGCTGACCCCCAGTACGAAGGTGGTGCCGCCGGACCTCGCCGAGC
This sequence comes from Nonomuraea sp. NPDC048916, assembly GCF_040649575.1. Taxonomy (NCBI): domain Bacteria; kingdom Bacillati; phylum Actinomycetota; class Actinomycetes; order Streptosporangiales; family Streptosporangiaceae; genus Nonomuraea; species Nonomuraea sp. NPDC048916. Next base: position 62,364 of record NZ_JBEZFS010000003.1, read on the forward strand.
TCGTACGCGCCTATACGCGCGGCGCGGAGCTGCGGGCGGTCGCCGAGCTCGACACCCGCAGGAGCGTCACCCTGCTGCGCGACGGCGAGACCAGGCTGATCGAGGTCGCCGACGACCGGGTCAAGGGGACCGTCCTCGACGAGGAGCGCAAGATCGTCCGCTGGCGCGAGGTGGAGGCCGAGATCCTCGACGGCGACCGGGCCCTGCTGGCCAAGGTCGGCAAACGGCTCAGGAAGGAGGGCGCGACCCCGTCCGGGGCGGCCAGCAAGCTCGCCAAGCTCCTCGACCGGCCCCCTGCGCCCGTGGCCGACACCGAGCCGGGCAGCGCCGGCCGGGTCGTCGTCGACTACCTCGCGAGCCAGGTCGCCGCCCTCCTCTCCGAGGATCCCCGGGTCCGGCGGGCCGAAGAGGACGCCGTGCACCAGATGCGCGTCGCCTCCCGCAGGCTGCGCAGCGCGCTGAAGGCGTTCAAGACCGTCGTGACCGGCACCGGCGACGTCCAGGAGGAGCTCCGGTGGCTGGGCACGGTGCTCGGCGAGGCCAGGGACCTGGAGGTGATCAGGGCCAGGTTCGCCGGCATGCTGGACCGGCTGCCCCCTGAGCTGGTCGAAGGTCCGGTGCGGATCAGGCTCGACGACGACCTGCTCGCCCGTGAGCGGGAGGCGTACGGGCGGATCGGCGACACCTTGAGCGGCCACCGCTACTACGACCTGCTCGACGCGCTCGACACGCTGGTGGCCGAGCCGAAGCTGGCCAAGGCCGCGGCGAAACCCGCCCAGGAGAAGCTCATGGACGTAGCGTCCGCCGCCTGGGACCGCGTCACCAAGGCGTACGACACCGCCCAGGCCATCGTGGACCCGGAGCAGCGGGAGCTCGCCATGCACGACGTGCGCAAGGCGGCCAAGCGGGCCCGATACACCGCGGAGGCGCTCGAACCCACCATCGGCGACCGGATGGGCGAGCTGGCCCAGCTGGCCGAGGCCGTACAGGAGGTGCTGGGGGCGCATCGGGACGGTGTGGTGGCGCAGGAGACGCTCGCCGAGGAGGCGGAACGCGCCCGCCGGGCAGGCGAGGACACCTTCACCTACGGCCTGCTGATCGGCCTGGAACGCGCCGCCGCCGAGCGGGCTGACACGCGGTTCCCCAAGGTGTGGGCGCGGACCGTCAAAGCTGTTAGGAAGGTGATATGAGTGACTTTCCCATCGTGCCATTCGCTCGGAGCGACCCGCTGAGTGTGCCCGCGGCCTACCGCGAGCTACGCGCGAAGGAGGGCATTGCCAAGGTCCGCACCCTCATGGGCGACGAGGTCTGGCTGGTCAGCGGCTACGAGGACGCGCGCACGCTGTTCGCCGACAGCCGGCTGAACCGTTCCCACCCCGCCCCCGGGCAGGCGGCCCGCGTCTCCGCCTCGGCGCTGCTCGGTGGCCCGCAGGGTGACGCCGCGACCGAGAAGGCCGAGCACGACCGGATGCGCAGGCTGTTCGTGCCGTCGTTCTCGGCCCGTCGCATGAAGGCTCTCAGCGAACACGTCGGTGTTCTGGTCGACGAGCGGCTGGACCATCTCGCGACGCTGACACCGCCCGCCGACCTGCACGCCGAGCTCTCCTTCCCGCTTCCGGTGCTGGTCATCTGCCAGCTGCTGGGCGTGCCCTTCGAGGACCGCGACTACTTCAGCGGCGTCTCGGCCCGCATGGGCGACGCCACGGACGAGGCTCTGGGCATGGCCGCCCGCGAGGAGATGGGCTCGTACATGGCGGATCTCATCGAGCGCAAGCGGCACGCGCCGGGTGAGGACGTCCTGTCCGACCTGGCCGGTGAGCTGGACGACGACGGGAAGATCGCGCAACTGGCCGGCGCGCTGCTGTTCGCCGGGCACGAGACCACGGTCAACCGGATCGACTACGGTGTGCTGCTGCTGGAGGCCAACCCGGCCCAGCTCGCGCTGCTCAGGGCCGATCCGGGGCTGGCGGGCGCCGCCGTGGAGGAGATCCTGCGGCTGGCCGCGCCGAGCCTGCACGGCCTGCCCCGCTACGCCCACGACGACCTCGAGGTGGGCGGGGTCACGATCCGCAGGGGCGAGGCGGTGCTGCTCATGCCTGGCGCCGCGAACAGGGACGAGCGCGTCTTCGCCGATCCCGACGCCTTCGACCTGCGCAGGCCGCCGGGCGACCCGCAGCTCAGCTTCGGGTACGGGCCGCGGTTCTGCATCGGGGCCGGCCTGGCCAGGGTCGAGCTGGAGGCCGTGTTCGGCAGGCTCTACCAGCGCTTCCCCGACCTGCGCGTGGCCGTGCCCGTGTCGGAGTTGCCCCGGGCGGAGGGCCGCATCACCGAGGGGTTCGCGGAGCTGCCCGTCACGTGGAGTGGCACTCCGCGCTGATCACCCGTCCGTCGATCCGGTGCAACACGGCGAACCCCCCCTTGCGCAGGTGCGTCTCCTCGCCGCTCAGTGCGCGGATCAGGCCGGGCAGCACCTTGCGGTGGCTGCACACGGCCGCCGGCACGCGGATCGCCCCTACCAGCGCGGGCGTCTTGCGCGGGTCCTGGCTCTCCTCGCTGAGCAGCGGTTCCAGCCGGATCTCGGCGCCGTACGGCTCCAGGGTCTGGACGCACCGGCGGCTCGGCGAGCTGAGCAGCGACTCGGGCCGGTAGGCGGGCAGCACGCCGGCCAGGGTCGCCGCCTGGGCCAGGCCGTCGGGGTCGAGCGGCCGGAGCGCGTCGTCGCCCTCCCATTCCTGCCTGGCGCCCGCGGACGCGTGCCGTATCAGGACGAGGGGGACGGTGCCGAGCGGCGCGGCCGGGAGCGCGCGCAGCAGGCCCGCGTCCCACTCGTAGGTGAGCAGCGCTCGGGCCTCGTCCGGCGGCAGCCAGCGCAGCTCGTCCACCTCGTCGCCCGGGACGAAGTCGTCGTGCGCCGCCACGCGGCCCACCCAGTAGTCGACCCGCTTCGTCCTGTCCTGGCGTGGATAGTGGACGGGCGGCAGGGCGCGGCCGAGCGTCACGGTCAGGCCCGTCTCCTCGCGCACCTCGCGCAGGGCGGCGGCGATCACGTGCTCGCCGGGCAGCAGCTTGCCCTTAGGGAAGGTCCAGTCGTCGTAGCGCGGCCGGTGGATGACGGCCACCTCCGGCCGGCTCTCGTCGCCTCGCCAGACCACGGCTCCCGCGGCCCGGAGCAGGTCAGTCGTCAACGGTCCTCCAGCGGCGGCTGCCGACGAGGTGACTCTGCAGGTCCTCGCCGTGATGGCGGACCCACGTGCCGTCGGCGTTGAGCCACCACGCGTTCGTGGTGTCGGCCATGGCCAGGTCCATCAGCTCGATCAGGTACGTCTTGTGCTGCTGGGAGGTCACCTTGACCAGGGCTTCCACGCGGCGGTCCAGGTTGCGGCGCATGAGGTCGGCGCTGCCGATCCACACCTCGGGCCGCCTGCCCAGGCCGAACTCGTAGACGCGGGAGTGCTCCAGGAAGCGCCCCAGGATCGACCTGACCCGGATGTTCTCCGACAGGTCGGGGACGCCGGGCCGCAGGATGCAGACCCCGCGTACCCACAGGTCCACCGGCACGCCCGCGCGGGAGGCGCGGTAGAGCGCGTCGATGGTCGGCTCGTCCACCAGCGAGTTGGTCTTGATCCTGATCCGCGCCGGACGGCCCGCCCGCTGGTGCGCGATCTCCCGGTCGATCCTGGCCAGCAGCCCGCCGCGCAGCGAGTGGGGCGCGACCAGCAGCCGCCGGTAGGCCGAGTGGTTGGAGTAGCCGGTCAGGTGGATGAACAGGTCGGTGACGTCCTCGCCGACCAGCGGGTCGGCGGTGAGCAGGCCGAAGTCCTCGTACTGCCGGGCGGTCTTGGGGTTGTAGTTGCCGGTGCCGATGTGGCAGTAGCGGCGCAGCTCGCCGGAGGGCTCCTGGCGGACGACCAGGGCCAGCTTGCAGTGTGTCTTCAGGCCGACCATGCCGTAGACCACGTGGCACCCGGCGCGCTCCAGCTTGCGGGCCCAGCTGATGTTGGCGTGCTCGTCGAAGCGGGCCTTGATCTCGACGACGACCACGACCTGCTTGCCCGCCTCGGCCGCGTCGATCAGGGCGTCGACGATGGGGGACTCGCCGCTGGTGCGGTAGAGGGTCTGCTTGATCGCCAGGACCCTGGGGTCGGCGGCGGCCGTCTCGATGAACTTCTGCACGCTGGTCGAGAACGAGTCGTACGGGTGGTGCACCAGCACGTCGCGTTCGCGCAGCAGGCCGAAGATGTCCTCGTCGGCGCCCACGGCCTCGGCGGGGACGAACGGCCGGTAGCTGAGCTCGCCGCGATCGAGGTCGGCGATGGCGTGCAGGCCGGTCAGGTCGAGCGGCCCGGCGATCCGGTAGATCTCGTACGGGGCCACGCCGAGCTCCTCCACCAGCAGGTCCAGCACCTCGGTGGAGATCGTGTCCTCGACCTCCAGCCGGACGGGCGGGCCGAACCGCCGTCTGAGCAGCTCCTTCTCCAGGGCCTGCATGAGGTTCTCGGTGACGTCCTCGTCGACGTCGAGGTCCTCGTTCCTGGTCACGCGGAAGACGTGGTGCTGGACGATCTCCATGCCCTTGAAGAGCTGCCCGAGATGCGCCGCGATGACGTCCTCCAGGGGGACGAACCGATCCTTGGACGCGTGGACGAACCGGGGCAACTGCGAGGGCACCTTCACCCGGGCGAACACCGTGTGGTCGTTGGCCGGATTCCGCACCACGACCGCCAGGTTGAGGCTGAGCCCGGAGATGTACGGGAACGGGTGGGCGGGGTCGACGGCGAGCGGCGTCAGGACCGGCCGGATCCGCTCTCTGAACAGTTTGCGCAGCTCCGTGCGCTCCTCGCGGCCCAGGTCCTCCCATCTGACGATCGCGATGCCCTCGGCGGCGAGCCGGGGGGAGACCTGCTCGTGGAAGGCCGCCGCGTGCCGCCGGGCCAGCCCGTCGGCGATCGTCGCGATCCGCGACAGCTCCTCGCGTGGTTTGAGTCCGCTCTTGGTCCGCAGCAGCAGGCCGGTCGCCATCCGTCGTTTGAGCCCCGCCACCCGGACCCGGAAGAACTCGTCCAGGTTGCTCGCGAAGATGGCCAGGAAGCGCACGCGTTCCAGAAGGGGGAGGGAGGAGTCTTCGGCCAGTTCGAGCACCCGCTCGTTGAACTGCAGCCAGCTCTCCTCACGGTTGAGGTACCTCTCCTGAGGCAGCGGGAGGTCGCTGTCCGGGTGGAGCATTTCAACGGACATATATAAAATATGCCCTCTTGGGTTGAACGGAACGTTAACTAAGTCGCAACGACTTATTCTGGCTGGTCAGGCTGGCCGAGCCGGGCCACGCGCTCGGCGAGCCGAGTCTCCCGCTGGCGCATCCTGTCGTCGCGCTCGCGGGCCTTCTCCGCCTCCTTCTGGAGGCGTTCGCGCTCCTTCTCGGCCTCCTTCAGCGCTCGTTCGCGCTCCTTCTCCGTTTCCTTCAGCAGCCGCTCGCGCTCTTTCAGCTCGCGGGCGCGCGCCTTCTCGGCCTCACGGAGCTCCCGCTGACGGATCTTCTCCGCCTCACGGAGCTCCTTCTCCCTGGCCTTCTCCAGCTCGCGCAGCTCCTTGTCGCTGGAGCGGGGCTTGGCCACGGTCGAATGCGTCCGGGTGGCGACGGTGATGGCCGGCTGCGGATTGAGGTTGGTCAGGCCGTTCCACGCCAGGTTGACGAGGTGCGCGGCCACCTCCTCGCGTCCCGGCTTGCGCACGTCGAGCCACCACTGGCCGGTCAGCGCCACCATGCCGACCAGCATCTGGGCGTACATGGGCGCCAGCTTGGGGTCGTAGCCCCGGCCCGCGAACTCGTCGGCGAGCACGTCCTCGACCTGGCTGGCGATCTCGCTGATCAGGCTCGCGAACGTGCCCGTGCCCGACGCGGCGTGCGAGTCGCGCACCAGGATGCGGAAACCCTCGCTGCTCTCCTCTATGTAGCGCAGCAATGCCAGAGCCGCGCGCTCCAGCTTGATGAGCGAGTGGCTGGCGGACAGCGCCTCGGTGATCATGCTGAGCAGCTTCTGCATCTCGCGGTCGACGACCACCGCGTAGACGCCCTCCTTGCCGCCGAAGTGCTCGTAGACCACGGGCTTCGACACCTGGGCGGTCGCCGCTATCTCCTCGATAGAGGTCCCGTCGAACCCCTTTTCGGCGAACAGGGTGCGGCTGATGCGAATCAGCTGCTCTCTTCGCTCTCTTCCGGACATGCGCCTACGGGATCGGGATTCGGTCACAGTTTCCATAATGGCGCTGCCGGAGGCGGAACCGGTCACCAAGGTGCCGGCGTCAGGCAACCCGCTTCGCCGCCAGCCGCTCCGGGGTGGGCCAGCGCACGTCGTGGGCCCAGCCCAGCTTCTCGAACATCCTGATGACTCCCGCGCTCAGGTCGATCTGCCCCTTCAGCACGCCGTGCCGGGCGCAGGTGGGGTCGGAGTGGTGCAGGTTGTGCCACGACTCGCCGAACGACGGGATCGCCAGCCACCACACGTTGCGCGACTTGTCGCGCACCTGGAACGCCTCCTCGCCGAAGACGTGGCAGATCGAGTTGATCGACCAGGTCACGTGGTGCAGCAGGCCGATGCGGACCAGCGTGCCCCAGAACAGCGCGGTCAGCGCGCCCTGCCAGGACCAGGTGATCAGCCCGCCGAGGATGCCGGGCAGCACCAGCGAGGTGATGGCCAGCGCCGGGAACGCCTTGTGCAGCTTGACGACGTCGGGGTCCTTGATCAGGTCGGGAGCGTACTTCTCGCGGTTGGTCCGCTCGGCGTCGAACATCCAGCCCATGTGCGCGTAGAGCAGGCCCTTGGACATCGACCTGAAGCCGGGGCCGAAGCGCCACGGGGAGTGCGGGTCGCCCTCCTTGTCGGAGAACTTGTGGTGCTTGCGATGGGTGGCGACCCAGTCGAGCACGGACATCTCCAGCGACAGGCTTCCGGCGATGCCCAGCGCGATCTTCAGCGGGCGCTTGGCCTTGAACGAGCCATGCGTGAAGTAGCGGTGCAGCCCGACGGTCACGCCGAGTCCGGTGACGACGTAGAAGACGAACGCGATCGCGATGTCCGTCCAGCCGAGCCCCCATCCCCAGGCGACCGGCACGGCCGCCGCGATGGCGATCAGGGGCAGTCCGACCACCAGTCCGAAGGTGAAGAGCTCGGTCTTGGTGCGCGCTTCCGGGTCGGCATCGGGCTTCGGTGTCGGTGTCGGGCGCTCGGAGAGAACGGTCATGGGCTACCTCTCACGACATATATGAGGACGAATGTCCGGCTACGCAACCGTAACCTACGCCATCGTAAGTTAGGAAGACCTAAGCCACGCATATGAGATAGGTGACGCTCCGCGGTGTCATGAGAGTCGGTTTCGTGGCTTGCCGGATATCGGGCTGTCTGCTAAGGCACGACCACTACCCATCGGGAGCGGAGGCAATCAGCCGTGACGTGACGGTGATCCCTTGCGGCGACGTTCCCGGCGCGCGTCAAGGCGCGGGATCGGTATCGTAGACATGTCGGGCGCGGCCGGTGTCCGATTAGTCCCGGATCGTCTAATCGGCAGGACAAGTGGTTTTGGTCCACTTTGTAGGGGTTCGAGTCCTCTTCCGGGAGCTTTGAGGCTCTCCCCCGGCGCGAACGAGCCGGGCTCGGGCGGGTATCCTCACGGTGTCGGGAGGGTTGCCGTGCGGTGGTTCGTACGAAAACCCTGATCTGTCCAGCCACAGGGAGCCTCAGTCCGTGAGTGTGCCGCGCCCGGCAGCCGTCATCGTCCTCGCCGCGGGCGAGGGCACCCGGATGAAGAGTCAGACCCCCAAAGTCCTGCACGAGGTGTGCGGTCTCGCGCTGGTCGACCACATGCTCGCCGCCGCTCGCGACCTGGAGCCCGAACGGCTCATCGTGGTCATCGGCCACGCCCGCGAGCGTGTCGGCGCCCACCTGGCCGAGACCAGCCCCGACGCGCGCGCGATCGTGCAGGCCGAGCAGCGCGGCACCGGACACGCCGTGCGCACCGTGCTGGAGGAGATCGGCGAGATCACCGGCACGGTCCTCGTCACCTACGGAGACGTGCCGCTGCTGCGCACCGAGACCCTCGCCGAGCTGCTCCAGCGGCACGCGGCCGACGGCAACGCGGTCACCGTGCTCACCGCCGAGGTGCCCGACCCGACCGGATACGGGCGCATCATCCGTGACTCCGCGGGCGCGGTGCTGGAGATCGTCGAAGAGAGAGACGCCAGCGCCGAGCAGCGGGCCGTCAAGGAGATGAACTCCGGCATCTACGCCTTCGACGGGGCCCTCCTGGCCGACGCCGTCAAGCGGGTGTCGACCGACAACGCCCAGGGTGAGGAATACCTCACCGACGTGCTGTCCATCCTGCGCGAGGACGGTCACCGGGTGGGCGCGCACGTCGCGGGCGACTACGCCGAGGTCGAGGGCGTCAACGACCGCGTCCAGCTGGCCTTCGTCCGCAAGGTGCTCAACCGGCGGCTGCTGGAGCGGCACATGCGCGCCGGAGTCACGGTCGTCGACCCGTCGGGCACCTGGATCGACGTGGGCGTGCGGATCGAGCCCGACGCGGTCATCCATCCCGGCACGCAGCTGCACGGCCACACGGTGATCGAGTCCGGCGCCGAGATCGGGCCGGGCACCACGCTGACCGACACCCAGGTGGGCGCCGGGGCGGTCGTGCGCAACGCGGTCTGCGACGGCGCCGTCGTCGGGCCGCAGGCCAGCGTCGGCCCCTACGCCTACCTCCGGCCGGGCACCGTGCTCGGGCGAGGAGCCAAGGCCGGCACCTTCGTCGAGATGAAGAACACCCAGGTCGGCGAGCGGTCCAAGGTGCCGCACCTGTCCTATGCCGGCGACGCCACGATCGGCGACGACGCCAACATCGGCGCCGCCGTGATCTTCGTCAACTACGACGGCGTCGCCAAACATCGCAGCATCGTGGGCGACGGCGCCTTCGTGGGCTGCGACACCATGCTCGTCGCCCCGGTCACGGTCGGCGACGGCGCCTACACGGCGGCAGGCTCGATCATCGACGGCGACATACCACCGGGAGCGATCGGCGTGGCGCGCGCACGGCAACGCAACATCGAGAAATGGGTCTTGCGCAGGCGCGCGGGCACGAAGTCGGCAGCGGCGGCCGAGCGGGCGCTGGCCAAGCAAGAACAGCAGGAGAGTGGCACATGACCAGCATCAAACAGCCGGGCGAGAAGAACCTGATGCTCTTCTCCGGCCGGGCCTACCCCGAGCTGGCCGACGAGGTCGCCGAGCACATCGGTGTCTCACTCACCCCCACCAAACTGATCGACTTCGCCAACGGCGAGATCTACGCCCGCTACATCGAGTCGGTTCGTGGCTGCGACGCCTTCGTGATCCAGAGCCACACCGAGCCGATCAACAAGTGGATCATGGAACAACTCATCATGGTCGACGCGCTCAAGCGGGCCTCCGCCAAGCGCATCACCGTGGTGATGCCGTTCTTCGGCTACGCCAGGCAGGACAAGAAGAGCCGCGGCCGCGAGCCCATCACGGCCAGGCTGATGGCCGACCTGTTCAAGACCGCGGGCGCCGACCGGCTGATGTCGATCGACCTGCACACCTCGCAGATCCAGGGCTTCTTCGACGGCCCCGTCGACCACCTGTTCGCGATGCCGGTGCTCGAGAGCTACCTCAAGAACCGGCTCGACCTGGCCAACACCACGGTCGTGTCGCCCGACACCGGCCGGGTGCGGCTGTCGGAGCGCTGGGCCGACACGCTCGGCACCCCTCTCGCCTTCATCCACAAGCGGCGCGACCTCGACGTCGCCAACTCGGTGAAGGTCAGCGAGGTGGTCGGCAAGGTACGCGGCCGCACTTGCGTGCTGATCGACGACATGATCGACACCGCGGGCACGATCTGCAAGGCGGCCGACGCCCTCTACGAACAGGGCGCCACCAACGTGATCACCGCGGCCACCCACGCGATCTTCTCCGACCCGGCGGTCGACCGGCTGAAGAACTCCCGCATCAGCGAGGTCGTGGTGACCAACACGCTGCCCCTGTCGGAGGCCGCCCGGTTCGACAAGCTGACCGTCCTGTCCATCGCGCCGCTGATCGCCCGGGCCATCACCGAGGTCTTCACCGACGGCTCGGTCACCAGCCTGTTCGAGGGCGACACGTGACCGGCGAAGGCCGCCGCCCGAGCCGGTAGACTGGCCAGGTTGCGCTCGTAACGCCTTCCGCTAGGGCGGGTGAGGGGGAGCGCCCAACATCCGACTTCCGCATCCCTAGGAGATGTCGTGTCCGAAGTACGTATCGCCACCGAGCCCCGCACGGAGTTCGGCAAGGGCGCCGCTCGCAAGATCCGCCGCGCCAACAAGGTGCCCGCCGTTCTCTACGGGCACGGCATCGACCCCAAGCACCTGACCCTGCCCGGTCACGAGGTGCTCCTCGCGCTCCGCACGGCCAACGTGCTGATCCGCCTCCAGGGCGACGGCGTCGACGAGCTCGCGCTGCCCAAGGGCGTCCAGCGCGACCCGATCAGGGGCTTCGTCGAGCACGTCGACCTGCTCCTGGTCAAGCGCGGCGAGAAGGTCACCGTCGAGATCCCGGTCACCACCGTCGGCGACGTCAACTCCGAGGGCCTGCTCGACCAGCAGCTCGTCTCGATCGCCGTCGAGGCCGAGGCCACCCACATCCCGACCGGCGTCGAGGTTGACGTCGAGGGCCTGGTGATCGGCACCGTGGTCACCGCCGGCGACCTCAAGCTGCCGCAGGGCACCACGCTGATCGCCGACCCCGAGGTCGTGGTCCTGCAGGTCATCTCCAAGCCGGTCGAGGCTCCGGCCGAGGGCGAGGCCGTCGAGGGCGTGACCCCCGAGGCCGAAGCCGAGAGCGGAGAGGCCGCCTCCGCCGAATAACCGCTGGGCGACGGGGCAGCCGGTCAGGTCGGCTGCCCCGTTTCGTTTGAGGGGTTGATCGAAGGGTCGTTCGAGGGTCGTTCGAGGGGAGACATGGACCGCTGGCTGATCGTCGGGCTGGGCAACCCGGGCGCCGAATACGCAGGCAACCGGCACAACGCCGGTTTCATGACCCTTGACGAGCTGGCCACCAGGGCCGGTGGGCGGTTCAAGGCGCACAAGAGCCGGGCCGAGGTGCTGGAGACGCGCGCCGCGGTGCTGGCCAAGCCCCTGACCTACATGAACCTGTCCGGCGGTCCCGTGAAGGCGCTGTCCGACTTCTACAAGCTCGGCCCCGACCGGCTGATCGTGGTGCACGACGAGCTCGACGTTCCCTACGGCGCGCTGCGGGCCAAGCTCGGCGGCGGCGACAACGGCCACAACGGGCTCAAGTCGATCACCAAGGTCCTCGGCACCCGCGACTACCTGCGAGTCCGCTTCGGCATCGGCCGTCCGCCCGGCCGCATGGACCCTGCCGCCTACGTGCTCAAGGACTTCGGCACCGCCGAGCGCAAGGATCTGCCGTTCCTGGTGGACCGAGCCGCCGACGTGGTGGAGTCGCTGATGGAACGCGGGCTCGAAGTCACACAGAACGAATTCCATCGGGCGGATCTCAAGATTTCCGGCCCTCCTCGCTGATCACCGCATAGCACCGTTCGAGGTTGCCTCGTCGCCTCACACCGCTATCATCTGGTGACTGTCCGCTATCACATGGTCACGTGGAGGCGCGTTGAGCGACGGCGAGGGGCTGATGACCGTCGTCGGTTTCGGTCCTGACGCTTCCTGGCGGGTCAGTCCGCGCCTGCCCGGCTGGGTGCGCTCCTACCGCGCGCGAGCTTTTGCGGCCGACTTCCTCGGCGCCGCCGCCGGGTCCAGCGCCGCCTTCTTCGGCCGGTTCGGCGAGATCACCCCCTACGTCACCCCGTACATCCTGGTGAGCGCGGCGCTGCCGCTGGTGTGGGTCTGCGTGGTCGCGCTCAACCGGGCCTACGAGCCCCGCATGATCGGCATCGGCTCGGAGGAGTTCCGCCGCGTCCTGCAGTGCGGCGTGGCGCTGACCGCCGCGATGGCCATCGGCTCCTACCTGACCAAGACCGACGTCGCCCGCGGCTACGTCGTGCTCGCCCTGCCGCTGGTCACGTTCTTCACCCTGGTGTTCCGCTACGCGCTGCGCCGCTCGCTGCACCGGCGCAGGGCGGGCGGCGCCTGCATGCGCAGAGTGGTGGCGGTGGGCCACGCCGCCTCGATCAGCGAGCTCGTGCAACTCTTCCGCAGGGAGCGCCACCACGGCATGGAGATCGTCGCGGCCTGCCTGCCGCGCGACGTGCCGGGCGAGATCGTCGCCGGGGTGCCCGTCGCCGGTGACTTCAGCGACGTGCCGATCGTCGTCGACCAGCTCGGCGTCGACACCGTGGCCGTGCTCGCCTGCCCCGAGATGGACGGCGTGGCGCTGCGCCGCCTCGCCTGGCGACTGGAGCGCACGCACACAGAGCTGGTCGTGGCCCCCGCGCTGATGGAGGTGGCGGGGCCGCGCACCACGATCAGGCCCGCCGCCGGGCTGCCCCTGCTGCACGTTGAGCATCCCGAGCTGGCCGGCGCCAGGCAGCTGGTCAAGAACGTCTTCGACCGGCTGGTCGCCGCCCTGCTGCTGGTCGCCCTGGCTCCGCTGCTGATCGTGATCGTCGCCGCCGTGCGCGCCACCAGCCCGGGGCCCGCGCTGTTCAGGCAGACCAGGGTGGGCAAGGACGGCAGGCCGTTCACGATCGTGAAGTTCCGCACCATGCGGCTCGACGCCGAGCACCAGAAGTTCACCCTGGTCAGCGAGGGCAACGGCGTGCTGTTCAAGATCCGGCACGATCCACGGGTGACCGGGCTCGGGGCGCTGCTGCGGCGTCACTCGCTCGACGAGCTGCCCCAGTTGATCAACGTCGTCTCCGGGCACATGTCGCTGGTCGGGCCGCGACCGCCGCTGCCCGAAGAGGTCGCCCGCTACGGCGACGACGTGCGACGGCGGCTGCTGGTGCGGCCGGGGCTCACCGGGCTCTGGCAGGTCAGCGGCAGATCAGACCTGTCCTGGGAGGAATCCGTGCGGCTCGACCTGCGTTACGTTGAAAATTGGTCCCTCACGCTCGACCTCCAGATCCTGTGGAAGACTTGGTCGGCTGTCGCCCGCGGGCAAGGAGCATATTGATGACGATTCGTGACGATCACGCCCTCGCCGCCGACCTGGCCACAGAATCAGGCGACCTGCTGCTGGGCATCCGCGAGCGCGACGGCTTCGGCGATCCCTCCGCGCTTCGGGCCGAGGGCGACCGTGCCTCCCACGTGTTGCTGATGGAGTCGCTGGCGCGGCTGCGGCCGAGCGACAGTGTCCTGTCCGAGGAGGCCACGCGCGAGGAGCGGCTGGATCCGCGCAGGCTCGCCGCCTCGCGCGTGTGGATCGTCGACCCGCTCGACGGCACCCGCGAGTTCGCCGAGGAGGGCAGGTCCGACTGGGCCGTCCACGTGGCGCTCTGGGAGGAGGGCAGGCTGACCGCCGGAGCGGTGGCGCTGCCCGCGCAGGGCCGCACCCTCACCACGGCCGAGCCGCCCAAGCTGCCCACCTTCGACGGGGGCAGGTTTCGCATCGCGGTCAGCCGCACCCGGCCGCCCGAGTTCGTGCAGCGGCTCGCCGTCCTCGTCGGCGCCGACCTGGTGCCGATCGGATCGGCCGGAGCCAAGATCTCAGCCGTGCTGACCGGCGAGGTCGAGGCGTACGTACACGCCGGAGGCCAGTACGAGTGGGATTCGGCCGCGCCGGTGGCCGTCGCGCAGGCGGCCGGGGCCCACGCCTGCCGCATCGACGGCTCGCCGCTGACCTACAACCAAGCAGACCCGTCTCTACCCGATATCCTGGTTTCCCTACCTGACTTGGCGTCATCCTTGCTCGCCGGGATTCGGGACCTGCACCGCTAGAACGCCGGAGGAAGCTCTCATGCTCCAGCGCGACTACACGACGTCGCAGCTCGACGTGCTCGAAGCCGAAGCCATTCACATCATGCGCGAGGTGGCCGCGGAGTTCGAGCGTCCGTGTCTGCTGTTCTCCGGCGGCAAGGACTCCATCGTCATGCTCCGCATCGCGGAGAAGGCCTTCTGGCCGGCGCCCATCCCCTTTCCGCTGATGCACGTGGACACGGGGCACAACTTCGACGAGGTCATCGAGTTCCGCGACCGGCGCGTCCAGGAGCTGGGCTCGCGGCTGGTCGTGGCGAGCGTCCAGGACTCGATCGACGCCGGCCGGGTGGTCGAGGACACCGGACGCCGCGCCTCGCGCAACCGGCTGCAGACCACCACGCTGCTCGACGCGATCGAGGGGCACGAGTTCGACGCCGTCTTCGGCGGCGCGCGGCGCGACGAGGAGAAGGCGCGGGCCAAGGAGCGAGTGTTCTCCTTCCGCGACGACTTCGGCCAGTGGGACCCCAAGAACCAACGCCCCGAGCTGTGGAACCTCTACAACGCCCGGATCCGCAAGGGTGAGCACATCCGGGTGTTCCCGCTGTCCAACTGGACCGAGCTCGACGTGTGGGATTACATCCGGCGCGAGGGCATCGAGATCCCGTCGATCTACTTCGCCCACACGCGCAAGGTCTTCGAACGCGACGGCATGCTGCTGCCCGACGCCGACGTCGTCCACCGGGGCGACGACGAGCCGCTCATCGAGGCGGTGGTGCGCTATCGCACGGTGGGCGACATGACCTGCACCGGAGCCGTGCAGTCCACGGCCGCCACGGTCGAGGAGATCATCGAGGAGATCGCGGCCACCCGGATCACCGAGCGCGGGGCCACCAGAGCCGACGACCGCGCCTCGGAGGCCGCCATGGAGGATCGCAAGCGGGAAGGTTACTTCTAAACCGATGGACATTCTGCGTTTCGCCACGGCGGGAAGCGTCGACGACGGCAAGTCCACCCTGATCGGGCGCCTGCTCTTCGACTCCAAGGCGATCTTCGAGGACCAACTGGAGGCGGTCGAGCGCACCTCGCGCGACCGCGGCACCGAATACACCGACCTGTCGCTGCTCACCGACGGCCTGCGGGCCGAACGGGAGCAGGGCATCACGATCGACGTGGCCTATCGCTACTTCGCGACGCCACGCCGCAAGTTCATCATCGCCGACACCCCGGGGCACATCCAGTACACCCGCAACATGGTCACCGGCGCCTCCACGGCCGACCTGGCGATCATCCTCATCGACGCCCGCAAGGGGGTGCTGGAGCAGTCGCGCCGCCATGCCTTCCTGACCTCGCTGCTGCGGGTCCCGCACCTCGTGCTCGCGGTCAACAAGATGGACCTGGTCGACTACTCCCAGGAACGGTTCGAGGAGATCCGCGAGGAGTTCACCGCCTTCGCCTCCAAGCTCAACATCGGCGACCTGACGTTCATCCCGATCTCCGCGCTCAACGGCGACAACGTGGTCTCCCGCTCGGAGAACATGCCGTGGTACAACGGCTCGTCGCTGCTCCACCACCTGGAGAACGTGCACATCGCCTCCGACCGCAACCTGGTGGACGTCCGCTTCCCGGTCCAGTACGTGATCCGCCCGCAGAAGGCGACCGACCACGCCTTCCACGACTATCGCGGCTACGCGGGCCAGGTCGCCGGCGGGGTGCTGAAGCCCGGCGACGAGGTGGTCCACCTGCCCTCCGGCCTGGCCACCCGGATCGCCACGATCGACACCTTCGACGGGCCGGTGGAGGAGGCGTTCCCCCCGATGTCGGTCACGCTGCGCTTCGAGGACGACATCGACATCTCCCGCGGCGACATGATCGCCCGCCCCAACAACCAGCCGCAGGTGGCCCAGGAGCTGGAGGCGATGGTCTGCTGGATGGCCGACAGCGTCAAGCTGGCCCCGCGCTCCAAACTCACCATCAAGCACACCACCCGTACGGCCCGCGCCCTGGTGCGTGAGCTCCACTACCGCCTCGACGTCAACACGCTCCACCGTGACGAAGAGGCCACCTCGCTGGGCCTCAACGAGATCGGTCGGGTGTCGCTCCGGGTCACCCAGCCGTTGTTCGTCGACGACTACGCGCGCAACCGGCTCACGGGCGGCTTCATCCTGGTCGACGAGGCCACGAACGGCACGGTCGGCGCGGGCATGATCACCGACGTTCGCTGACCCCGTTCATCCCTGACGGCCCCCGCCTCGCCGGGGGCCGTCGGCGTTTCCCGGGCCGCCAGGTAGATCCTTAGATGGTTCGCAGATCGTGTGATTACTCTCCGCGCTAGAGTCTCCACGTTCCGTGTTCATCTCAGTAAGGCCCATCCCCTGTGATCGACCCTTCGCCCGCCGTCCGGGTGGTCTTCCTGGGCGGCCTCGGCCGCAGCGGCAGCACGCTGCTCGAAAGATTGCTCGGTGAGCTGCCCGGTGTGGCGCCTCTCGGCGAGGTGGCCCATCTCTGGGCTCGCGGCGTGCTGGCCGGCGAGCCGTGCGGCTGCGGCGAGCCGTTCCCCGACTGCCCGTTCTGGCGCAAGGTCGGCGAGCGGGCGTTCGGCGGCTGGACGGGCCCGCTGGCCGAGCGGGTGCTGGCCCTGCGGCATCGCGTCGACCGTACGCGCAGGGTGCTCCGCATCGGCCACCCCGACCTGGCCGAATACGTCGAGACCTATCGCCGCGTCTACGACGCCGCGGCCGAGGTGGCCGACGCCCGGGTGGTGATCGACTCCAGCAAGCACGCCTCCCTGGCCCACTGCCTGGCGGCGGGCGGCGCCGATCTCCACGTCGTCCAGGTGGTGCGGGATCCGCGGGCCGTGGCCCATTCGTGGCGCAAGACCGTCGAGCGTCCCGAGGACGGCCGCCCGATGACCCGGTGGGGTTCCGGCCGCACCGCGCTCCACTGGACGGCCCAGAACCTCGCCCTCGACCTGCTCGCCCGCCGCGGCGCCCCGGTGACGCGGATCCGCTACGAGGACCTGCTCGCCGCTCCGCGCGCCACACTGGCGGACCTGGCGGGCCGCCTGGGCCTGCGGACCGAGTTGCCCTTCATCACCGGCTCGACCGCCTGCCTCACCATGGCCCACACCGCCTCCGGCAACCCGATGCGCTTCACGGTGGGCCGGGTCGAGCTGGCCCTCGACGACACCTGGCGCTCCGGCTCCCGCCGCAGGCTGGTCGCCGCGCTCACCTGGCCGCTCAGATCCCGCTACGGCTACCGCGGGGTCGCGGTGTGAATCCCCGATCAGGAAGAAGCACGATGCACCCATCTGTCGGCGTGGTGGTCCCCACCCGGGGCGACCGCCCCCAGCAGCTTCGAGCCGCCATCCTGGGGGCGTTGAGGCAGCACCATCCCGGAGAGACCTCCGTGGTCGTCGTGGCCGACGGCGTCGATCCGGAGGCGGTCGCCGCGCAGGTGTCCGGCCTGGCCGCCGGCCGGATCCGGGTTCTGCCCAACACCCTGAGCCCGGGGCTGCCGGGCGCCCGCAACACCGGCATCGCCGCCTGCGACACCGAGCTGGTCGCGTTCTGCGACGACGACGACATGTGGCTGCCGGGCAAGCTCGCCGCCCAGACGGACGCGCTCGAGAGCTGCGGGGCCGAGTTCGCCAGCTGCGGCATCGAGGTCGAGTACGGCCGCCGCCGGGTGCCGCGCCTGGCCGGGACGAGCACGGTGACCCGCGACGACCTGGTCCGCTCCCGCATGGTGATGGTGCACGCGTCCACGTTCCTGTTCCGGCGCGGCGCCCTCTGGGTCGACGAGAGCGCCCCCGGCGGCCAGAACGAAGACTGGGACCTGGCCCTGCGCGCCGCCAAGCGGCGGCCGATCGCCAACGTCGACCGTCCGCTCGTCCGCGTCCGGTGGGGGGCCTCCCATTACGTCACCCGCTGGGCCGACCGCATCGCCGGGCTCGAATGGATGCTCGCCCGGCACCCCGAGCTGGCCGTGGACCCACGCGGCGCGGCACGGATCTATGGCCAGCTCGCCTTCCACCACGCCGCGCTCGGCCACCGGAGGCAGACCGGGCGGTGGGCGGTGCGCGCCTTCGCCGCCCGCGCCGGTGAGCCCCGCGTGCCGCTGGCGCTAGCCGTGGCGACCGGGCTCGTCCCCGCGCCCGCCGTCCTCGCCCTTCTGCACGGCCGGGGGCACGGCATTTGACCAGCTCGCCACAGATCGCGTCGGCTTCTGCCGACCCGCCGCTCGCGTCCGCCCGGTCACCACTCGCCACCGAGACGCCGCCCGTGGCCCCGGCGGGCCTGTCGGCGGCGCGGGTGGCCGTCGCCGGCATCACGGTCGACCGGCTCACCGAGTCCCAGGTGGTCGAGCGCGTCGCCGCCGAGCTGGAGTCAGGACGGGGTGGCCGGATCGTCACCCCCAATGTGGACATCTGCCGGTCGGCCGGCCGCGACCCCGCCCTGAAAGAGCTGGTCGACTCCGCCGATCTGGTCGTGGCGGACGGCATGCCGCTCGTGTGGGCGTCGCGGCTGCTCGGCACCCCGCTGCCCGAACGCGTCACCGGGGCCGACCTCATCTGGTCGCTCAGCAAGCTGGCGGCCCGCCGGGGCTGGCCGATCTACCTGCTGGGCGGGCCACCCGGCGTGGCCGTCGCCGCGGCCCGCGAGCTCACCGGCTGCTATCCCCGGCTGCAGGTCTGCGGGGTCGAGTCGCCGCCCTACTCCTTCGACCAGACCGGCTCCGGCCGCGAGCGCGTGCTGCGCAGGGTCACGGCCGCCCGGCCCAGGCTGGTGTTCGTCGGGCTCGGCTTCCCCAGGCAGGATCTGCTCGTCGCACGGCTGCGCGAGCGGCTGCCCGGCGCCTGGTTCGTCGGGTGCGGCTCGGCCATCGCGTTCGCCTCCGGCGCGGTGCCCAGGGCGCCCGGCTGGATGCGGCGCTCAGGGCTGGAGTGGTCGTTCCGGCTGGTCAGCGAGCCGGGGCGGCTGGCCCGCCGCTACCTGGTGGACGACCTGCCGTTCGCGCTGCGGCTGCTCGGCGGATGCCTGGCCGAGTGCCTTCGCCGGGCCGGGCGGCGCCGTCTCAGGTGGTGAGCTCGCGCACCCGTGACACCTGTGCCGGGGTGAGGCCGCGGGTGGCTCTGTCGAGGACCTGACGTGAGTTCATCGGGCGAAAGGCGGTGCGTGACATGCCCGACCAGGCAAAGCCCCGGTCGGTCGCCCCGGTGCCCGTGCACGCCCGGTCCACGCGGTGCTCCACGGTGTTCGACCACGTCAGGCCCGCGTAGTCGTACAGGCGCCGGAAGCCGGGCACCGGGTCACGCGCCAGGTCCTCGTAGGCGGTGACCAGGACGCCCGGGGTGCGGCGGAGGATCCGGTGGGTCACCCGCCAGAGCGCGGCGGTCTTGGCGACGTGGTCCTGGGAGCCGGCGAAGGCGCGCAGCTCCAGGAGCTCGGGGTGGTCGCGGACGAGCAGGGGCTGTTCGAGCAGCTCGTGGAAGTGGACCGTCCAGCCCAGCCGCTGCCAGCTGGCCACGAACGACACCGGGTCACGCTCCAGGACGATCACCCGGCAGCCGAGGCGGGAGGCGAACCAGCCGGCCGACAACACCGCGAACGGGTCGTCGAGCAGGGCACGCCGCCCGGTCAGGCGGCCCCAGGTGAAGGCGGTGCCGTACTTGACCAGACGGGCGAGATCGTATGGCGAGTGGTTGGCGCGGAGCTCGGGCAGGAAGCGGTAGCGCAGCGTGGTGGTGTCGCGGAAGGCGGGCAGCCAGGTGGAGGTGTTGTCGTCGCAGATGTACTGGAAGCGGTGTGTGACCTCGGCTCGCAGGACACCGGGGCAGCGGCCGGGCGGATGCTGGGGGTTGAGCGGCTCGTTGACGTAGACGACCTCGCCGCCGGCCGCCAGCATCTTGCCGGTCCAGCTCGTGCCGCTCCGGGGCAGGCCCGTCACCAGGATCGGGGGCGGCCCGGTCACGCCGCCGCCCACGATCGGATCCGCAGGGCGCCGAGGCTGTGGCGGCCGAAGGGGCGCAGGCCGTAGCGGTGGTGGAGCTGCCAGAGCGGCAGCAGGTTCTTCGCGAGCATGCCGCCCGACCAGCCCAGCACCGCGCCGAGCGCGCCGTGGGCCGGGATCAGCGCGACGTCGAGCGCGATCGTGATGGCGGTGGCCGCCACGAGGTTGAGCAGGCTGGCCGTGGTGTGCCCGGCGGCGGTGAGGACGACGTCGACCATGCCGCAGGCGGTCGCGACCATCATCGTGGCCGCCAGCACCAGGGCCACGGGCACGGCGGAGCCGTACTCCGATCCGAACAGGCGCAGCAGCCACGGCGCCAGGGCGGCGTATCCGAGCCAGACCGGCCAGGTCAGCATGACCAGCCAGACGGTCGTGACCTGGTAGAGCTCCCGGGCGCGGGCCAGCTCGCCGTCGGCCAGCGCGCGGACCAGGCGTGGCTGCACGGCCTGTGCCAGGCCCTGGTTGGCGAGCTGGCCGACGACCTTGAAGCGGGTGGCCGCGGTGTAGACGGCGGCCTGCGCGGGACCTCCGAGCAGGGCGATGATCACGATGTCGAGCCGCTGGAACACCGCCTGGATGGCGCCCGCCACCGACCGGGGAGCCGTGTAGCGCCACAGGTCACGGGCGGTCCCCGGCAGGTAGCGGGTGCGGGGCACGCGGCCGCGCAGGCTGGTCGCGGCCAGCACCAGCACGGGAAGGTACGGCAGCGCCCACGCGACGGGCAGCCGGCCGGGAGCCGCGACGACGGCCGTGGCGGACACCAGCAGGAGCTGGCCGGCGGGCAGCAGCATGCCGTCGAGGAACACGGTGGGGCGCATGGCGCCGAAGCCCCGGGTGGCGGCCAGCAGGATGTCCGCGGCGACCATCACCGGCACCGCCAGGGCGAGGGGGCCGAGCCGGGGATAGAGGGCGACGGTCGCGACCAGGGCGACGATGACGCTGGGGAGGAGGGCCGCCCGGATATATCCGGATACGCCGAGGTATTCGTCGGCCCTGGCGCGGGCGATGAAGTACACGAGACCGTTGCCCGCGTCGAGCCTGGCCACCCCGGCCGCCATCAGCACCAGGGCCGTGGCGGTGAAGAAGGCACCGGCCTGCTCGGCGCTGAAAGCCCGGGTCACGACCACGACCAGCAGGAACTGGGCCAGCGCGCTGGTGGTGGCCCCCGTCACCCCGGCGAGGCCACCCCTCGCCACCGCCGTCAGCGACGCCACGACGGGTCACCGCCCAGCCACCGGACCAACTGCGTGTCATACACCTCGAAATGGTCGCTCAGCGCCTGTCGTACCGACTCCGGGAGCGGCTTGGGCAGCGACCGGCCGTTGTGCCGCTCGAACATCGGATAGCCCAGCCGCGGCATCTCCAGGAAGTCGAGCACCCGATCGTAGGTGTGCTCGGGCTCGGCGAAGAACCGGTGGCTGTCGAGGACCAGGATCCGCTCGCGCCCGAACAGCGGCTCCAGCCGGTCGAGCTGCTCGGCGTAGCGCCCGCGCGCCAGGTAGGCGTGGTGGCGGTGTGAGTGGTGGACGGAGTAGGGCCTCGCGCGCAGGGCGTCGTCGGCCCCGGCCAGCCGCTGGGCCTCCAGCTCGACCGCGTACTCGAAGTGCGACTCGGTCTCGAACCCCCTGGCCAGCTCGTGGGCGTGGGCCGAGCAGGCCCGCTCGACCGGGTCGCGGACCAGGACGATCAGCTTCACTCCGGGCAGGTCGCCGGCGATGCGCTCACCGGCCAGCGGATGGAACAGGTAGTAGGGCGACGACTCGAAGGCCAGCGGCCGGGCGCCGTGACGACCGGCGAGCAGCGTGGCGCCCACCCGCAGGGGGAAGTGCGCCTGATACCAGGACAGCTGGTGCGAGTAGCCGACGTCGAAGTAGTGGACGCCCTTGTGGAGCACCGGCTTGAGCAGCAGCGGGTGTTGCGCGAGCGCCCGGTAGAGCGAGGTGGTGCCGCATCGCTGCGCCCCCATGATCAGGAAGGCCGGCAGGAGCCGCGCGGCTGACGTGAACCTTCCGGCGGTCCGTGACGCGGACAGCACCGACTGCTTCAGGGCCTTCACGTGAGCAACTCCTGATGGTCGAGGAGCGGGTTGAGCCAGACGGCAGGGGAGCCGAGCGGGGCGTGGCCGTCGGCGGCGTGCCGGTCGGCCAGCGCGATGAGGTAGTGCAGCGCGGTCAGCCGGGCCCGCGCGGCCGACAGCCCGAGCGGCGCGAGCACGCCGACGGACTGCGCGAGGCAGGCCCGTGCGGCCGTCGCCGGGTCCATCCTGCGCAGCGCGCGCTGGAACAGGTGGTGCAGGGCGTCGAATCCGTAGGGCACGCCGACCGCGTAGCGCTCCCAGTCCCAGACGAGCAGCCGGCCGTCGGTGGAGGGGGAGATGTTCCACGGAGACAGGTCGCCGTGCCAGGCGGCGCCCGCCGGGCCGCCGGTCGCGGCGATCTCCTTGATCGCGGCGGTGAGCAACGCGGCCGGGACCCGGCCGCGCCTGACGGGCAGCGGAGAGACCGCCAGCACCGCCAGGTCGCGCCAGTGACCGTGGTGCAGGACGGTCGGGGTGACCACGGTCTTGAGCGCGTGGTCGGCCAGCTTCCGCAGCGCGGCGGCCTCGTTGGCGACCAGTTCGCGGGTCCGCGAGGTGTCACCGATCTTCACGAACGCCAGGCGCTCGCCGCCCGAGCGGGCCTCCAGGATCGGCTTGCGGTTGGCCCGCCGGGCGGGACGTGCATGGAGCACGGTCTCGATCGGGGCGCCCAGCACCTCGCTCAGGTGGGCCGCGATCGACCCCTCCGAGGGAAGCACGACCTTGCGGCCGGTGTGCCACCACCGGCGGGGCGCCAGGCGGCGCGGCAGCAGCCGGTGCGGGAGCACGCTGTAGGCCAGCGGCGAGCCGGAGCCCGGATAGAGCAGCCGCACGGTCTCGCCGAGATAGCGCAGCCGGATCTTCGCGTCGTTCACGAGGTGTTCCTCCACAGGAGGGCGAAGGAGACGAGGTAGAGGATGAGCGGCGTGACGAACCCGTCGTAGATGAACATGTAGAGCAGGACGAGCGCCATCACCAGCACTCCCGCGAGCCCGATCGGGCTGCGGTCGCTCCAGTGGCGGCGGATCGCGCCGACGAAGAACGCCACGTAGAGGGCCGCGCCGGCGAACCCCTGGGTGATGATCAGCAGCCAGAGCTGCCCGTCGCTGCCCAACGGCGGGTGGCCGCAGCCGCCGCACCACGTCGTCTTGCCCGTGGTGATCGTGCGGTGGTTGCCCATCGCGTTGCGGGTGTTGCCGTAGCCGATCAGCGGCGAGTGGCCGGCGGCGTTGATCGTCGCCGACACCGTGAAGGCCCTGATGTCGTTGGAGTGGGGGTTGTCCAGCCGTTGGGCGACCAGCGCGGCGAGGGGGCTGAGCGCGAACACCAGCGCCCCCGTCACGGCCGCGGCGCACACCGCGGCCCTCATCCGGCCGCCCACCCTGACGACCAGGTAGAGGGCGCCCAGCCCGAGCCCGATCCACAGGCCCCGGTTGAGGGAGTAGACGATCGGGATGGCGGCCAGGCCGATCAGCACGACCGCCACGGCCTTGCGGTGCCGGCCCCCGTAGACCCACCAGCCGACCACGAACCAGATCAGCAGCACCGACACGTTGCTGCCCCAGGCGTTGGCCCATTCGAACGGCGCCTCCGGGCGGGGGGAGGCGTAGCCGAGCACCTTCTGCGTCTGCGCGGTGGTGGGGTGGATCAGGTTCTGGACGAACGAGTTGCCGCCGATCCAGTCGGGCAGCACCAGCTCCAGCGGCGAGGTGAACGAGAAGCCCGGGAAGAACACGCCGAGCAGCCCGCCCGCCACGGTCGTCACGAACAGCGCGCCGAGCATCCGCACGAGCCGTAGCTGCGGCAGCTCCCGCTCGCTCAGGTTGCCCAGGTAGAGCACCGTGACCAGCAGTGACACGTAGAGCATGAGCCGCATCAGGTAGCCGATGACCCGGCCCGCGCCGAACTCGCCGTAGGTGTCGGGCGGCATCTCCGACAGCATCAGCGCGCTCAGCCCGTAGCCGGCGAGCAGCAGCAGCCAGAACCCGAACCCGCGCGGCACCCTGATCGGCCTGCGCCGCCAGAGGAGGACCGCCATCGGCACCGCCAGCACGATCACCGCGAGCCCGCCGAAACCCAGGGCCCACCACACGGGATAGCCCACGAGCAGCGCGGCGATGGGCCAGGCGGGCCCTCTCACGTCAGTTTGCCCGGCGGATGCGGCAGCGCCTGCATGGGAGTGGTCTCGGTCGCGATGCCGGGATCGAGTTCGGCGCCGGCCACGAGCTTGCCGAGGGAGGTGCGCGACCGGGCGGTCACGGTGGTGCAGAACACCGGCTCGCGGGTGGCGGTCACGACCCCGATGATCGGCACGTGCTGCCTGGCCAGGGGGCGTATCGCGGCCGTCGCCTCCGCCGAGGTGACCTGGTCGAGCCCGACGACGAGCACCGCGGCGTCGGCTCGGGCCAGGTCGCCCACGTCGGAGCCGTCGAGCACGGTCAGCATCGTGGTGGCGGCGAGCGCCTCGGCCACGGCCGGGCCCGCGAACCCGTTGGGCACCGCCTTGATCAGGAGCCGCTTGCCCTGGCAGCCGGCGATCACGGTGGAGGCCAGGTTGTGCAGCATGTCCTGGTCGGGCCGGGCCGGCAGGTCGGCGATGACGGGCAGCCTGGTCAGCCGTTCGACGTCGCAGGCGGTGCGCAGCCGCGTGTCGATCCGGTCGCGGAAGACCGCCGCCGCGGTGCCGGCGAGCAGGCCCAGCATCAACCCCGTGCCCAGGTAGAGCGGCAGGCTGGGGGAGCTCGGGTCCTCCGGTGGGACGGCCTGGCTGAGGATCGAGCCGGGGGTCACCGTGAGGGTCTTCAGGGCGTCGTACTTCATGGTCAGGTTGTAGGCCTGCCGGTTGAGCACGCCCTGCCTGTGCTGGGCGAGGGTGTGCTCGGCGGTGCCGGCGGGCAGCGTCGGGAGCTCTCTGACCACGGTGTCGAGGTCGGTGTTGACCTGCTTGAGCTTGGCCAGCATGGCCTTCTGCTGGAGCGTGATGGCCGCCTGGGCGGCGTCGGCGCGGACGGCGAGGTAGGCCTCGGCGTAGGCCCGCGACTGGGTCGCCGCGGTGGCCGGGCCGGGGGCGGTCACGGAGATCGACAGCACGGCCGAGTTGGGCGGCACGGTCACCTCGACGGGCTCGGGCTCGGAGGTGTGCAGCAGCTCCGCCGCCTTGGCCGTCACCAGGGCGGACTGCGCGATCTGCGCCTCGGTGTCGAGGTTGAGCGGCTCGCGCTGCCGGTTGGTCACCTGGTTGCCCTGCTCCTGCGGGCCGACGGCCGTGACCAGGACCTGCGTGGTCGCGGTGTAGGCGGACGGCACGATCCACAGCAGCGCCAGGCCCGCCGTGCCTCCGGCCAGGACGAAGCCCAGGAAGAGCTGCCAGCGCCTGCGCAGCAGGGCGAAGTGCTCCCCGAGGTCGGTGCCGGAGCGGCGGGCCGGGAAGTCCGGCGACAGGCTCATGAGGCTCCCAGATGTGTGCGCGTTGTCATCGTGTGGCGACTCAGCGTCACATGTCGAGGCGCCCGCCCACTATAGGCCGGGCAGATATCGCCCATGCTGATTACGGAAGATTTTCTCCGGTAAACCCGGCGATTCGCCCGTCGATAATGCGAATTCAGGTGAAATGTCGGGCCGGGTTTAGCCCATGACAACCAGCGGGAACAGCCGCACCGGCTGACGTCATGGGAACGGCATGGCATGGTTCAGCATTGACAGGGCGGGGGTCCTGGGAAAAGGGGGCGGAGGCTCCAGATGCTAAACGGCATTTCACGTATATCTAAGAGAAAAGGCATGGTCCTGCTGGTCGCCGGGCTGGTCGTGGGGCTCGTCGCCGGGCTGACCGGATGTTCGGGATCAGAGGGCGCGCGCAAGGGCACGGCGTTCCCGGTGGAGGTCAAGCCGTCGAAGGGCAGGGCCGCCTGCACGGTCACCGACAAGCTCATCCCGTCCTGCGGTGCCTGGTGGGGCATGGCGCCCGAGATCTTCACCGGCGTGCCCGTGGACCAGGCCGTGCGCAGCGCCGAGAACCGGATGGGGACCCACGCCGACGTGGTGCACGTCTATCACCGGACCAACGAGTTGTTCCCCACCGAGCGGGAGATCCGGCTGGCCCGTGACGCCGCCCGGCCGAGGCTGTTGCTGATCAACTGGAAGCCGTCGTTCGACCGCACCTGGGCGGAGATCGCCGGCGGGGCCCTCGACCACCGCATCGACCGGCTGGCCGCCTACATCCGGCGCACGTTCCCCGAGCGGTTCTTCCTGACGATTCACCACGAGCCGGAGAACGACGTCCGCGCCGGCCAGGGCTCCGGCATGCAGGCGGCCGACTACGCGGCCATGTTCCGCCACGTCGTGCTCCGGCTGCGCGAGAAGGGCGTGAAGAACGCGGTCACGGTCATGACCTACATGGGCGCCCCCAACTGGGCGGCCAAGGCGTGGTTCGAGGAGCTCTACCCGGGCGACGACGTGGTCGACTGGGTGGCGATGGACCCCTACGCCGACAGCGAGGTGCGCGACTTCGCCGGCCTGGTCAACAAGACCCGGCCCGACTTCCCGCGCTGGCCCGGCTTCTACCGGTGGATGCAGCTGCGCTTTCCCGGCAAGCCGGTCATGGTCGCCGAGTGGGGCGTGTTCGAAAGGGCTGACGACCGCGCGGCGAAGGGCGACTTCTACAATTCCGTACGCGCCCAGATCCGGCATTATCCGCAGATCAAGGCCCTGATCTACTTCGACTCACCCCAGGCGCCGCGGGGCAACACCAGTTTCGACACCGAGCCGATGACCAGCAGGGCGTTCGCCACGCTCGCCCGGGACCCGCACTTCCGCTCGACCCGGGTGCCGTTGCCCTGACCTCCGCCGGTCAGCGCACCCAGCCGCCGCTCCGCAGCGCGCCCATCACCTGGGCGACCGCCGCCTCGATCGACAGGTGGGTGGTGTCGATGACCAGGTCGGCGTCGTCCGGCTGCTCGTAGGGGTCGGAGATGCCGGTGAACTCGGGGATGAGCCCGGCGCGGGCCTTGGCGTACAGGCCCTTGCGGTCGCGGCGCTCGCACTCCTCCAGCGGGGTCGAGACGTGCACGAGCAGGAAGTCGGCGCCGACCGACTCGACCATCTCGCGCACCTCCGCGCGGGTGGCCTCGTAGGGGGCGATGGGAGCGCAGATGGCCAGGCCGCCGTGGCGAGCCGCCTCGGCGGCGACGAAGCCGATGCGCCGGATGTTGAGGTCGCGGTCGGCCTTGGAGAACGTCAGGCCCTTGGACAGCAGGGCGCGCACCACGTCGCCGTCGAGATAGGTGACCGTGCGGGTGCCGAGCTCCAGCAGCGCGTCGCGCAGGCCGCGGGCGACCGTCGACTTGCCCGAGCCGGACAGGCCGGTGAAGAACACCACGAGGCCGCGCCGGTGTGGCGGGCCGGGGATGCTCACCGGCTCGGGCCCGGCCAGGTGCTCGGTCGCGCCGTAGGCGGTGGCGACGTGCTCGCGCAGCTCCAGGTCGATCTCCGGCTCCTCGCGCGGCGCGAGCGGGACCGGCACGACGAGGGTGCCCTCGGGCAGATGGTCTCTGGCCCGCAGCGCCGCCCTGACCACGGACGGGCCCGGCTCGCCGTACGACAGGGGGAGCAGCACGATCACCGCGTCGAGCTCCTTGGCGGTGGCGATGATCTCGGTGAGGTCGTCGAGCGGCCCGCGCATCGTGACGACCAGCGCCGGGCGGCCGCCGAGCGCCTCGCGCACCTGGGCGGGAGTGCGGTGGAGCCGGGCGAACGGGCCGTGCTCCGGCGCGCCGAGGCTCCGGACCGGACCGGCGGTCAGCCCGTCGGGCTCGTGCTCGGTCACGGTAAGGACGGCGAGCGGCACGCCCTCGGGGTCGAGCAGCGTGACCTCGTCGCCGGGGGAGGCGTCGGCGGGCAGGCGCAGTGTGACCGGCGCCGGCCAGGGCGTGCCGTCGGCGAGGGTGCCGCGCTCGGCGACCGAGTGGAGGTCGTCGTGGCCGAGAAACCCGGTCAGGGGCTGGAACGCCCCGGACAGCAACAGCTCGAGATCGGCCAGCTCGCGCGCGTCGGGGGTGTGCTCCACGTTCGAATCCCCAGTGTTCCGGTTCAGTGACCGTCATAGTGTGTCACTAGATGAGGCGGGCGAAGTGGTTCTGCGGCTTCCTGATGACCATGGTGATCTCGTCGTGTGACGAAGGGTAACGGCCGCGGCTCAGCCGGTCGGCCAGCGCGACGGCCGTGCGGCCGAGCCGGCCCAGCGCGGGGCCGCTGGTCCTCGTCTCGTCGTCGGTGATCAGCAGTCCGCGGCTCAGGCAGAAGGCGTGGATCCCGTCGTGCGAGGTCAGCGGCTCATACACCGCGGGCAGCGGGCCGGGCGTGCCGCCGGTCACCAGGTGGCGCCAGAGCACCCGCCGCAGCCACCCCGGCGTGAGGCGGTCGCACAGGCCGTAGGCCGATCTGCGGTCGCGCATCCGCAGCAGCACCAGCCCGCCGGGGCGCAACGCCTGCAGCAGCCGGTCGAAGACCAGCTCCGCGTGCTGGATGCGCTCGAGCAGGAACGACAGCTGGATCACGTCCACCGACCTCGGCGGCACCGGGGCGGAGCGCAGGTCGCCGAGCGACCACGTGATCAGGTCGGCTCGCTCCTCGACCACGCTCCTGATCGCCGGCAGGTCCTCGTCGACCCCGGTCAGCCGGGTCTCGATCCGGTCGAGGACCAGCGGCTCGTCGTGCGCGCATCCGGCGATCAACAGGTCGAGCCGCCTGCCGAGCTGCCCGGCCCACTGCTCGCGGATCCGCTGATCGAAAAGGTCGCCTCCCGGCGCGACCGACCGCACTTCAGACATGTCACTTACAGTAGTCGAGCTATGGCGATTAGTGAGGGATTTCCCCTGCTGTCGCCCGGGCGGGCCGTGCTGGCGGCGCGGCGCGGCGACTACGTGGCGTGGGGGCGGGGCGTCGACCACTCCTGGCGTGCCGAGGAGGAGCCGGCGGCCCTGACGGTTCGATGGCCTTCTGTGGCGGGGTACGCGGTCGTGCGGGGCGAGACGGCCAGTACTCTGGAGAACTGACACCCCCGCGACCTTCCCGGCCGGGGGTAATCGTGTTGCCGTCGTGGGGCTGTGGGCGTATCTGATGAGTCTTTCCGGGCTGCTTGACCTTGTTGCCGCCGACCCGAAGCTGACCGCCGCTCTCGAAGAGGGCGGCGACGTCTCGCTGGTGGCGCCCTCCGCGCTGCGCCCGTTCGGCGTGGCCGCGCTGACCGGGCACGACCAGCGCACCGTGCTCGCGGTGACCGCGACGGGCCGTGAGGCCGAAGATCTGGCCTCCGCCCTGACCAGCCTCATCGAGCCCAGCTCCGTGGCGGTCTTCCCGGCCTGGGAGACGCTGCCGCACGAACGGCTCTCGCCGCGCAGCGACACGGTGGGCCAGCGGCTGGCCGTGCTGCGCAGGCTCGCCCACCCGGTCAAGGGCGACACGGCGGCCGGGCCGCTCAGCGTCGTCGTGGCCCCGGTGCGCGCGCTGCTGCAGCCGATCGTCAAGGGCCTGGGCGACCTGGAGCCGATTCGCCTGAGGGCGGGCGACGACGCCGACCTCGACGCGGTGGTCGACGCTCTCGTGGGCAACGGCTATCACCGGGTCGACATGGTGGAGAAGCGCGGCGAGGTCGCGGTGCGCGGCGGGCTGCTCGACGTCTTCCCGCCCACCGAGGAGCACCCGCTGCGGCTGGAGTTCTGGGGCGACACCGTCGAGGAGATCCGCTGGTTCAAGGTGGCCGACCAGCGTTCGCTGGAGGCGGCCGAGGAAGGGCTGTTCGCGCCGCCCTGCCGCGAGCTGCTGCTGACTCCCGAGGTGCGGGCGGCGGCGCGCGAGCTGGCCGAGCGATACCCGGCGCTGGCCGAGGTGCTCGACCAGCTGGCCGAGGGCGCACCGGTCGAGGGCATGGAGGCGTTCGCGCCCGTGCTGGCCGGCGAGATGGACCTGCTGCTCGACCACCTGCCCGCCAGGGCCGCGGTGTTCGTGTGCGATCCCGAGCGGATCAGGGGCCGGGCCGAGGAGCTGGTGCGCACCTCGCAGGAGTTCCTGGAGGCGTCGTGGATCAACGCGGCGGCCGGCGGCGAGGCGCCGATCGACCTCGGCGCGGCGGCCTTCCGCGGTCTCGACGAGATCCGCGACCACGCCGGCGTGCTGGGGCAGCCGTGGTGGACGATGGCGCCGTTCGGCACCGGGGTCGAGCTCGACGCCCACGACTCCGAGGCCTACCGGGGAGACACCAGGAGGGCGCTCGGCGACGTCAAGAGCTGGCTCGCCGAGGGCAAGGCCGTCGTGCTGCTGAGCGAGGGGCATGGCCCGGCCGAGCGCATGGTGGAGGTCCTCAAGAGCGTGGACGTTCCCGCCCGTCTTGAGAAATATCTGGATGAGGCGCCCGAGGCCCAGGTCGTCCACGTCACCACCGGGCTGATCGAGCACGGCTTCATCACCCCCGGCCTGGCCGTGCTCACCCATCTCGACCTCGTGGGCCAGAAGGCGTCCACGAAGGACATGCGCCGCCTGCCCTCCCGCCGCCGCAACATGGTCGACCCGCTGCAGCTCAAGGTCGGCGACCACGTGGTGCACGAGCAGCACGGCGTCGGCCGCTACGTCGAGATGGTCCAGCGCACGGTCCAGGGCGCCACGCGCGAATACCTGGTCATCGAGTACGCCAAGGGCGATCGCCTGTACGTGCCCACCGACCAGCTCGACGAGGTCACCCGCTACGTCGGCGGCGAGGCTCCCACGCTCAACCGGATGGGCGGCGCCGACTGGGCCAAGGCCAAGTCCCGGGCGAAGAAGGCGGTCAAGGAGATCGCGGGCGAGCTCATCCGCCTCTACTCCGCCCGCATGGCCTCGCCCGGCCACGCCTTCGGCGCCGACTCGCCGTGGCAGCGCGAGATGGAGGACGCCTTCCCCTACGCCGAGACCGGCGACCAGCTGGAGGCCATCGACGAGGTCAAGCGCGACATGGAGCGCGGGATCCCGATGGACCGTCTGATCTGCGGCGACGTCGGCTACGGCAAGACCGAGATCGCCGTGCGGGCGGCCTTCAAGGCCGTCCAGGACGGCAAGCAGGTGGCCGTGCTGGTGCCGACCACGCTGCTGGTGCAGCAGCACATGTCGACGTTCACCGAGCGCTTCTCCAGCTTCCCGGTCACGCTCAAGCCGGTCTCGCGCTTCCAGAGCGACGCTGAGGTCAAGGGCACGCTCGAAGGGCTTCGCGCGGGCGCCGTGGACGTGGTCATCGGCACCCACCGGCTGCTCGGCCCCGAGGTGCGGTTCAAGGACCTGGGCCTGATCGTCATCGACGAGGAGCAGCGGTTCGGCGTCGAGCACAAGGAGGCCATGAAGCACCTGCGCACCCAGGTCGACGTGCTGGCCATGTCGGCCACGCCGATCCCGCGCACGCTGGAGATGGGGCTCACCGGCATCCGGGAGATGTCGACCATCCTCACGCCGCCGGAGGAGCGCCATCCGATCCTCACGTTCGTGGGGCCGTACGACGAGAAGCAGATCGGGGCCGCGATCCGGCGCGAGCTGATGCGCGACGGCCAGATCTTCTTCGTGCACAACCGGGTCGCCTCGATCAACCGCGTCGCCGCGCGGATGCGGGAGCTGGTGCCCGAGGCGCGCATCGCGGTGGCCCACGGGCAGATGAACGAACAGCAGCTCGAGAAGATCATGGTCGGCTTCTGGGAGCGCGAATACGACCTGCTGGTCTGCACCACCATCGTGGAGTCGGGGCTCGACGTGCCCAACGCCAACACGCTGATCGTCGACCGGGCCGACAACTACGGCCTGTCCCAGCTCCACCAGCTCAGGGGCCGGGTCGGGCGCGGCAGGGAGCGGGGCTACGCCTACTTCCTCTATCCGCCGGAGAAGCCGCTCACCGAGACCGCGCACGAGCGGCTGGCGACGATCGCCCAGCACACCGAGATGGGCGCGGGCATGTACGTCGCGATGAAGGACCTGGAGATCCGCGGCGCCGGCAACGTGCTGGGCGCCGAGCAGTCGGGCTTCATCGCGGGCGTCGGCTTCGACCTCTACGTCCGGCTCATGGCCGAGGCCGTGCAGGAGCAGAAGGCCAAGCTGTCCGGCCAGGAGGCGCCCGAGGAGCACCACGATGTCAAGGTCGAGCTGCCGATCAACGCGCACATCCCGCACGACTACGTCACCTCCGAGCGGCTGCGGCTGGAGGCGTACAAACGGATCGCCGGCATCTCGGCCCGCGTCCACATCGACGAGGTGCGCGACGAGCTGACCGACCGCTACGGCAAGCCGCCCATGGAGGTGGAGAACCTCCTGGAGGTGGCCGGGTTCCGCATCGAGGCCCGCAGGGCCGGGCTCACCGACGTCACCCTGCAGGGCCAGAACATCAAGTTCGGCCCGGTCAGGCTGAAGGAGTCGCAGCAGGTACGCCTCGACCGCCTCTACAAGAAGGCCATCTACAAGCAGGCCGCCGAGACCCTGCTCGTGCCGGTGCCCAAGACCAAGCCGCTGGGCGGCCAGCCGCTCCGCGACCTCGAGTTGCTCACATGGTGCGGCGAGCTGGTGAAGGCGATGTTCCTGGAACCAGCACGGGTAAGCTAGCGGCGGTTTTTGTCGGAAAGGGACGCATGTGAAGTCGATTCGAGTGGTTGTGGCCGCTGCCGCACTGGGTGTCGTGCTGACCGCCTGTTCCTCCCCCATGGAGGCGGGCGCGGCGGCCGTCGTCGGGAGCGAACGCATCCCGGCGAGTGAGCTGAACAGAAACGTCCAGGAATACGAGGCCGCGCTGCGCAAGGCCGGCGTCTCAGCCGATCAGATACAGCTCCCGGGCACGGTGCCCGAGGTCGTGCTCTACCAGCTGGCCAACATCAAGCAGGCCGAGCAGCTCGTGCGCGGGGCCGGCGTGGAGGTCAGCGAGGGCGAGATCGACCAGGCCATCGCCGCCGCCCAGCAGCAGGGGGGCACCCTGGACCAGAACATGATCTCCCGCGGCATGGCGCCGAGCCGGGGGCGCGACTACATGCGCGTCTCGATCGGCATCCAGAAGCTGCTCCAGCAGTACGGCGGCGGCACCGACGAGGCGGCCCAGCAGCGCGGCAACGAGCGGCTGCAGAAGGAGGCCGCGGCGATCTCGATCACCTTCAGCCCGCGCTACGGGGTGGTCAACCAGCAGCGGACGGCGGAGAACCAAGCGCTGTTCGCCGACGCGGGACGCTTCGGCAAGGCGGCCGAGCCCGCCCAGCAGCAGCCGCAGGGCTAGCCGTGCCGCTGATCGTCGTCACCACCTCGCCGCGGATCCCGCCGGGCCTGCTGAGTCACCAGGCCTGGCAGGCGCTGCGGTCGGGCCGCGTGCTGACCGCCTCGGAGGACCATCCGCAGCTGCCCTACCTGGCCGAGGCGGGAGTCGAGGTGACGGTGGTCACGCCCGACCCCCACCGGCTGGCGGGCGAGGCGGTCACCGAGACCGTCGTGTGGCTGGCTGGCGACGACGAGCGGTTCATGCGCGACATCGGGCACGCCGCGATCGCGCTGGACGAACCTCCGGTGATCGAGGTGGTGCCGGGCTCCTACGACCTGCCGGGCGCGCGGGTGCTCGACCTGGTCGCGGTGATGGACCGGCTGCGCGCGGAGTGCCCGTGGGATCGCAAGCAGACCCACGAGACGCTGGTGCCGTACCTCCTCGAAGAGGCGTACGAGGTGCTGGAGACGATCGAGCAGGGCGACTATCCGGCGCTCCGGGAGGAGCTGGGCGACCTGCTGCTGCAGGTGGTGTTCCACGCGCGGGTGGCCGCCGACTTCGACATGGACGACGTGGCCGCCGGGATCGTCGACAAGCTGGTGCGGCGCCACCCCCACGTGTTCGGCTCGGTGCGGGCCGACAGCGCCGAAGAGGTCAACGACAACTGGGAGGCCATCAAGGCCGCCGAGCGGGCCGCGAAGGGCGAGGAGACCTCGCTGCTCGACGGCGTGCCGCTCGGCCAGCCGGCCCTGTCGCTGGCCGCCCAGCTCGTCCGCCGGGCCGAACGCGCCGGCGTGCCCGAGAGCCTGGCCTCGGCGGTCGGCCAGGGGGTCGGCCGCGAGCTGTTCGAGCTGGTACGCCGAGCCCAGGAGGCGGGCGTCGACGCCGAGGCCGCGCTGCGCGCCGCCGCCCGCTCCTACCGTGACCGGGTGCACGCCTGGGAGTCCCGCGAGTCCTGAGGGCGGGCGCGCCGACGAGGCGGGACCGTACCGATAGGCTCTGAACGCATATTACCTTTCGATTTAGGAGCGCATCCCGTGGCTACCATCGAGGTCGTTTACGCTCGCGAGATCCTCGACTCCCGGGGCAACCCCACGGTCGAGGTCGAGGTGGTGCTCGACGACGGCAGCAGTGGCCGCGCGGCGGTTCCCAGCGGCGCGTCGACCGGCCGGTTCGAGGCCGTCGAGCTGCGTGACGGCGGCGAGCGCTACGCCGGCAAGGGTGTCGAGCAGGCCGTGCTGGCCGTCACCGACGAGATCTTCGACGAGGTCCACGGCGTCGAGGCCGAGGACCAGCGCATCGTCGACCAGATCATGATCGATCTTGACGCGACGCCCAACAAGTCGCGGCTGGGCGCCAACGCCATCCTGGGCGTCTCGCTGGCCGTCGCCAAGGCCGCCGCCGACAGCGCCGACCTGCCGCTCTTCCGCTACCTCGGCGGCCCCAACGCCCACCTGCTGCCCGTGCCGATGATGAACATCCTCAACGGCGGCGCCCACGCCGACACCAACGTGGACATCCAGGAGTTCATGATCGCGCCGATCGGGGCGGAGACGTTCCGCGAGGCCGTGCGCATGGGCACCGAGGTCTACCACGCGCTCAAGGGAGTGCTGAAGGAGAAGGGCTACGCGACCGGGCTGGGCGACGAGGGCGGTTTCGCGCCCAACCTGCCGTCCAACCGCGACGCGCTCGACCTGATCCTGGTCGCGATCGAGCGGGCCGGCTACACGCCGGGCCAGGACGTGGCGCTGGCCCTCGACGTGGCCGCCTCTGAGTTCCACAAGGACGGCGTCTACACGATCGACGGCAAGGGCCTGTCGGCCGAGGAGCTCATCGCCTTCTACGCCGACCTGGTCGACACCTACCCGCTCGTCTCCATCGAGGACCCTCTCGACGAGGAGGACTGGGCGGGCTGGAAGGCCATCACCGAGGCGCTCGGCGACCGGGTGCAGCTCGTCGGCGACGACCTGTTCGTGACCAACCCCGAGCGGCTGGCCCGCGGCATCGAGCACGACACCGCCAACGCGCTGCTGGTCAAGGTCAACCAGATCGGCACCCTGACCGAGACGCTCGACGCCGTCGACCTGGCCCACCGCAGCGGCTACCGCTGCATGATGAGCCACCGCTCGGGCGAGACCGAGGACACGACGATCGCCGACCTGGCCGTGGCCGTCAACTGCGGCCAGATCAAGACCGGCGCGCCCGCCCGCTCCGACCGGGTGGCCAAGTACAACCAGCTGCTGCGCATCGAGGAGACCCTCGACGAGGCCGCACGCTACGCGGGTCGCGCGGCCTTCCCGCGGTTCCGGCGCTAGTTTCGGGTACGGCTCGCGGCGGGGCTCCGTCGCGGGCCCGCTACCAAGGGGGGTGCAGCATTGGCGAAGAGGCCGCAGCTGACCGGGCGGGCCGCCATCCTCGCGGTCGTGGTGTGCGCGATCGCGATGAGCCTGGCCTACCCCGTGCGCGAATACATCGCCCAGCGGCGCGGCATCGCGGAGCTGCAGGCGGAGAAGGAGCGGGTCGAGGCCGACCGGCGGGCGCTCGAGGCGCAGGCGCGGCAGATCCGCGACCCCAACTGGATCAAGCGCACCGCCAAGGAGCGGCTCCACTACTGCGGCCCGGGCGAGAAGTGCTTCGTGGTGATGGAGGCCGAGCCTGGTAAGAGGCAGACGGCCGCGAAGCAGGCCGCCCCGCCGCCACCGTGGTACCAAACGCTGTGGGAGTCCGTCGAGGCCGCCGACGCGGGCACCGGCCGCCGGGCGGGCACGGGAGAGAAGGCGAACGTTGAACAGTAGCGAGACCCCGAGCGAGAGCGACGTCGAAGCGGTGCGGCGGCAGCTCGGGCGTCCGCCCCGGGGGCTGCGCGGGGTCGCCCACCGGTGTCCGTGCGGCAATCCCGACGTGGTGGAGACCTCGCCGCGGTTGCCCGACGGGTCGCCGTTCCCCACCCTCTACTACCTGACGTGTCCCAGGGCGGCCGCCGCGATCGGCACCCTGGAGGGGTCCGGCCTGATGCGCGAGATGCAGGCCAGGCTGGCCACCGATCCCGAGCTGGCGTCCGCCTACCAGGCGGCCCACGACGACTACGTCGCCAGGCGCGACAAGGTGGCCGAGGACGAGGGCGTGGAGCCGTTGCCGCGCGACATGCAGAGCACCGGGGGGATGCCGCTGCGGGTCAAGTGCCTGCACGCGCTCGTCGCGCACGAGCTGGCGGTGCCCGGTGCCAACCCCTTCGGCAGGGAGGCGCTCGACGCCCTCCCCGACTGGTGGAGTGGCGGACCATGCGTGTAGCCGCCGTCGACTGCGGCACCAACTCGGTGCGCCTGCTGATCGCCGATGTCTCCGACGACACGCTCGTCGAGATCGAGCGGCTGATGGAGATCGTCCGGCTGGGCCAGGGGGTCGACGAGACCGGCCGGTTGGCGCCCGAGGCGCTGCAACGCACGTTCGCCGCGATGCGGGGCTACCGCAAGCTCATCGACCAGCACGGCGCGAGGCGCACCCGGGTCGTGGCGACCAGCGCGACCCGCGACGCGGCCAACCGGCAGGAGTTCGTCGACGGGGTGCGCGAGATCTTCGGGGTCGAGCCGAGGTGGTCACCGGCGCGGACGAGGCCGAGCTCTCGTTCACGGGCGCGACCAGGGGGCTGGTCAGGCTGTCGCCCGAGACCGGGGTGCCCCAGGGCCCGCTGCCGCCCTACCTGGTGGTGGACATCGGCGGCGGCTCGACCGAGTTCGTGGTCGGCTCGCAGCACGTCGAGGGCGCGATCTCGGTCGACATCGGGTGCGTGCGGCTGACCGAGCGGCACCTGCGCGACGCGGGCGACCCGCCGTCGGCGACCGCGCTCGAGGCCGTGGTGGCCGACATCGAGGCGGCGCTCGACCGGGTGGCCGCCGCGGTGCCGGTGCAGAGGGCGCACACGCTGGTGGGGCTGGCCGGCTCGGTGACCACGGTCGCGGGCATCGCGCTCGACCTGCCCGCCTACGATCCGGAGCGGATCCACCACTCACGCATCGCCGCGAGCCAGGTGCACGACGTCACGCGGCGGCTGCTGGCGATGACCCACGGCGAACGAGCCCGCCTACCCGTGATGCATCCGGGGCGGGTGGACGTCATCGGGGCTGGTGCGCTAATTCTTGATCGAATTGTGAGGCGTTTCGGGTTTACCCAGGTCGTGGTGAGCGAACACGACATTCTGGATGGAATTGCCTGGTCTATCACCTGAAATGCAGTCAAATCGGGGCATTTCGGGTGTGTGTCACTAGTTGAGTACACGATCACTTTTGTGCTTAGGTGAGGGAGCATTACGGGGGCTTTGCCATATTGCCGGACACGGATGATGTCGGCGTGGCGACCGTTCCCGAGCGCATCTTTTCCCTCACGGAATGGAGCACTCTCCACATGATGTCCTCTCCCTTAGCACGCAAGGCGGTGGCGTTCGGCGCCTCCACCGCCCTGCTGGCCGGCATGGTAGCGGCGCTGGCAGCCGCTCCCGCACAGGCCGCCACCTCGGCCTCGGCGGGCACGGCCACCACGGCCGCCGCCCAGGCCACCTCGAAGAAGCCGCAGCCGAAGGTCTCGGTCTCCACGCCGAAGGCCGCGACGCGCGACTACGAGGGAGCCTGTCCCGTCAAGGTCAACGTCTCGGCCAAGATCAAGGTCAAGGCCACCGGCAAGACCACGCTGGCCTACCGCTGGCTCCATGGTGACGGGTCCAAGGGCAAGGTCAAGACCGTCCCGATCAAGGGCCACGGCACGAAGACCGTCACGGTCAAGCAGTCGGCCACCTTCAAGGACGACGTCAAGAAGGGCTGGGAGGCCGTACAGGTCCTCAGCCCGCGCAAGGTGACCTCCAAGAAGGGCTACTTCTCGGTCACCTGTGCCAAGGTCGTCGAGGTGAAGGAAGTCACCAAGGTCTCCGCCCGCGCGTGGGCGAGCCCGAGTTCCTACGTCGGCGCCTGCACCCCTGGCGACAAGATCCACTTCACCGGCCTGATCAAGGTCAGCGACCCGTCCTGGGTCCGCTACCGGTGGATCCTCAACGGCAGGATCGTCGACTACGGCAAGACCAAGGTGTGGCACTCCAAGAAGGTCGGCTTCGGCATCTCCCCGCGCAGCAGCGAGCACGGCTACGCGGTGCTCCAGGTGCTCGGCCCTGACCGCACCTACTCCAACAAGGCCCACTACAAGGTCTGGTGCGAGACCGAGGCTCCGGCCACCCGTGTCGCCGCCACCGACCTGGTCACCGCGACCAACAACGACGGCTGCAAGGTCGGCGCCCACGCCGTCATCCGGTCGACCGGCCCCGGCCGCGTCGAGTGGGTGTGGTCGCTGAACGGCCAGACCGTCCTCAAGGGCGACACCGTGTTCAACCACGGTGGCAAGCGCACCGTCACGCTGCCGGAGAAGGTCCTGACCGGCGCCGCGACCAAGGGCGGCAAGATCACGCTGACGGTCTTCGGGCCGCGCAACAGCGACTCGATCACGCAGTCCTACGCCGCCTGCCAGGCCCCGCAGCCGACGGTGTCGGTCTCGGCGGTCTCGGTGACGGGTCAGCGCAACGAGATGTGCGCTGACAAGAGGGGGCCCGGCGTCGACTTCAAGGCGACCCTCACCAGCACCGGCCCGACCACCGTCAAGTACTACTGGGTGATCAACGGCCAGCGCGACCACAACACGCTCGAGCGCCAGGTCAACGGCAGCCTCGACGTGCAGTGGGGCGTGGGCGGCACCCACGGTGCCTCCGTGACCTCGGGCTCGATCGAGCTCGTCGTCATCACCCCCAACGCGGCGTCTTCGGGCGTTGCGCAGTTCACGGCGACGTGCCCTCCGGCATCCGCCCCGGCGTCGGCCTCCACGCCGTCCGCCTGATCGGTCTCTCCGACCGGTTGACCTGACCGGGTGGCGCCCCTGCGGCGCCACCCGGTTTTTCTTTTCCTGCGTTCCTGCGAGTGCCCGTGACCGCCTGCGACCGCCTGCGACCGCCCGCGACTGCCCGCGACCGCCTGCGACCGCCCGCGCCGCCTCCGGCCACGGCACGCCGTCGCGAAGACCCTGAGCGGTGGCCTGAGCGAAGACCTGGCCGACCGTCCGGGGCCGCACCCGGTCCGAAGAAGTCCGGTTGATCGGGCACCATCGGTGTCATGAGCTTCGTACCTCCTGGCACCGGGTGGCCGGACGATTCCGCGACCGCTGACACCCCGGTCGCCCACGACGCCGCCGACGTCCGCCGTCTCGCCACCACCAGCCCCACCCTCGCGGAGCTCACCGCCCGGGTGTCCGTCTGCCGCGCCTGTGCCCGCCTGGTGGAGTGGCGTGAGGAGACCGCCCGGGTGAAGCGATGGGCGTTCGCGGACGAGACCTACTGGGGCCGGCCGGTCGCGGGCTGGGGCGACGACCACCCGCGCATCCTGATCGTCGGCCTCGCGCCGGCCGCCCACGGGGGCAACAGGACCGGGCGGATCTTCACCGGTGACCGCAGCGGCGACTGGCTGTTCGCCTCACTGCACCGCTGCGGCCTGGCCGTACAGGAGACCAGCGAGCACGCGGGCGACGGGCAGAAGCTCATCGGCACCCGGATGCTGGCGTCCGTGCGGTGCGCGCCGCCCGCCAACAAGCCCACGCCGGACGAGAGGAACACCTGCCTTCCCTGGATGGCGCGGGAGTTGGCCACGGTCGCGCCGAGCGTGCGGGTGATCGTCGCGCTCGGCGGGTTCGCCTGGCAGGCCATGTGGCCGGCGCTGAAGGAGGCGGGCTACGGGCTGCCGCCCAGCAGGCCGAGGTTCGGGCACGGCGTGGAGGTCGAGGCGACGCACGGCGAGGCGGCGGTGACGCTGATCGGCTGTTATCACCCCAGCCAGCAGAACACGTTCACCGGCAGGGTGACCGCGCGAATGCTCGACGACATCTTCACCAGAGCCGCCGCGCTGGCGCTGTGACGCGCGTCATGGGTCACGGATTGGTAATCGGGAGGGTGCATGACGTAGGCTTGTGAAAGCTTTCACAAGCATTCCACGAGGATGGGCCTCAGGATGAACAAGCACATCTTGATCGTCGGCGGCGGTTACGTCGGCCTGTACACCGCGCTGAGACTGCAGCGCAGACTCCACCGTGAGCTGCGCGGCGGTGAGGTGAGCATCACCATCATCGACCCCCAGTCCTACATGACCTACCAGCCGTTCCTGCCGGAGGCGGCGGCCGGCAACCTCTCACCCCGGCACGTGGTCGCGCCGCTGCGGCGGGTGCTGCCCAAGGTGCGGATCCTGAACGGCACCGTCACCAGGGTCGACCACGCCGGGCGCAGCGTCACCTTCCAGCCCGCCGAGGGCGAGCCCCGGCAGATCGGCTACGACCTCATCGTGATGGCGGCCGGCTCGATCTCGCGCACTCTGCCGATCCCCGGCCTCACCGACATCGGCATCGGCCTCAAGACCGTGGGTGAGGCCATCGCGCTGCGCAACCGGGTCCTGCACCTGCTCGACGTGGCCGAGTCCACCGACGATCCCGAGGTGCGCCGCCGGGCGCTCACGTTCGTCGTGGTCGGCGCGGGCTTCGCGGGCGTCGAGGTGCTGGCCGAGCTGGAGGACATGGCCAGGCACTCGACGCGTTACTACCGCAACATCAAGCCGTCCGACATCCGCTGGGTGCTCGTCGAGGCCACGCGGCGGGTGCTGCCCGAGGTCGGCCCCGAGATGGGCAAGTGGACGCTGGAGCAGCTTCGCGAGCGTGGGATCGACGTCAAGCTCGACACGCGCCTGGAGTCGTGCGTCGACGGCCACGTGGTGCTCTCCGACGGCTCGGCGTTCGACGCGGACACCCTCGTGTGGACCGCGGGGGTCAAGCCGAGCACGGTGGTGCAGGCCAGTGACCTGCCGCTCGACGAGCGCGGCCGGGTCAAGACGACCACCATGCTGACCGTCGCGGGCACCTCCGACGCCTTCGCCGCCGGCGACGCGGCCGGTGTGCCCGACGTCACGAACCCGGGCCAGTACTGCGCTCCGAACGCCCAGCACGCGGTGCGGCAGGCCAAGGTGCTCGCCGACAACATCGTCCGCCGGCTGCGGGGGGAGGCAACTGGCTGATTACCGCCATAAGTATGTCGGGTCGGTTGCCGGTCTCGGCCTGCACCAAGGCGTCGCGAACGTCTACGGGGTCAAGCTTCGTGGATTCCCTGCGTGGTTCATGCACCGGACCTACCATCTGTCGCGGGTGCCGACGCTGAACCGCAAGGTCAGAGTCGTCGTCGACTGGACCCTCGCGCTCTTCTTCAAGCGGGAGACCATCTCACTGGGTGAGATGGAACACCCGCGCGACGGGTTCAGGGCAGCCGTGGCGACGACTCATCGCTAGCCCCGGTACGGCAGCGCCCCGGTGTCCTCACGCCGGGGCGTTCTCGGCGCCCGTGAGATCTTCGGACGAGAGGGGATCCTCGGGTGGGTCTCTCTGCGGTGACCGTGCTCGGCGTCGACCGGCCCGGCGTCATCGCCGCGGTCACCGGCTCGCTCGCAGACTGCGGAGCGAACATTCAGGACTCGACGATGACGCTGCTCGGCGGCCACGTGGCGATGATGCTGCTGGTCTCCGGCGACCTCAGCCCGGAGCAGCTCGCCAAGCAGCTCTGCACCCTCGACCTGGTGGTGACCGCCTCGGCCGTCGAGGCCCGCCGCCACTTCGGCTGCAGGGCCGGCGGCCTCGGCTACGTCCTGACCCTCCACGGCCCCGACCGGCCGGGCATCATCTCCGCCGTCAGCGGCGCGCTGGCCTCGGTCGGCGGCAACATCACCGGCATGAGCACCCGGCTCACCGGACGCCTCTACGTGCTCATCGCCGACGTCGACATCCCCGAGCAGGTCGACGTGGCCGCGCTCATGTGCGACCTGGCCGCCGTGGGCTCGGGGCTCGACTCCGAGATAACCTTCCGCCCCGTCGAACCCGACCTGCTGTGAACGGGCCCGCCGGACGGGCCCGTCACGTGCTCGGCGCCCCGCATCCGCTCCTGTCCACCTCCGCCGAGCAGGTGGATCCCACCGACCCGAACGTGGTCGCCGCCGCGGCCGACCTGCTCGCCACCCTGCGCGTCGAGCCGAGCCTGACCGGCCTGGCCGCGCCCCAGATCGGGCTGAGCTGGCGGCTGATCGCCTTCGACGCGGGCCGCCATCCGCGCAGCCGTTCGTGGGCGGGCGAGCTGGTCGTGGTCAACCCGCTCCTCGCACAGGCCTCGACCTGGTGCGGCGGGCGCGAGGGCTGCGCCTCCGTCACCGGTCTCACCGCGGACGTACGCCGCGCGACCCGCATCACCGTGCACGGACGGCTACCGGGAACGGGTGATCCGGTCACCATTGAAGCCGATTCCTTCGAAGCTCGGTGCATTCAGCACCAACTGGACCATCTAGACGGTTTACTCTTCCTTGACAGAGTCCCTGGTGCCTTGGCACTTCACCGCAAACTACACAGTTGTGACAGCTGATGCGAAGTTGTGCTCCTCGGGAGCATGTTCCCTTTCGTATGATTGCGGCGCCCCCGTAGCCCAATGGCAGAGGCAAACCCCTTAAAAGGGTTGACGTGCGGGTTCGAATCCCGCCGGGGGCACCGGCCTCTACCATGGGAAACCGATCTTTCAACCACCCTCGGCGACGGGGGAACTTCACCAGCGACACGTTCGTTCTCTCGCTGCTGAAGTCTCGAAACCACATAGATCTGAGCGCGAGTCGACCTAGGTGACGCCGGGTCTCGTAGGCTCGGCGCAGGAGGCAGCGATGGAGAGCAGAAACCCCGTTTTCAACAGGTCCCGGCAGCAGGCCGGGGCATGGGCGCCACCCGCCCCGACCCCCGACCAGTTGCAGCACATGTACGACTCCCCGTCGTACGCACCCCCGACCCAACCCGCCTACCGCACGATGACGATCGACGACGTCGTGGTCCGCGGGTTCATGACCCTGGGCACGCTCGTCGTGGCCGCCGCGCTGGCGTGGTACTTCGAGGTCCCGATGGGCGTCGCCGTCGGCTCGGCCATCGTCGCGTTGGTGCTGGGGCTGGTCGCCTCGTTCAAGCAGAGCACCAGCCCGGCCCTCATCCTGGCCTACGCCGCGTTCCAGGGCGTGTTCCTGGGCGCGCTCAGCAGCCTCTTCCAGTCGGTCTTCGACAACAACATCGTGCTCCAGGCGGTCCTCGGCACGGCATTCGCCTTCGGCAGCGTGCTGGCCGTCTACGCCCTGCGCATCGTGCGCGTCACGCCGAAGGTCACCAAGTTCGTCATCGCGGCGGCCATCGCGGCGCTCGGCCTGATGCTGGTCAACCTGCTCGTCGGCTTG
The DNA here is from genome assembly GCF_040649575.1 of Nonomuraea sp. NPDC048916. Classification (NCBI taxonomy): domain Bacteria; kingdom Bacillati; phylum Actinomycetota; class Actinomycetes; order Streptosporangiales; family Streptosporangiaceae; genus Nonomuraea; species Nonomuraea sp. NPDC048916. The sequence goes on from NZ_JBEZFS010000003.1 coordinate 105,875, forward strand.
TTCCACGACGGCGGCATCGGCATCCGCACCGACTCCCCGCTCGGGTGGATCTTCAGCATCGCGATGATCCTGATCGGCTGTTTCTTCCTGCTGCTCGACTTCGACGCCGTCGAGCAGGGCATCAAGCAGGGCGCTCCCGAGAAGTTCGCCTGGCAGTGCGCGTTCGGCCTGACGCTGAGCCTGGTCTGGATCTACCTTGAGGTGCTCCGCTTCATCAGCTACTTCAGCGGTAACGACTGAGTTTGAGAGCGACGAGGGCCCCGCCGATCCGGTGGGGCCCTTCTGCTGTGCGGCTCCGCTGCGAGTTTCGGTTGCGAGGCTCGGCCGCGAGGCTCTGTTGTCCGGCCGGACATGAACCTCATGTAACGAATTGGTGCCGACTTGGGGGTTGCCTTTCCGGTGGCGGTGTTGCAGTGTCGAGCAAAGGACCTTAATCCGTGGAGGTGCCCATGTCCTTGAACCACTCACCGGAGACGCAGACGAAGCTCATCGCAAGGGTCCCGACGATAACGGGACGCCAGCTCCCCGAGTGGTTCCAAGCCATCGACAACGGTCCGTCGTTCCTCAGGTGTGACGAGCGGGCCAACTGGCTCGCCGACGAGCACGGGCTGACCCACGGCTACGCCGCCGCGATCGTCCACGAACACGAGCGGCACCGCCGTAATCGCATGGGCTTCATTTAGAGGCCTCCCCGACTCGCGCCCGTGCCCTCGGTACGGGCGCGTCATCATGGGGGGATGGATCAAGACAGGGCACGAGAGTTCCTCCGGCGCAACCATCGCGCCGTGCTGCAGACCCGGCATCGCGACGGCCGCCCACAGCTGTCACCGGTGACGGTCGGCGTCGACGCGGGCGGCCATGTGGTCATCAGCACCAGGGAGACGGCGGTCAAGACACGGAATGTCCGCCGTGATCCCCATGTGTCGATCTGCGTCTTCACGGACGCGTTCTTCGGCGAGTGGGTCCAGGTCGACGGGCGGGCCGAGGTCGTCTCGCTGCCGGAGGCCATGGACCATCTGGTCACCTACTACCGCGACATGGCGGGCGAGCACCCCGACTGGGACGACTACCGCGCCGCGATGATCCGCGAGCGCCGCGTCATCCTCCGGGTCACGCTCACTCACGCGGGCCCCGACTTCCAGGGCTAGGCGGCAGGTCGCCCCGGCCACCCGAAGGGGCCGGGGCGACGTCGGCTGCTAGCTCAGCCGCTCGAGGATCATGGCCATGCCCTGGCCGCCGCCGACGCACATCGTCTCCAGCCCGATGGACTTGTCGTGGTGCTGGAGGCTGTTGATCAGCGTGGAGGTGATGCGAGCCCCGGTCATGCCGAACGGGTGGCCCACCGCGATCGCGCCGCCGTTGACGTTGAGGCGGTCGAGGTCGATGCCCAGCTCCCGGTAGGACGGGATGACCTGGGCCGCGAACGCCTCGTTGATCTCGACCAGGTCGATGTCCTCGATCGCCATCCCGGCGCGGGCGAGCGCCTGCTTCGACGCCTCGACCGGGCCGAGGCCCATGATCTCGGGCGACAGGCCGGTGACCCCGGTGGAGACGATGCGGGCCAGCGGCGTGATGCCGAGCTCGGCCGCCTTCACGTCGCTCATCACGATGACCGCAGCCGCGCCGTCGTTCAGCGGGCAGCAGTTGCCCGCCGTGACCGTGCCGTCGGGCCGGAAGACCGGCTTGAGCGACGACACGGCCTCGTAGGTGGTGCCGGCGCGTGGCCCGTCGTCCTTGCTGACCACGGTGCCGTCGGGCAGCGTGGCCGGGGTGATGTCCTTCTGCCAGAAGCCGTCGGCCAGCGCCTTCTCGGCGAGGTTCTGGGAGCGTACGCCGAACTCGTCCTGCTCCTTGCGGCTGATGCCCTTGAGCTGGGCGAGGTTCTCGGCGGTCTGGCCCATGGCGATGTAGATGTCGGGCAGCGAGCCGTCGTCGCGCGGGTCGTGCCAGGTGTGGCCGCCCTCGCCGAACGACTTGCTCCTGGCCACGGCGTCGCCGAAGAGAGGGTTCTGCGTGTCGGGCAGCGAGTCGGAGTTGCCCTTGACGAAACGTGACACCACTTCGACCCCGGCCGAGACGAAGACGTCGCCCTCGCCGGCCTTGATCGCGTGGAACGCCATCCTCGTGGTCTGCAGCGAGGAGGAACAGTAGCGGGTGATCGTGGTGCCCGGCACGTTGTCCAGGCCCAGCATCACCGACACCACGCGGCCCATGTTGAACCCCTGCTCGCCGCCGGGCAGACCGCATCCCAGCATGATGTCGTCGATCGTCGTGGGATCGAGCTGGGGCACCTTGTCCAGCGCGGCCCTGATCATCTGCACGGTCAGGTTGTCGGGACGGATGTCCTTCAGTGACCCCTTGAACGCACGGCCGATGGGGGAGCGTGCGGTTGCGACGATGACTGCCTCGGGCATGTTGGCCCCTCCTTTGTCAGCACTCTTCTAGAACTATATTTCAGTATTGTCGGCATGCTCGTCGCCCCCCTCCCGGTAATTTCCGCTCGATTGCACGAACGTGTGAGATCGGGGCTTCTAGCCGTACATACCCGGTGCCGTGGCGGTGCTGTCGTTGAGAGCGTGCATCGCGCCCTTCTCGTCGCGCCACAGACGCCAGCCGTCCTGACTGCCTGTGTACCAGGAGGGTGGGGCCGAGGAGCTCGTGACGCGCTTGCCGGTCGCGAGGTCATAGTCGCAGACGGCCGCGACCGAGTAGAAGCCGGGAGCCTGGCCGCGCAGCGGGAGGGGCTTGGGGTCGGTGACGCAGAAGGACCAGCCGCGCTCCTCCTCGATCGGGACCTGCCGGCCCGTGGTGAGGTCGAAGGTCGTGCCCTCGGTGTCGTGCTTCAGGAAACCCAGCTTCTCCATGCGGTCGGGGAAGGCCAGCCACCAGCCCGAGCCGGGCACCTCCGAGGCGGTGATCTGGCCGACCACGCGTCCGGTGTCGGAGTCGAGCCGGGCGAACCCGCCGTAGGCGCCGTGCTGGTCGACCGGGCGGACCACCGGGGCGAGGCCCGGGCTGCCGCTGGGATAGACGCGCACGACCGAGGGGCGCATCCAGTTGACCGTGCCATCAGCGATCTTGATGGAGAAGAGGCCGAACGCCGAGGCCTTCTTCGTCCGCGGGTTCGTGTAGGGGGCGACGTAGCCGACGAGGTCGTCGCCGGTCGCGCCGAAGGCCCACCCGCCGGACAGGTCGATGCCGGGCCCGAGCGCCTGCTCGATCGGCTGCTGCCACTGCAGCTTGCCGGTCTTGAGCTCGTACGACTCGATCATGGGGTTGGACGAGAGCCGGAGCAGCAGCACCCGCTCGGAGTCGGACCACTCGACCTCGGCGATGCCGGGCAGCTTCCACTTCAGCTCGCCTGTGGCCGGATCGAGCACGACCACGCGCGCCGACGACAGCGCGGTCTGCTCCGGCAGGCAGATGTACGGGCCGCAGCGCTGGGGGCCGAAGGTGGAGTGGACGGGCCTGGTCCACTTCTGCCGGCCGGTGCGGGCGTCGCGGGCGATGAGCGTGGCGTTCCAGTGGCTCGTCTTGGCCGGGTCGAGCGCGACGACGACGGCCTGGTCCTTGCCGGTGGGCACGATGGCCGGAGCCGAGACCCCCATGCCCGGCAGCCGGCCCGCCATCGTGGCGGGGTGGGCCCAGAGCGTCTTGCCGCCGGCGAGGTCGAGCGCGACGGTCTCCAGAGCCCCGTCGGGTTTCATGGACGTGGCCGTGACGACCCCGCTTGCGGTGGTCATCCGGCTGACGGCGTTGACCTGGGTGTTGTGCCATGTCGGGAAGGCGGCCGTGGCGGCGTCGCTGTCGGAGCAGCCTGCCAGGACCAGGATCCCGGCGAGGGCCAGGGCGGGTTTCGCGAGGGGCCGGAGCACGATCAATCCACTCCAAAGGAGACGAAGAGTGACGGCTCTGGCGCGGAGGGCGACCGGAATCAGGCGTCGTTGAGCATCTCTCCGTCTCGCCTGCGGAACAACGTCGCCCATCTGCCGTGGGGACCTGTCGCCCGTCCTGCGACCCGGGTCGGGGACACCTCGGTGCCGGACTCCTCCGCGGCAGTGGCCGCCGCTAGGTAAATCGGTTGCAGTCCTTCGCCACGCCCGGGTCGCGGCTCAGGCCACAATCCCAACGCAGCGCATACAGAAGGTAGCACCGCGTAAGCGGCCTGTGCGTAACCTCGGTCAGATGGATGGAAACGATCCGGTCCGAACATCTCGCCCGGATTTGTTGCGAATTCGGGACCCAAGACGTCGGCGAACGCCACCGTGCGCCCGCCCGCGTCCACCACCGCGACGGTCTGCGCGGCCGCCAGCTGCCGGCTCCAGCGCCTGGTCACCCAGCGCAGCGGCTGGGCGATGGGCCGCACCGTGCCGAGGTCGGGACAGGTGCCCACGACCACCTCCGCACCGGCCTCGCGCAGCCGCCGCACCGCCTTGGTGAGGTGTCGCACGGCCGTCGCGGGCGGGGTCTGCGTGACCACGTCGTTGGCGCCAACGAAGATCACGGCCACCTCGGGTTGGAGCCTCACGGCCTTGTCGACCTGCTCGCCGAGCTCCGCGGACGGGGTGCCCGACTTGCCGAGCACGCTGAGCCGCACCGGCCGCTCGGCCACGGCGGCCAGGCCGTTGGCGATCAGCACGGCGGGGGTCTTGCCCGGCTCGCTCACGCCCAGGCCCACCGAGGTCGAATCACCCAGCATGACCATGTTGAGCGGAAATCCGGAGAACTCTCCGTAGATGCCGTCGGATGCCGGTCCTTCGAGTCCGTGGGGGCGCCCGATCACCTTGCGGGCCAGCATGCTCTCGGCGATCAGCAGGCCGTAGGCCGTGGCTCCCAGGGCCGTCAGGCCCCCGCCCCCCAGCGCGGCCGCTGTCGCGATCCTGCGGGCGGCTCGCGCCACCCCCGCCGACCAGACCACGTGGGTGACCTCCTCATCGGAACTCGACGGTAGCGTTTGCTTGAAACTAGCCGAGAGCCCGCCACCCATACGCGACCTCGGCATCGAGCAAGCTGATCAAGCTTCGGCAAAGAAGGTGAACACCTCGGTGCGCGTTTATGATTCCCTGGTCGACCTGATGGGTGACACACCCCTCGTCCGGCTGCACAAGGTCACTTCCGGCCTGCCTGCCCAGGTGCTCGCCAAGGTCGAGTACTTCAACCCAGGCGGTTCGGTGAAGGACCGCATCGCCGTCCGCATGATCGAGGCGGCGGAGGCGTCCGGCGAGCTGCGCCCGGGCGGCGTCATCGTCGAGCCGACGTCCGGCAACACCGGCGTGGGCCTGGCCATCGTGGCCCAGCAGAAGGGCTACCGGTGCCTGTTCGTGGTGCCCGACAAGGTGGCCCAGGACAAGATCGCAGTGCTGCGGGCCTATGGCGCCGATGTCGTGGTCTGCCCGACCGCGGTCGCGCCCGACCACCCCGAGTCCTACTACTCGGTCTCCGACCGGCTGGCCCGGGAGACGCCCAACGCCTGGAAGCCCGACCAGTATTCCAACGTCAACAACCCCGACTCCCACTACCACTCGACCGGCCCCGAGCTGTGGGAGCAGACCGAGGGCCGGATCACCCACTTCGTCGCGGGCATCGGCACCGGAGGCACGATCAGCGGCACCGGCCGCTACCTCAAGGAGGTCTCCGGCGGCCGGGTCAAGATCATCGGCGCCGACCCCGAAGGGTCCGTCTACTCCGGCGGCTCCGGCCGGCCCTACCTGGTCGAGGGGGTCGGCGAGGACATCTGGCCGGCCACCTACGACACGGAGATCTGCGACCGGATCATCGCGGTCTCCGACAAGGACTCCTTCAACATGACCCGCCGCCTGGCCCGCGAGGAGGGGCTGCTGGTCGGCGGCTCGTGCGGGATGGCCGTGGTGGCCGCGCTCCAGGTGGCGGCCGAGGCCGGGCCCGACGACGTGGTGGTCGTGCTGCTGCCCGACGGCGGCCGGGGCTACCTGTCCAAGATCTTCAACGACGACTGGATGGCCGACTACGGCTTCCTGACCACCTCGTCCGACGAGGGCCTGGTGGGCGACGTGCTGGCCCGCAAGGGGCCCGGGCTGCCGGAGTTCGTGCACGCGCACCCTTACGAGACGGTCGGCACGGCCATCTCCATCATGCGCGAATACTCGGTCTCGCAGCTCCCGGTGATGAAGGAGGAGCCGCCGGTCATGGCGGCCGAGGTGGTCGGCTCGATCGTCGAGCGCGACCTGCTGGAGGCGCTCTACCGCGGCAAGCTGTCGTCCGACGACCCGATCAGCGAGCACATGTCGTCACCGCTGCCCACCATCGGCGGCGGCGAGCCCGTGGCCCGCGCGGTCGAGGCCCTGGAGAAGGCCGACGCCGCGGTGGTGCTGGAAGAGGGCAAGCCCGTCGGGCTGATCACCCGACAGGACCTGCTCGCCTTCCTGGCCAACCACTAGGACACGGATCGCCTTCCTGGCCAACCACTAGGACACGGATCGCCTCTCTGGCCAACCACTAGGAATCGGATCCAGGAATCGGATCCAGACACGGATCTCTAGGACGAGACGGATCGTGGTGCCGGGCCTCCGCGCCCGGCACCCGCGATCACGGCAGCGGGAACTCGGCGACCACTTCCCAGGCGCCCTCGGGGGTCGGGCCCGCGTGGAGCCGGCCGCCCAGCACCTCGACCCGCTCGGCCATTCCGACCAGCCCGAACCCGCCGCCGAGGTGGACCACCCGGGCATCGGACGCTGAGCCGAAGTTGCGCACCCGCAACACCGCCACCCGGTCGAAGAGCCGCAGGCCGGCCTCGACCCAGGCCGCTCCCGGCGCGTGCTTGCGGACGTTGGTGAGCGCCTCGCGCAGCACCCGGTGGAGCGTCGTCATCACCTCGGGCGGCAGGGTGGCGTCGTCGATGCCCGGCCCGATCTCGAACGCGACGCGGGGCCCGTTCGCCGAGAACCGCTCGGTCAGCAGGCGCAGGTCGGCCAGCGAGGTGCCCGGCGTGCGGGCCGCCTCGTCTCCGTCGCGCAGCACGGTGACCAGCCGCCGCATCGAGGTGAGCGCCTCACCGCCGGCGCCGGCGATCGCGTCCAGGGCGGGCAGCACGGCCTCGGGCTTCATCTCGGCCACCGTACGGGCGGCCTGCGCCTGCACCACGATGCCGGTGATGTGGTGGGCCACCAGGTCGTGCAGCTCCCTGGCCAGCTCCAGGCGCTCGCTGCGTCGTACGGACTGGATGGCCTCCGTACGGCGCTCCTGCTGGAAGCGGAGGTAGCCGCCGGCGCCGGCGGCCATCGACCAGCCCGCGAACAGCAGGAACGAGGAGGCCAGCCCGCTGTTCTGGAAGTCGCGCGCCGAGCCCTCCGCCAGGAGCACCACCAGCGCGCCGACGGACAGCGTCGCGGCCCGCCTGACCGGCTGGACGTGGCGCAGCACGCCGATGGTGAGCACGAGCAGCGCGCCGCTCTCCGCGGAGCCGGGCACGCCGCCGAAGCCGATGACGCCCATGGTCAGGGAGACGCCGGAGGATAGGGCCAGCAGGACGGCGAGACTCGCCACGCGATGCCGTCGCCGCAGCGTCACGGCCGCGATGCCGGCCGCCCCGGTGATCGGGACGAGCCACTGGAGCCCGCCGACGCTGAACGCCAAGGCCAGGTCGATCAGCAGCATCAAGCCCAGCCAGCCGAGCATGGCGAGCTCGCTCAGCCGGCGGATCCAGTAGACGATGCGTTTGGAGTCCCCCACCCCACGCAGCCTAGGCCGGAGGTCGCAGAGGCCGTATCGGCCGTTCGGCCGAGCCGGGCGCGCGGGAACCGGCCCTTCAACGGAGGCACGGCCAGGCTGCCAGTGGCGATGCTGAATTCTGATGCTGGATTCCGACGAAGGGGGACGGAGACATGATGGTCATCGGATTCGCGTTACTGGGTGCCGGGCTGGTCATCGGGGTGCTGCTCGCTCTGGCCGATCCCGTGCTGCTCTCGCGCGTCAACGGGGAGCACGCGGAGGGCGGCAGCGGCCGCCACCTCGACCGGGCCACGGTGGTGCGGCTGGCCGAGCGCGGCGGCGACGACAGGCGCGAGCCTGCCGCCGCCTGAGTGCCCGCTCACGCGAGCCTGCTCCGCCTGCGGCCCGGCCTGCCCGGATCGTCCGCTCGCGCGGGCCTGGCGCGGGCCTCCGGCGCCGTGGGGGACGGCGTCTCCCGGCCCGCGATCCGGCGGGGGACGGACCGCGGGCCGCTTCCGTTACGGTGGCCATATGACCAACGGTTTCGAAACTCTGGCGATCCACGCAGGTCAGGAGCCCGACCCGCTGACCGGCGCGGTCGTGCCTCCGATCTATGCGACGTCCACCTACAAGCAGGACGGTGTGGGCGGCCTGCGTTCCGGATACGAATACAGCCGCTCGGCCAACCCCACCAGGACGGCGCTCGAAGAGGCGCTGGCCGCGGTGGAGGGTGGAGCGCGAGGGCTGGCGTTCGCCTCCGGCCTGGCGGCCGAGGACACCCTGCTGCGTGCGCTGTGCAAACCGCAGGACCACGTGATCATCCCGAATGACGCCTACGGCGGCACCTACCGCCTGTTCGCCAAGGTGCACTCGCGCTGGGACCTGCACTTCGACCCGGTGCCGCTCGGCGACCTCGACGCCGTGGCCGGCGCCATGACGCAGAAGACCAAGATCGTGTGGGTGGAGACGCCGACCAACCCGCTGCTCGGCATCGCCGACCTCGCGGCCCTGGCCCACCTGGCGCACGAGAACGGAGCGCTGCTGGTCGTCGACAACACCTTCGCCTCGCCGTATCTTCAGCAGCCGCTGGCGCTGGGCGCCGACGTCGTCGTGCACTCCACGACCAAGTACATCGGCGGCCACTCCGACGTGGTCGGCGGCGCGCTGGTGGCCGCGGACCAGGGGATCGGCGACGAGCTGGCCTACCACCAGAACGCGATGGGCGCCGTGGCCGGGCCGTTCGACGCGTGGCTCACGCTGCGCGGGCTCAAGACGCTCGGCGTGCGCATGGACCGCCACTGCGACAACGCCGAGCGGGTCGTCGACCTGCTGCTCGCCCACCCGCGCGTGACACAGGTGCTCTACCCGGGGCTCGGCGAGCACGCCGGGCACGAGGTGGCCGCCAAGCAGATGAAGAGGTTCGGCGGCATGGTGTCGTTCCGCGTGGCGGGCGGCGAGGTCGAGGCCGTCGAGGTGTGCGACAGGGCCAAGCTCTTCACGCTCGGCGAGTCGCTCGGCGGGGTCGAGTCGCTCATCGAGCACCCGGGCCGGATGACGCACGCCTCCGCGGCCGGCTCGCCGCTCGAGGTGCCCGCCGACCTCGTGCGGCTGTCGGTCGGCATCGAGACCGTTGACGACCTGCTCGCCGATCTCTCCCAGGCGCTGGGTTAGGTCGGCACCACCATCAGGAACAGGATGACCAGCCAGATCACCGCCAGCAGGCCGCTGATGGCGGCGATCCGGCCGTTCTGCACCTTGGCGTCGTCGTCCGGGCTCTCGCTGGAGAGCGCCCGGACGGCGGTGCGCAGGTCACGGTCGATGATCACGACCAGCACGATGGCCACGATGAACAGCGTCATCGACGCCGTCATGTACCACTTGCCGAGCACACCGCCGCCCATGACCACGCCGAGCGCGATCCCGAACACCAGCACGCCGAGCGAGCCGATGCTGTAGACGCGCGTGGTGCGCTGGATGTTCTGCAGGACGGGCACGTTCTTGGTGCGGATGGCACGCGGCGCGGCCATCGTCACCGCGGTGAGCGGACCGATCGCGAAGATGGCGAAGCCGATGTGCAGCCACAGAAGCAGGGACATGCCGGAGAGACTAGTCCCCGACGATCTCGACCGGGGACTCGACACACTCTTTGCGCTCAGAGGAGCGGCGCATGATGACTTCGGTGGCGGCGACGGCGATGATCATCAACGCGATCAGAAGAATCGTGGCAATCATGAGGCCCCCTCCTTCCCTGTGTCGGACGGAAATATCGTCCGTAATGACTAGAGGCCCGCGCAACGGAATAAGTTCAGCGCGGGTAGGGTTGAGAACCGTCGCTTTTCTCTTACCCTTCGGATACAAAGGAGTTCCCTCCGTGGCCATCAGGCATGTCGAGCCCTATACCGATGAGTGGCTGCAGCAGCCCGTCTGCTACGTGCAGCGCGTCGTCGGCCGGCTCGGAGCCGAGGTGGCCGACTGGTGGGAGGGTCCCTGCGATCCGCGTGACGCCACCGTCCGGCTGGTCGACGGCAGCGCGCTGGTGTGGGACGAGGAGAGCGGCTGGCGGCTCGGCCGCTTCGTCTCCGGCGGGCGCGACCGGCACACCGAGCTGTCCGGAGTCCGTTACCTGGGCGGCGGCCTGCTGCCCCGGCCGGAGCGGGTGCCCGCGGCCCTGGCCGACGCCCGCGCGGGCGTGGGCGCCAGCAGCGCCTGGCGTCCCTGTTATCGCTCACACCGCAACTGCCGCGACGGGTTCGACGTCGCCCTCGACTTCTACGTCCGGCTCGTCGACGCCTGAGCCTCAGCGGGCGCGGCGCAGCCGCAGGAAGTCGCTGACCACGTATTCGCCCAGGCGGTCGGCGCTGGGGGAGAAGACCCGGCCGCCGTTGCGGCGCGCCACCTCGTCCACGAACTCCTGCAGCCGCTCGTCGCCCGCCAGCATGAAGACGTTGATGGTCGCCCGCCGGCGTGTCATCTTGTCCACCTCCGCCAGCGTGAGCTCCAGCGTCTCGCTCGACGGCGGCCATTCGAACGCCGAGCGGCCGTTGCGCATCAGGTGGGCCGTGGGCTCGCCGTCGGTGACCACCAGCACCACCGGCTCGAAGTCGGGATGGCGGTCCAGGTGGCGCCCGGCGATGAGTAGGGCGTGGTGCAGGTTGGTGCCCTGGACCATGTCCCAGTCGAGCCCGGCCAGCTCATCGGGCTGCAGCACCCGCGCGTAGTTGGAGAAGCCGATGATCTGTACGGCGTCCTGCGGGAACTTGGCGGCCACCAGCGCCTGCAGGGCCAGCGCCGTCTGCTTGGCGGCGGCCCAGGTGCCGCGCAGGGCCATCGAGTAGGACAGGTCGACCAGCAGGCAGACGGCGGCCGCGCTGCGCCGCTCGGTCTCGGCCACCTCGAAGTCGTCCACCGACAGCCGCACCGCGCCCGGCGCGCGGCCGGGCTCCCGCCGGAGGCCGCCGTTGCGGACCCCGTTGACCAGCGTGCGCACCACGTCGATGGGCTGCTCGTCGCCGAAACGCCACGGCCGGGAGGATCCGGTCAGCTCGCCGGCCGAGCCCGCGTCGTGCTGGTCGTGATCGCCGCGGCGCCCCGCGTCGAGCGAGGAGAACACCCGGCGCAGCGCCGTCTCGCCGAGCCGCCGCACGGCCTTGGGGGTGAGCTCCAGCTTGCCGCGGCGGCGCAGGAGGTAGCCCTGCTCCTCCAGCTCCCGCTCGATCCGGCGCAGGGCCTCCAGGTCGTCGACGGCCGAGCGGCCGAGAGCGCGGCGGACCGCGGCCTCGTCGACGTCGTCGAGCCGGGCGCCCGGGTAGTCCTGGCGCAGCGCCGACTCCAGCTGCGTGAGGTCGGCCAGCTCCTCCAGCGCGGTGACGGAGTCGCCCATGCCCAGCGGCTCCTCGCCGGCCAGCCGCTCGGGGGTGTTCCAGGCCAGGTCGGGGCGGCGGGCGAGGAGGGCGTCACCGAGCCTGCGCATCTGCTCGGACAGGCCCTCCTGGTCGAGGGTCTGGTTGATCAGGTTGGCCAGCTCCTCGCGCTGGCGCGGGGTCAGGGAGGCCAGCATGCGCTGGGTGGCCGCGGCGCGCCGGGCCAGGAGGTCGACGAGCTCTTCGAGGTTTCGCGGCCGCTCGGAGAACAGGTCGCCATATTTCCCCATGAAGGACTCGAAATCGGCCTGGGTGTGCTCGCCTCGGGCGTCCTTGTCCAGCATGTCGTTCAAATCCGACATCATCTGCCGGATCCGCTCCATCGCCGCCGGATCCGGATGGGCCAGCGCGTCACGCAGGCCCTTGAACTGGCTGTCGAGCACCTCGCGCCGCAGCAGGTCGCGCAGCTCCTCGAAGGTCTGCCGGGCGGCGCCCGAACGCCACTCGTAGGAGCTCAGCTGCTGGATCGCGCTCGCCGTGTCGTCCGGCAGCCCGTCGAGCTCCGACTCGCGCAGCCGGGCGTCGTCGGACGGGTCGGGGAAGAGCTCGGCGCGCTCCTGGCCGATGGCCTTGTCGAGCAGGGCCCGCGCCTTCTCCAGGGTGCCGTCGAGCCGGCCGCGCTCGCGCAGCTCCCGGCGGCGGCGGCGTACCTCTCTGAGCATGTCGTCGAGGCCCTTGCGGTCGCTCGCGCCCGGCAGCCCGCGCTTGAGCAGGTCGCGCAGGGCGTGCACGGGCGTAGAGCCGGACAGGATGGCGTCGCCCATCTCGTCGAGCGCCGCACGAACGTCGTACGGCGCCGCAAGGGGGTCAGGGCCGTCGAAATACTCGCCATAGCGGTAGGCCATCACGAACCCACGCTAACCCGAGAACCCCGGCCCCGCGCCCCCTGGGCGACGCTCACGTGCGGTAGACGGTGACGCCGTCGAGATCGTCCTTGGACAGGCGGCGCATGAGGTAGAGGCCCTCCAGCGCGAACTCCAGGGCGGACGCGGCGTGACCGGGAGACTCCTCGCCCTCGCCCATGCCCAGCTTGGACATGATCTTGGCGAGGCCCTCGACGGGACCGATGCGGTGCAGCAGCTCGCCGGCCGCGACCAGCTCGCCCGACTCCACCTGGTTGCCCTCGGAGAACTTGTCGGTCAGCGGCGACAGCTCGACACCGCCCAGCCGGCTCCGGAACGTCTCGGCCGTGGCCCGGCGCAGCAGGTGGGCCAGGATCTCGGTCTCCCTGCCCTCCTCGCTGACCTCGAACTCCACCTTGCCGCGCAGGCTGTGGACGATGTTGGCCAGGTCGCACACGCGCGTGACCGCCCGCTCCTCGCCGGTGAGCGCCGCCCTGCGCACGGCCGAGGCCGAGGCGGTCTCGGCGGCCGCGATCGAGAACCGCGCCGAGACGCCCGAGCGCGCGTCGACGGAGGTGGACTCGCGGACCAGCCGGGTGAACCGGGCGATCACCTCGACCAGGTGCTCGGGGACGTCCGCCCCGATGTCCGGCACGGACTCCTGGCGGATCAGCTTGAGCTCGTCCTCGACCGTCAGCGGGTAGTGGGTGCGGACCTCCGCGCCGAAGCGGTCCTTCAGCGGCGTGATGATCCGGCCGCGGTTGGTGTAGTCCTCGGGGTTGGCGCTGGCGATGAGCAGGATGTCGAGCGGCAGGCGCAGGTTGTAGCCGCGTACCTGGATGTCGCGCTCCTCCAGCACGTTGAGCAGCGACACCTGGATGCGCTCGGCCAGGTCGGGCAGCTCGTTGACGGAGAACACGCCGCGGTTGGTGCGCGGGACGAGCCCGTAGTGGACGGTCTCCGGGTCGCCGAGCCGGCGGCCTTCGGCGATCTTGATCGGGTCGACGTCGCCGATCAGGTCGCCGACGGAGGTGTCGGGCGTGGCGAGTTTCTCGCCGTAGCGCTCGTCACGGTGCTTCCACGCCACGGGCAGCTCGTCGCCCAGCTCGCTCGCCAGCGTGACGCAGCGCGTGCAGACGGGTGAATAGGGGTGGTCGTTGATCTCACACCCCTCGACCACCGGTGTCCACTCGTCGAGGAGACCGGTGACGGTGCGGATGAGCCGGGTCTTGCCCTGGCCCCGCTCACCGAGCAGGACCAGATCGTGCCCGGCCAGTAGGGCCCGCTCCAGATGGGGCAGGACGGTGTCGTCGAAGCCCACGATGCCTGGAAAACGGGGCTCACCTGCTCGCAGCTTGGCCAGCAGGTTTTCGCGGACCTCTGCTTTCACGGTGCGATGAGCGTGACCGCTCTCTCGCAACTCGCGGAGGTTTAGAGGCTGATGCACGGGATCGAGACTACGTCGCCCGGGACGAAAGCGGCAGGGAGTTTCGCATCTGGAAGAGAGCTCGGATCTTGACAATTGCGTGACGGATTGTGCGCGTGCTTGTTCCTTTTGTGGGGAGAATCGGGCGGAGGGAACTTAGACGTGTCGAGGGAGGCGGGAAGCGTGGCCCTGATGACGAGCCGCTTCGCAGACGGCCTCGCCGTGGGTTCCGACCTGGTCGAGGTGGCTGAGCGCGCCGTCGGCCAGGCCCTGTCGAGGCTCGGTGACCGAGCGGACCTGGTCTGCTTCTTCATCTGCGGCGACGACCCCGACGACGTGGCCAGGGCGGGTGAGCGGGCGATGAGACTCGCACCCGATGCGCACGTGATCGGCTGCAGCGCCACAGGAGTGATCGGCGACGGGCAGGGAGTGGAGCTGGCGCCCTCCGTGAGCGCCTGGGCGGCCACGCTCGGCGAGGCCCGGCTGACCACGTTCGCACTGGAGACGCTGACCACCGAGGACAAGTTCGTGGTGGTCGGCCTGCCGCAGCGCGGCCCCGACGACCATGTCGCGATCCTGCTGGCGGACCCCTATTCGTTCCCGACCGACGCGTTCGTCGAGCGCTCGGTCGACGTGCTGGGCGACCTGCCGCTGATCGGCGGCCTGGCCAACGGCCTGCAGGGCCGCGGCTCGGTGCGCCTCTTCGCCGACGGCGAGGTCTACACCGAGGGCGCCATCGGCGTGCTGCTCAGCGGGCCCATCCAGGTCAGCACGGTGGTCAGCCAGGGCTGCCGGCCGATCGGCCCCACCATGGTCGTCACCGGCGCCGACGACAACCTGCTGCTGGAGCTGGCCGGGCAGCCCGCCCTGGCCCGGCTGGAGGACATCGTCAGCGACCTGGACGAAGACGATCGCGAGCTGGTCGCCTCCGGTCTGCAGATCGGCCTGGCGATCAACGAGTACGCCGATCGCCACGAACGTGGCGACTTCCTGATCAGGGGAGTCATCGGCATCGACCCCGAGCGGGAGGCGGTGGCCATCGGCGACGTCGTCGAGATCGGCAGGACCGTCCGCTTCCAGGTACGCGACGCGGCCACCGCCGACGAGGACCTCTACGACATGCTCGACGCCCACCGCGAGGAGCTCGGCCGGGTCGACGGCGCGCTGCTGTTCTCGTGCAACGGCCGGGGCTCGGCGATGTTCGGCACCGCCGACCACGACCCGGTGGCGCTGCGCGACACGCTCGGCCCGATCGGCATGGCCGGATTCTTCGCGGCCGGCGAGGTGGGGCCGGTCGGCGGCCACAACCACGTCCACGGGTTCACGGCGTCGGTGCTGGTCTTCTCCTCGGGCCGGGCGGGCGGCGAGTGATCCTCGCGATCGACGTCGGCGGCACCAAGCTGGCCGCCGGCCTGGTCGGGCCCGACGGCGCGGTGGCCGCCTCGGCGCGTGTGGCGACCCCGCAGGACACCGGCGCCGAGACGCTGTGGAAGACCCTGACCGACCTCGTCGAGCCCTTCTCCGGGCCGGTCGAGGGCGTGGGCGTGGGCTGCGGCGGGCCGATGGCCTGGCCGCGGGGCGAGGTGTCGCCGCTCAACATCCCGGGCTGGCGTGCCTTCCCGCTGCGGGCCCGGCTGGCCGAGCGCTTCCCCGGCCTGCCCGTACGCGTCCACAACGACGCCGTCTGCCTGGCCGTGGCCGAGCACTGGCTGGGCGCCGGCCGGGGGAGCCGCGACATGCTGGGCATGGTCGTGTCCACCGGCGTGGGCGGCGGGCTGATCCTGGGCGGCCGGTTGATCGACGGCGGCACCGGCAACGCCGGGCACATCGGCCACGTGGTGGTGGAGCCGGAGGGCGGGCCGCCCTGTGGCTGCGGCGGCCGTGGCTGCCTGGAGGCGGTGGCCCGGGGGCCCGGCCTGACCGCGTGGGCGGTGGCGCAGGGCTGGCGGCCGGGCGGGGGTGTCCGGGACGAGGCAGGGGAGGCGTACCAGGAGGACCGGGTGGTGACCGGGCGGGCGCTGGCGGCCGACGCGCTGGCGGGCGACGAGGTGGCCGTGGCGGCGATGCGCAGGGCCGGACGCGCGCTGGGCGTCGCGATCGCGTCGGCCACCCACCTGTGCGACCTGGAGCTGGTCACCATCGGCGGCGGCCTGTCACAGGCGGGGGAGCCGTTGTTCGGGCCGCTGGAGGAGGCTCTGCGCGAGCACGCCCGGATGGAGTTCGCCCGGAGGGTCCGGGTGGTGCCCGCCGCGCTCGGTCAGGAGGCCGGCCTGGTCGGGGCGGCGGCGCTGATCCTGGCCGGGGACACCTACTGGGCCATGCCCCACTCGGCGGCCACCCTCTCCGACACCGCCGCCGCCCGCGGGTTGTAGACGCGGAAGAAGTCTCCGCCGCACTCCAGGTCGTCGAGCGCCGCGGCGATCTCCTCGTGAAAGTAGGGCTCCGCCTGCTCGGGGGTGAGAGCCGGGTTGTCGCGCAGCAGCGCGGCGAAGCGGTCACGTTCGGCCGTCGCGATCGTGCTGGGCGGCGCCGGGGCGACCGGGTAGCCCCGGCCGGCCATGCAGGCGGCGTAGTCGCGGGCCAGCTCGACCAGCCGGGGATCGGTGTCGAGCTCGCGCTGCCGGGCGCGGGCCACCGCCCGCTCGTACTGCCGGCGGAAGTGGGGGACGTCGGTGACGTCGCGGCCCAGGACCTGCTTGACGGCCTGGACGTAGCACGCCGAGTGAGGCTCGGACAGCGCCGAGACGAAGCCGTCGTCGAGCCAGGTGCCGGAGCCGTCGGCGCTCGGGACCTCGGGATGGACCAGCCTCGCGAAGACGCCGTGGCCGTAGCGGTCGCGGTAGGCGCGCATCGCGGTGTGGTCGCCCTGCCTGTGCCTGAGCTGCTCGGCCGTCGGTGTGGGCAGGTCGGGCGCCCAGGGGACGTGCTCGATGCCCCGGGCCTTCAGGCAGGCGGCCGCGACGTGCTCCTGCTGCCAACGCTTGCTCTTGCCGCTGGGCAGCGCCCGGGAGGAGGCGCAGCCCGTCAGGAGCACGGCGACCGCCAGCACCACGAGGATCTTGGGCATGGGGTCACAGTAGAGGTTTCGGCGAGGTCAGGCGGGACGGTGGGGCTGGAACAGCCAGGCGTCGAACAGCGCCTGCAGATCCTTGCCGGAGAGCCGCTGGGCCAGGGCGATGAACTCCGGGGTGGTCGCGTTGCCGTACTTGTGCTGCTCGGTCCAGGTCTTCAGCAGCTTGAAGAACGTCTCGTCGCCGATCTCCTTACGCAGGGCGTGGAGCGTCATGCCGCCCCGGGTGTAGACCGACTCGTTGAACAGGTCGCGGGGGCGTGCCTCGCCAGGAGGGTATTTCCAGATGCGGTCGTTGGCCGGGCGGGCGTGGTTTCGCCGGAAGGTGGCCTCGGTGGTGCTCCTGCCCGTGTGCTCCCACCAGAGCCACTCGGCGTAGGTGGCGAAGCCCTCGTTGAGCCAGAGGTCCCTCCAGCGCCGGATGCTGACGCTGTCGCCGAACCACTGGTGGGCCAGCTCATGGGCGATGATGCTCTCGTCGGGGTGGAAGCCGCCGTAGAGCGGCTTGGTCTGGTTTTCGAGCGCGTAGCCGGCCGCGAAGTTGTCGATCACGCCGCCGGTCGAGGAGAACGGGTAGGGGCCGAAGATCTTGCTCCAGTAGTCGGTGATCCGGCCGGAGGTCTTGTAGAGGCTGTCGAGCGAGCTGTGGTAGGCCGGGTCGACCGCCGCCACGTTGGGGATGCCGCCGGGGGTCGTGCCCTCGCGCAGCTCGAAGTCGCCGAGCGTCGCCGTGGCGAGGTAGGTGGCCATGGGATGGCTCTCGCGCCACCGGAACGTCGTGCGGCCGCCGGACGTCGTCGGCTTGCCGGCCATCTCGCCGTTGGCGAGCGCGGTCAGCCCCTTGGGCACGGTGATGCGGAAGTCGAAGGTGGCCTTGTCGGCCGGGTGGTCGTTGGCCGGGAACCAGGTCTTGGCGCCGTTGGGCTCACAGGCCACGAACGCGCCGTCGGCCGTCGGGATGAAGCCGAACGTGCCCAGGTTGGAGGAGTCCTTGAGTGGTTGCGGCCTGCCGGAGTAGGCGACCTTCACCTTGAAGCCCGCGCCCTGGGCCAGCGGCCGGGCGGGCACCACGGTGAGCTCGTCGCCGCGGCGCGAGAACGTCGCCGCGGCGCCGTCGATGGAGACCGCGCGCACCTTCAGGCCCGCCAGGTCGAGGTTGAACCGCGACAGCCGCTCGGCCGCCTTGGCGTCGATCGTCGCCACCCCGTCGAGGTGCTTGGTGGCGGGCGTGTAGCCGATCGCGAGGTCGTAGTGGGCCACGTCGTAGCCGCCGTTGCCGTCGAGCGGGAAGTCGGTGTCGCCGATGCCCGGCGCTCCCACCCCGGACGGCGGGGCCGAGGTGGGAGGCGCGACGGCCCCGTTGGTGGACGAGCAGGCCAGCACGCTCAGCAGCGCGATCGCCGGCACGCCCGCATACCGCTTGAACCCCATGGACCCGACTCCCCCTTCGTAGCGTGGTCAGTAGTTTACGCTGCGTGAGAGGGGGGTGGAGGCCGCCGGAGGGTCAGAGATTGCCCCTGCGTTCCTGCTCGCGCTCGATCGCCTCGAACAACGCCTTGAAGTTGCCCTTGCCGAATCCGAGCGAACCATGCCGCTCGATGAGCTCGAAGAACACCGTGGGCCTGTCCTGCACCGGCGTGGTGAAGATCTGCAGCAGGTAGCCGTCCTCGTCGCGGTCGACCAGGATGCCGCGCTTCTTCAGCTCCTCGATCGGCGCGCGCACCTTGCCGATGCGGGCCCGCAGCTCGGGATCGTCGTAGTACGAGTCGGGCGTCTCCAGGAACCGCACCCCCGCCTCGCGCATGAGGTCGACCGTGGTCAGGATGTCGTTGGTGGCCAGCGCGATGTGCTGCACGCCGGGGCCGCCGTAGAACTCGAGATACTCGTCGATCTGCGACTTCTTGCGGCTGACGGCCGGCTCGTTCAGCGGGAACTTGACCTTGCGGCTGCCGTCGGCCACGACCTTGGACATCAGCGCCGAATAGTCGGTGGCGATGTCGTCGCCGACGAACTCGGCCATGTTCGTGAAGCCCATGACCTTCTGGTAGAACTCCACCCACTCGTCCATCTTGCCGAGCTCGACGTTGCCCACGCAGTGGTCGACGGCCTGGAACAACCGGCCGGTCCTGGTGGCCGGCGGGGCGACGAGCGGCTCGGCCGGCTGGTAGCCCGGCAGGTAGGGGCCGCTGTAGTTGGACCTGTCGACGAGCGTGTGCCGCGTCTCGCCGTAGGTGGCGATCGCCGCCAGCACCACCTTGCCGTGTTCGTCCTCCAGCGTGTACGGCTCCGCGAGCCCGCGAGCCCCCTGCTCCACGGCGTGCCGGTAGGCGCCCTCCACGTCGGGCACCTCGATGGCCAGGTCGATCACGCCGTCGCCGTGCTCGGCCACGTGCCGGGCCAGCTCGGTGCCGGGCCGGACCGAGGCCCTGAACTCGAACCTGGCGCCGCCCGAGGTGAGCACGTAGCCGACCTCGTCGCGGCTGCCGTTCTCCGGCCCGCGGTAGGCCACGAGCCGCATGCCGAAAGCGGTCGAGTAGTAGTGCGCCGCCTGCTTGGCGTTGCCCACGGCGAAGACCACGGCGTCCATGCCGTTAACCGGAAAGACATCACTCATACCGCTAACTCTCGTAATACATGGACGAGTTGTGCAAGGGTTGCTCTAACTGGTGCACAATCTGCCCAGTTCCATCCCGCTGAACGTGGAGAATCTGTACACCATGACGATCGACGAGCTGGACGCCCGGCTGATCGCGTTGCTGGCCGCCGAGCCCCGGCTCGGCGTGCTCGAGTGCTCGCGCAGGCTCGGCGTGGCCCGCGGCACCGTCCAGGCCAGGCTCGACCGGCTGGTCGCCAGGGAGGTGATCACCGGGTTCGGCCCCGACGTGTCGCCCGTCGCGCTCGGCTACGACGTGACCGCGTTCATCACGCTGGAGATCAGGCAGGTGGCCGGGCACGAGCCGGTGTCCGAAGGGCTGGCGCGCATTCCCGAGGTGCTGGAGGCCCACACCATCACGGGAGGCGGCGACCTGCTCTGCCGGGTGGTCGCGCGCACCAACGCCGACCTGCAGCGGGTCATCGACCGGATCGTGGACGTCAAGGGCGTGCTCAGGACGTCGTCGGTCATCGCCCTCGACACGCCGGTTCCCTACCGAGTGCTGCCGTTGGTCGCCGATGTCCCCCGGCACGGCCCCCGATCGACGTAGCATCGTCGCAGGAGGCCAAGGCACCGTTATCGATCGTTTACCCTTGACATTCGCCCAGCTGACGGGGGTCTGGCGGTGCGGAGTGGTGGTGGTGAAGGCATGCGAAAGCGGCGCTTCCTTCGGCGTCTGCTGATTGCTTGTGGGCTGGCGATCGTGGGAGCGATCGCCCTGTTCGGCATCGCGTGGGCGATGACCCCGATCCCCGACACCACCCAGAAGCAGGCCACGGCCCAGGGTTCGGTCATCTACTACCGCGACGGCAAGACGGTGCTCGCCAGGCAGGGCGTGGACCGCAGGAACGTCGAGCTGGCCAAGGTCCCCGAGCACGTGCGCGAGGCGGTGATCGCCGCCGAGAACCGCTCCTTCTACCAGGACAGCGGCGTCTCGGTGAAGGGCACCAGCCGGGCCCTGTGGTCCACCCTCACCGGCCAGCAGCTCCAGGGCGGCTCGACGATCACCCAGCAGCTGGTCCGCAACTACTACAGCGGCCTCAGCCAGGAGCGCACCGTCACCCGCAAGTTCAAAGAGATCATGATCTCGATCAAGGTCGACCAGTCCAAGTCCAAGGACTGGGTGCTGGAGCAATACCTCAACACGATCTACTTCGGCCGCGGCGCCAACGGCATCCAGGCGGCCGCCCAGGCCTACTTCGGCAAGGACGTCGACAAGCTGACCGTGGCCGAGGGCGCCTACCTGGCCGCGGTGATCCAGCAGCCGAGCCGCTTCGCCGACCCCAAGGGCGACGACCTGACCGCGGCGCAGGAGCGCTGGCGGGCCGTGGTCGCCGCCATGGGCGAGACCGGCGCGCTCGACGCCGGGCAAGTCGCGGCGCAGCGGTTTCCCAAGCTGAAGACGCCGAAGAAGCCGTTCGTGCTCAAGGGCCAGGCCCAGTACATGCTCGACCAGGTGACCGCCGAGCTCAACCGGCGCGGCTACTCCGACGAGGACATCAACGGCGGCGGCCTCAGGATCGTCACCACCTTCGACAAGAAGCTGATGGACGCGGCCGAGCGCGCCGTCAAGGAGGCGGTGCCCGAGGCCACCCCCAAGAAGGTGCGCACCGGGCTCGCCGCCGTCGATCCGGCCACCGGTGAGGTCGTCGCCTTCTACGGCGGCGACCCTCGGCGCTCCGACTACGACAACGCCTTCTCCGCCAAGGTGCCGGCCGGGTCCACGTTCAAGCCCTACACGCTGGCCGCCGCGCTCGACAACGGGTTCGACCTGTCCACCCGCGTCAACGGCAACTCCCCGATGCGCGTCGCCTCCGACCCCGACCACCCGATCCCCAACGACAGCGGGCGCTCCTACGGCCAGATCGACCTCGTGAGCGCCACCCAGAACTCCGTCAACACCGCGTTCGTCGATCTCGGGCAGAAGGTCGGCCTGGACAAGGTGGCCGCCACCGTCGAGGCGGCCGGCATCCCCGGGGAGCAGCTTCAGAAGCACGAGGCGGCCGCCGCGTTCCCGCTCGGCGTGGCCTCGGTGAGCGCGGTGCAGAACGCCTCCGGCTTCTCCACCTTCGCCAACGGCGGCACCCACATGGAGGCGCACGTCGTCAAGTCGGTGAAGGACGCCGACGGCACCAAGAACGTCATCAAGCCGGTCGCCACCAAGGTGGTCAGCGAGCAGGCCGCCGCCGACACCACGTACGCGATGCAGCAGGTGGTGAGATACGGCACCGGCACCGCGGCCCGGCTCTACGACCGGCCGGTGGCGGGCAAGACGGGCACCACGGACGACTCCGTGTCGGTTTGGTTCAACGGCTTCACCCCGCAGCTGGCCGTCGCGGTCGACATGTTCCGCGACGACAACGCGACCGTCACGATCCCCGGCTACGGCGTGCAGTTCGGCGGCCAGTTGCCGGCCCAGATCTGGCGGGCGTTCATGACCGAGGCCATGGCCGGCAAGCCCGTCGTGGACTTCCCCGAGCCCTCCGGCTTCGGCTACGGCAGCGACTACTCCACGCCCGACCAGGAGCAGAGCGTCCCTGACGAGCAGCCGACCCGGGAGCCGGACGACTGGGGCAGCCCCGAACCCGAGTTCACCGAGCCGCCCTCCACCGACCCGACCGTCACGCAGGCGCCCGAGGTGAACCAGGTGCCGGACGAATCCGGGCCGCCCACGGAGGGACCGGGCGGCCCGCCCACGCTCGGCCCCGACGACCAGAGCTCCGGCAGATCACTGGACGACTAGCCACACCGACCACCACCAGACCACCGCCCGCCGCGAGCAGCGCCCCCGGGCGCCGTCCGTGCGGGGGCGCCGCGCGGCGTCAGCGTGACGCGAGCTGCTCGCGGAGCTCCTCCGGCGTGGTGACGGGCAGCCGGCAGGCGAAGCCCCTGCACACGTAGGCCGCAGGGGCGCCGCCGACCAGGCCGCGCCCCTCCAGCAGGGCGGGTCGCCCCGCGTCGCCGGTGCCGTCTCCGGGCGCCACGACCAGCCCGGGGACGTCGGCCAGCAGCGCCTCGCGGTGCAACACCCGGGTGCGCGGGTCGTCCGGCGGCCCCACCACCGCCACCTCGACCGGCCCGTCGAGTGCCGCCCGGGCCACGGCCAGCCCCCAGCCGGCGAACCTCGCGTGACCGCCGGCCAGCACCGGCACCGTGCCGAGCGCCGCGTGGGCCGCCTCACGGTGCCGCGTGGAGCCGCTCAGCGCCGCGTAGGACAGCAGTGCCCCGGCCGCGGCGTACTGGCCCGACGGCGTGGCGTTGTCGGTGGAATCCTGCGGCCGCTGGAACAGCCGTTCGGCGTCGTCCGCGGTGTCGTAGAACCCGCCCCTGCCGTCGGCGAACCGGTCGAGCACGAGGTCGAGCAGCGAGCCGGCCAGCCGGAACCACCGCGTCTCCCCGGTCACGCCGTAGAGCGCGATCAGCCCCTCGGCCACGTTGGCGTGGTCGTCGAGGACTCCGGCGTTGGCGCCCGCCCGGCCGTCGCGCGAGGTGCGCAGCAGCCGGCCGCCGGCCATGTGCACGTCCTCGACCAGCGCGGCGGCCGTCCTGGCCGCCTCCACCAGGTCAGGCCGGTCGAACACCGTCCCGGTCTCGGCCAGGGCGGCGATGGCCAGGCCGTTCCAGGAGGCGACCACCTTGTCGTCGCGCCCCGGGCGTACGCGCCGGGCCCTGGCGGCGAGCAGCCGGGCGCGGACGGAGCCGAGCCGGGCGATGTCGGCCGGGTCCTCCGGCAGCTGCAGCACCGGCGTGCCGTGCTCGAACGTGCCCGTGACCTCGAACACCTCCGCCGCCCAGGCTCCGTCGTCGGCGCCGAGCACCTCGCGTAGCTGCTCGGGGCTCCAGACGTAGAACCTGCCCTCCTCGCCCTCGCTGTCGGCGTCGAGCGCCGAGGCGAAGCCGCCCTCGGCGGTGCGCAGCTCGCGCAGCATCCATTCGGCGGTCTCCAGCGCGACCCTGCGGGCCAGCGGCTCGCCGGCCGCCTTCCACCAGTGGGTGTAGACGCGCAGCAGCAGCGCGTTGTCGTAGAGCATCTTCTCGAAGTGGGGCACCACCCACGCGGCGTCGACGCTGTAGCGCGCGAAGCCGCCGCCGAGCTGGTCGTACAGCCCGCCGCGGGCCATCGCCTCCAGGGTCGTGCCGCTCATCTCCCGCTCGCCGGAGCGCAGCAGGAACTCCAGCGCC
Organism: Nonomuraea sp. NPDC048916; assembly: GCF_040649575.1. Taxonomy (NCBI): domain Bacteria; kingdom Bacillati; phylum Actinomycetota; class Actinomycetes; order Streptosporangiales; family Streptosporangiaceae; genus Nonomuraea; species Nonomuraea sp. NPDC048916. The sequence goes on from NZ_JBEZFS010000003.1 coordinate 129,654, forward strand.
ATCGACGGCGGGAATTTGGGCGCCCCGCCGAACCCACCGCGCTCCGCATCGAACGACTCACGCAGATTTCGTACGGCCTGCTCCAGCGTCTCCTCGGTGGGCAGCGGCCCCATCGGCAGCGCGGCGGACCCGTTGAGCGCCTCGACCACCTTCGAGCCCTGCGACAGCACCGCCTCCCGCTCGCCGGCCCACGCGTCGTGCACCCCGGCGAGCAGCCGCTGGAACTGGGGACGCGGGAAGTAGGTGCCGCAGTAGAACGGGTGTCCCTCGGGCGTGGCGAACACCGTCATCGGCCAGCCGCCCTGGCCGGTCATGGCCTGGGTGGCGTTCATGTAGACGGCGTCGACGTCGGGCCGCTCCTCGCGGTCGACCTTGACGTTGACGAAGTGCTCGTTCATCAGCCGCGCGGTGTCGGGGTCCTCGAAGCTCTCGTGCGCCATCACGTGACACCAGTGACACGCCGAGTAGCCGACGCTGATCAGCAACGGCACGTCGCGTAGCCGTGCCTCGGCGAACGCCTCCTCGCCCCACGGGTGCCAGTCGACGGGGTTGTCCGCGTGCTGCTGCAGGTAGGGGCTCGTCGCGTCCTTCAACCGGTTCATCAGGACCTCCTGTGTTCAGCCTAGACCGCCGCTTCGGCGCCTTCCGGGATGGGCGGAGCCGCGTTCTCCGCCCGGCGGGTGTGGGGACGGGCACGGAGGCGTAGGTTACGGAGAGTGGACCTGGACTACGTCTGCACGCGAGCAGGCCGGGTCGCCTCCGCCCTCACCAGGAGAGACGTGGCCCGAGCCCTGCTCGACGTGCCATCCGGGGTGGCGCTGGTGGCGCTGCCCGAGCTGCGGCGCGCGATGCTGGCCGCGGGCAACCCGCTCTCGCTGACCTTCTGGGAGTCGGCCAGGACGATCCTCAGCTCGATCGAGTCGGGCGCGGCGACGGTCGGCTACGTGCAGCGCTGGATCGAGTCGACCGGCAGCGAGCCCATCCTCATGACGCCCAGCTACTTCGTCTGGCCGGAGGAGGACGAACGAGGCCCGGTGGCCACCGAGATGTTCGCCAAACTCGTCCATTACCTGGAGGCGCGCGTCGAGGCCGGCGAGGTCGATCCCGACGCGCTGGCCCTCGGCGACCAGGCGGCCCGCCGAGCCTACGAGGAGCTGCAGGAGGAGTGGCTGAACAGGCCGCTGCCCGACGGGCGGGTGCCGGGGTTGGCGGTCAACGACGAGCAGGACGAAGAGCTGTTCGCCGCCTGGGACGAAGAGGAGGCGTTCGCCCTGTCCGAGCTGCGGCGGATCATCGGCGAGCTGCCCAACCCGCCCGAGCTGCCCGCCTGGGAGCTGGAGCGCGCGAGTGCGCGCCTGCGCGAGCTGCTGAGCCTGCCCGGCTATCCGGCCAACGTGCTGCGGGCCTGCGCGGGGTTCGAGAGCAGCCCGATGCCCGACGACGACCGCGCCCTCTGGCTGGCCGTGGCCGCCGGCATCGCCGGGCCCGTCTCCGACCTGTCGGAGGCGGACGACACGCTGGAGGAAGGGGACGATCTCGAAAGCGAGCTGAGGCACGAGGACTCGGTGCTGGCCAACCTCTGCGCCATCCAGCACGCCGACTGGCTGGCCGCGGTGGCCGCCCTGACCAGGCTCGGGCCGGGAGTGCTCGCCTCGCCGGAGCGGATCGCCCAGCTCATCGCCGAGTCGGAGGACATCGACGTCGACGAGCAGGGCGTCGACGACCTGGCCGTGACCGAGAGCCTCTTCACGCCGGTGGTGACCCTCTGGGGCTATCTCGGCATCGTCGACCACGACGACGTGCTGACCCCGCTCGGCTGGTGGGGGCTGCCGAAGGCGCTGGAGCGCGCCTGGTCATCCGGCGACTGAGGCGTCGAGCAGGTCCTGGTATCGCGGATTGCGCTCGATCAGGCGCGCGACGTAGGGGCAGCGCGGCACGACGGTGAGGCCGGTGTCGCGGCTCGCGTCGAGCGCGTGCTTGATCAGCTTGCTCCCCAGGCCCTGCCCTTCGAACTCGGGCTGCACCTCGGTGTGCGAAAAAATGATCTTGGTAGGCAGGAGGACATAGTCGGCGAACCCTGCGACCTTGCCGTCCACGAGAACCTCGAACCGGCTCTCCGCTGAGTTGTCGACTACTTCGATCGGCATCTATTCGGCTTTCGTGTCGTCTTTGTCGGCCGCGTGCGGAACCTTGATCTTCGACATCTGCTTGTTCATCGACTTGATCAGGAGATAGAGGGCCACCCCGATGAGGGCGACGACGGTGAAGCCGAGCAGGCCCGGACTGACATCACCAGCTGCTAGAACTGTCACCCCTTCAGTCTGCCATCAGGGGGTCGTGCTCCGGTCAGTGGCGGGGGACCCAGTCGGGGCCTGCTCGTTCTCGGCTACTCGGTCTCAGGCCCGGTCTCGGGCGGCCCGGTCGCGGGGCGGGCTCAGTGGCAGGCGGCCGAGACCTCGTCGGCGTGGATGCCGGCGAACAGGTCGTCCTCGGGCAGCCCGGTGTCGACCAGGGAGCGCGCCAGATGGTAGTCCTCGGTCGGCCAGATCTCCTGCTGCAGCTCACGCGGGCAGACGAACCAGAAACCGTCGGGGTCGACCTGGGTGGCGTGGGCCAGCAGCGCCTGGTCGCGGATCTCGAAGTAGTCGCCGCACGGCACCCGGGTGGTGACCGGCCACTTGGCCGGGCGGTCCTCCCAGCGGGAGATCCAGTCGGAGTAGGGGGATCCCATGCCGCGCGTGGTCATCGCCTCGTGCAGCGCCTCGAACCGCTCCTTGGTGAAGCCCATCTGGTAGTAGAGCTTCAGCGGCTGCCACGGGTCGCCGGTGCCCGGGTAGCGGTCGGGGTCGCCGGCGGCCTCGAACGCCTCCACCGAAACCCTGTTGGTCATGATGTGGTCGGGGTGCGGATAGCCGCCGTCGTCGTCGTACGTCATGACGACATGGGGCCTGAACTCACGCACCGCGGCCACGAGCGGCGCCGAGGCGACCTCCAGCTCCTGCAACGCGAAGCAGCCCTCCGGCAACGCCTCGTGTTCGTTCTCCGGCAGCCCGGAGTCCATGAAACCCATGAACCTCTGCCGCACGCCTAGGATCTCGCGCGCGCGCGCCATCTCGGCCCGGCGGACCTCGCCGATGTTGGCCACGATCTCGGGCCGGTCCATCTTCGGGTTGAGCACGGACCCGCGCTCACCGCCTGTCAGCGTGCAGACCAGCACCTCCACGCCCTCGCGTACGTAACGCGCCATCGTGGCGGCGCCCTTGCTCGACTCGTCGTCGGGATGCGCGTGGACGGCCATCAGCCTCAGCGGTGCGCTCACGGGCTCGATGTCTCCTCTGTCAGGACCGATCACTAGCTTGGACAGGCTAGTTTCTGCTGGGCGGTCGCGAGGGCGTGACCCTCGCGGGCGACAATTGTCTCGGATAACGCTGAAGGAGTGCAGGGAGATTCCGCCATGGCCACCAGAGATGTCGAGAACGGTCCGGTTCTCGGCACACCCGACGACTTCCCGGACCGTCCCAAGCGAGGCGGTCGTCTCGTCGTGCACGTCGTGATCGGCGTGCTGGTGGCCATCATCGCAGGTGGATGGGGCTACGTGATGTGGTCGATGACCGGCAGCAGCACCGGCGCGGCCTCACAGGTCGTGTCGTTCACCGTCGAGGGGCCCAATCAGGCGGAGATCACCTTCGACGTGGACAAACCGGCCGATCGCGCCGCTGTGTGCCGGATCAGGGCACTGGACGTCAACCACGCGGAAGTGGGCAGCAAGGAAGTAAAGATTCCGGCTGGAGAGGGTAGTAAACGCCTGAAGGAACGTCTGGGCACGAGCGTGCAGGCGACTTCCGTCCACATCCAGTACTGCAATCTCGTATGATGAGACGTTTGGGGAAGCGTTCATGCGGTTGACTTGTTAGCCTTTCGCAATTAAACCGCACGCAACCTCAAATGATCCAGGGCCCCCTAGGCAGCAAGGAGAACCCGTGGCCGACTCTCGCGATGAGAACGTCACATGGCTGACGCAAGAGGCGTATGACCGCCTGAAGGCGGAGTACGAATATCTTTCGGGCCCCGGGCGCGTCGACATCGCCAAGAAGATCGAGGCCGCCCGCGAGGAAGGTGACCTGAAGGAGAACGGCGGCTATCACGCGGCCAAGGACGAGCAGGGCAAGATGGAGGCCCGCATCTTCCATCTCCGGCAGATCATCGACAACGCCCAGGTGGGAGAGGCGCCCAGGACCGAAGGTATTGTCGGACCCGGCATGACCGTGACGATCCGGTTCGTCGGTGACGACGACGAGGTGACCTTCCTGCTCGCCTCCCGAGAGGAGAGCGGAGCACCGATCGACGTATACTCGCCCAAGTCCCCCCTTGGGGCGGCGATCAACGGCAAGAAGATCGGCGAGAAGGCGACCTACAGCATGCCCAACGGCCGTCAGAACACAGTCGAGATCCTCGAGGCTGTGCCGTACATCGGCAACTGACACCCGAAGACGTCAACCGCCGGGCCCGCGCTGGCCCGGCGGATTTTTCGCGTGGCTCGGGCATCGGCCACGATCTGAGTTTCCTCGTCCGCTCCCGCAAGCGGCGTGACCACCGGCGGCTGGTGCCGTTCATCGTGGTCGCGCTGGTCGCGGTGCTGACCGCCGACGTCCTGTTACTCATGCAGCCCGGCAGGGAGATCGCGACCGAGGCCGCGCGCGCACTGCCGGAGCCCAAGCACACGCTGATGGCCGGGGCCAAGAAGTCCACGCAACCGGTGAAGCCGCTGGGCACCCTGCGCAAGCCTCACCTGTTCGTGGTGACCCGCAAGCCGTTCACGACGCCGATGCTGAAGAGGGTGGCGCGGCTGCGCGGAGTCACGGCGCTGGAGCTGGCCGACGCCGCGTCCATCATGCTCGACGGCAAGCGGGTCCAGACGCTCGCCGTCGACCCCTCGACCTTCCGGGCCTACACCCCCAAGATGACCGCCTCCTCCGACCCGCTGTGGAACAACGTGGCGGCGGGCGACGTCGCGGTCTCGTTCGTGCTCGGCAACGACGGCGGCCTCGCGCTGCACAGCCGGGTGTCCGGTCCCGCCGGGCCGCTGCGCATCGGCGCCTACGCCACGACCGGCTTCGGCGCGGTCGACGCGGTGGTCTCCCGTGACACGGGCCGCTCGCTCGGCCTGCCGAGGGACAACGCCCTGATCGTCAGCGCCCCGAAGACCGACTCGGCCAAGCTGCGCAGGAGCCTGCTCAAGCTGCTGCCCAAGGGTTCCCAGGTGGCCATGGTCAACCCGGTGCTGCCTCCCGCCCAGACCACGACGCGCGCCTGGGCCGCTGGCTCGTTCATGTCGGGCGGGCAGCTGACGGCGGCGCTGCGGGCGGCGGTCTCCAAGCTGGGCCGGCCCTACGTGTGGGGCGCCGAGGGGCCCGACACGTTCGACTGCTCGGGCCTGGTGCAGTGGGCCTACGCCCAGGCGGGCGTGCGGATGCCCCGGGTGACTCACCAGCAGTGGGTGACGGGGCCGCAGGTGCCGCTCTCCCAGGCGCAGCCCGGCGACCTGCTCTTCTGGCGCAACGACCCGACCAACCCCGCCTACATCTCGCACGTGGCGATCTTCTGGGGCGACGGCAAGATGCTGCACGCGCCGCGCACCGGTGACGTGGTCAAGCTCGTCCCGGTCAACACGCGCAACCTGGCCGGAGTGGTCCGGGTGAGCCCTGCCGTGGCGGCCAGAGTCAGGTAACCGTAAGACTCTCGTATCTGTCCGGATGCTGTGCGTGCTTTTCCCGAGCAATCGTGTAATTCTTATTACATGGGAAGCGATGAGATCACGGCGCAGGTGCGGGGCTGGTTCACCGGGCGGCTGCCGGAGGGCTGGTTCACCGGGGCGCCCGAGATCGTCAGGGACCGCGAGGAGATCGCGGTGCTCGGCACCCTGCCCGAGCCGGCCGGCGACCTGCCCGAGGCCGAGCGGGCCGCCCTCGTCGAAGGGCTGATCAGGCGGTTCAGGGAAGAGACGCGCGAGCGCCGGATCGAGATCGCCAAGGAGGCCGAGCGGAGGTTCCGGCAGAAGGTGTCGTGGGGCGTCGTCTGCGGCGGCGAGACTGTGATGTTCACCACTCTGTCGGTGCCCGTGATGACGCGGCTGCGCCAGACCGAACGACAGGTCCTCGACACGCTCGTGGCCGCCGGGGTGGCCCGCAGCCGCAGCGACGCGCTGGCCTGGTGCGTCCGCCTGGTGGGCAAGAACACCGACACCTGGCTGGCCGAACTTCGCGACGCCCTGCAGCACGTCGACCGTGTTCGCTCCGCCGGGCCCGACATCCAATCCTGAGGGCATGCGGCGCGAAGCGTCCGGCGAATGGTTTATACCTCTTGGGGAATTGGTTTAGACCAGCCTGATTGGCCTAAACCACTGCCGGGTTGATTTCTTTTAAAACGCTTCCGGATGGGTAGGCTGCCCCAATCGTCAAGGCCGCTGCCTGCGGCGGAGCTCGTGTGAACAGGTCTACGCCAATTCGCCTTCACCCGGGTTCGTCGTTAATGATGGCGGGGCCCTGAGAAGTGTGGAGGAGCCGGAGCCGTGTCCCTTTCCGTGGAAGTACCAGCCCCGACTAGCAATAGCGAATTGGTCGCGTGGGTGAGTGAGATCGCCGCCCTGACCCAGCCCGACCGGATCGAATGGTGCGACGGCTCGGAGGAGGAGTGGACGCGCCTGACCAACCTGCTCGTCGAGCAGGGCACCATGACCCGTCTGGCCAAGCGCCCCAACAGCTTCTACGCCAAGTCCGATCCGAGCGACGTGGCCAGAGTCGAGGACCGTACCTTCATCTGCTCCGAGCGGGAGGAGGACGCGGGCCCGACCAACAACTGGATCCCGCCCGCGGAGATGCGCGACACGTTCGGCAAGCTGTTCAAGGGCTGCATGCGCGGTCGCACGATGTACGTCGTCCCGTTCTCCATGGGCCCGCTGGGCGGTGAGATCTCCCAGCTCGGGGTGGAGATCACCGACTCCGCCTACGTCGTGGTGTCCATGCGGATCATGACCCGGATGGGCGACCGCGCGCTGCGTCTCATCGAGGAGCGCGGAGCGGCGCGTAAGGCCCGGCAGGGCGAGGGAGGGGCCGGCGAAGGCCGCGGCAAGCGCGACCATGAGCAGGGCGACTTCGTGCGCTGCGTCCACAGCGTCGGCGCCCCGCTGGCGCCCGGCCAGGGCGACGTGGCGTGGCCGTGCAGCTCCACCAAGTACATCAGCCACTTCCCCGAGACCCGCGAGATCTGGTCCTACGGGTCCGGCTACGGTGGCAACGCGCTGCTCGGCAAGAAGTGCTACGCGCTGCGCATCGCCAGCACCATGGCCCGTGACGAGGGCTGGCTGGCCGAGCACATGCTCATCCTCAAGCTCACGCCGCCGACCGGTGAGACGCGCTACATCGCCGCCGCCTTCCCGAGCGCGTGCGGCAAGACGAACCTCGCCATGCTCCAGCCGACCATCCCCGGCTGGAAGGTCGAGACCGTCGGAGACGACATCGCGTGGATGCGGTTCGGCGACGACGGCCGGCTCTACGCCATCAACCCCGAGGCGGGGTTCTTCGGCGTCGCGCCGGGCACCGGCGAGACCACCAACGCCAACGCGGTCAAGACGCTCTGGGGCAACAGCATCTTCACCAACGTCGCACTCACCGACGACGGCGACGTGTGGTGGGAGGGCCTCACCGACGAGGTCCCCGCGCATCTCACCGACTGGAAGGGCCGCTCCTGGACGCCCGGCGGCGACGAGCCCGCGGCCCATCCGAACGCCCGCTTCACCACCCCGGCGGCGCAGTGTCCGACCATCGCACCCGAATGGCAGGACCCCAAGGGCGTGCCCATCTCGGCGATCCTGTTCGGTGGCCGCCGCGCGACCGCGGTGCCGCTCGTGACCGAGTCGCTGAGCTGGGAGCACGGCGTCTTTCTCGGAGCCAACGTCGCCTCCGAGAAGACCGCCGCCGCCGAGGGCAAGGTGGGCGAGCTGCGCCACGACCCGTTCGCGATGCTGCCGTTCTGTGGCTACAACATGGGCGACTACTTCGCCCACTGGCTGAAGATCGGCCGTCGTGAGGGCGCCCGGCTGCCGCGCGTCTACTACGTCAACTGGTTCCGCAAGAGCGCCGACGGCCGCTACATCTGGCCGGGCTTCGGCGAGAACAGCCGTGTGCTCAAGTGGATCGTGGAGCGCCTCAACGGCGAGGCCAAGGCCGTGCCGACGCCCATCGGGCTGGTGCCCGACGCGCTCGACACCGAGGGCCTCGACCTGCCCGAGGAGGACCTGCGCACGCTGCTCTCCGTCGACCGCGAGGTGTGGCGTGAGGAGGCGGAGCTGATCCCGGCCCACTTCGAGAAGTTCGGCTCCCACCTGCCCAAGGAGCTGTGGAGCGAGTACAACGCACTGCTCGACCGGCTGTCCTGACCCGGCCCGGTACGGCTCGCCCCGGCGAGCCGTACCGGGGGCCCGAACTCCCCGAGCGACTCCGCGACCTCTCGGCCGTCCGGATGTACGGTGTGCTTGAAGCAAGCGCTTGGACGGGAGGCGGGATGCGGATCGTCGACATGGGGGACGGCACGCTCGCACCACGGGACGAGAGACCCCACGAGCCGGGGCCCGAGCTCCTGTGGAACGAGTCCTACTACCTAGACTTCGTCTCCGAGGACGGCGGGCTGGGCGGTTACGTGCGGTTCGGCCTCTACCCCAACTGGGGCCGGGCCTGGTTCTGGGCCTGCCTGGTCGGCGGTGACCGCCGGCCGGTGCTGATCGCCGACCACGACGCGAGGCTCCCGTCCGGCGGCGACCCGGCCGTCACCGGCGACGGCTACACCGCCGCCCAGCGGACCCTCGAACCCATGCGGACGGCCAGGCTCACGCTCGCCTCCGACGACCTCCACCTCGACCTGGAGTGGCGGACCGCGGGCGGCGTGTACGGCTACGCGCTGACGCCGCGCTACGAGATCCCGTGCCAGGTGACCGGCACGATCGACGGCGAGCCCTTCGCCGGCCACGGCGAGCGGGACCACAGCTGGGGAGTGCGCGACTGGTGGTCGGTCTCCTGGCTGTGGAGCAGCGGCCGGCTGGCGGACGGGACGTTCCTGCACGGCATGCAGGCCAACGTCGGCGTCGCTCTGCCCTGGCCCGCCTTCACGGTGCCGCCGGGCGGGGAGGTGGAGCACGTGGAGAACTTCTCCGCGGCCGGCGAGTTCGCGGACGACCGGCCCAGCGGGGCCCGGCTGGGCTTCCCCGGGCTCGGGACGACCGTCGAGCCGCTGGCCGGCGCGTCCCTGGAGCTGATCTCGCCCGATGGGGCGCCGGCCCGCTTCTCCAGGTCGATGTGCCGGTTCGTGGCCGACGACGGGCGGGTGGGCCACGGATGGACCGAGTGGCACCAGCCGCCGGGCTGGCGGGAGCACGGCTGGGGGCACTTGGTCTGAGACGGCGAGACCTCCTAGGTTCCCGCGTGATTGTGGACGCGCACCAGCACGCGTCCCGAGGACCGCGAGTGGGAGCCGTGGGCCTCCGGGCCGGCCCGGGCCGCCGCCTGCCCCAACGTGACGCCAAGGTGCCCGGGCTCGCGACCTCGTCCTCGGGGGCACAGCAGCACGTTTCTACGGGTTTAGCTGACTTTCGGGGGGAAACCCTTGTGACGTGGGCGGACTACGTTGCGTCGATGGATCTTTCCTGACCGTCACGCCCGTCGCGTGCACGGACAGCGTCGGCGCCCCGTACGAGATCACTCTGGAGCTTCGCCGCGACGGCACGCCGTACGGAACGGTGGGTGAGAGGTGCGGCTGGGTGCTCGCACGGCTGGCGCGCGGCGTCGACGAGGCGCGGCAGGGGCGGGGAGCGGCGCGGCGCTGGTCAGACCCCGACGACAGGTTTCCCGACGAGGAGCCCGACAGCGAGCTGTTCTCGTTCCGCTATCGCACGCGGTCGGGCGTGGTCGGCGGCGGTGAGCTGCGCTGCCAGCTGAGGACGATCCCGATGTGGGTGCCCGGGCGGGAGCGTCCCGGCGCGTGGCGGCTGACGCGCCGGGCCTTCGTGGAGGCGTGGGGGGCCGGCGGCGTGGGCATGCGGGCCGTCCTCACCTCGGCGGAGCTGTCGTCGTTCGTACGGGGACTGGTCGACGAGGCCGAGGGCTGCCTGGGCGGCCGGGACCTGTCCCGCAATCCGGTCGAAGATCTCGGCAGGAATTCCGTTGAGGGGGCGGGCACGGGCGAAACACGGTGATAATTGCCTGTTAGGTCATTCGACCCGAGGCACAGCACCGCTGGGGAGGACTCCGTGGGCCTGCGCGACCTGGTCTACCGGGTATATGAGCGCCGCTTGGAGACCAAGCTGTCCAAGGACAGCGTGCCCCGGCATGTCGGGGTCATCATCGACGGCAACCGCCGCTGGGCGCGCGCCATGGGCATGAGCGACGTGGCCACCGGCCATCGCAGGGGCGCCGACAAGATCTCCGAGCTGCTCACCTGGTGCCACGAGACCGGTGTCGAGGTCGTCACGGTCTGGATGCTGTCCAACGACAACCTCAACCGGCCCCGCGAGGAGCTGGAGCCGCTGCTGCGCATCATCGAGGACGTGACGCAGGAGCTGGTGGACGAGGGCTGGCGGATAAGTCCCGTAGGGGCACTTGACCTGCTGCCCGACAGAACAGCCAATGTCCTGAAAAATGCAAAAGAAGTTACATCACACCGTCCGGGCCTGATTGTGAACGTTGCAGTTGGGTATGGAGGAAGACGTGAGATTGCCGATGCGGTGCGCTCACTCCTCCAGGAGCATGCCAGCAAGGGTGCGAGCATCGAGGACCTCGTCGAGGTACTCGATGTCGAGCACATCGCGGAGCATCTTTACACTCGCGGCCAACCCGACCCGGACCTCCTCATCCGGACCTCGGGCGAGCAGCGCCTGTCGGGCTTCATGCTCTGGCAGAGCGCTCATTCCGAGTTCTACTTCCACGAGGCCTACTGGCCCGACTTCCGCAGGGTGGACTTCCTGCGGGCGCTGCGCGACTACGCTGCGAGACATCGACGTTACGGTTCATAATCGGACATCTGGGTATGATGCACGTAACGTTGTAAGTGTTCGACCGCAGGTCGGACGCTACGGAGAGGGCCCGCCTTTGCACCGTGACACTGCCGAGGGGGGCCGGACTCCCGGCACCATCGGCCGGTCGCGGCCGGGGATCCCGGGTCCGGTCCGATTCCCACCTCGTCTGCAGGGCGCCCGTCCTCATGGGCGCCCGGGGGAGAACGTGTGGCAGTGTCCTCGAGCAACCCTTCGACCGATCCCGCCAAGCGCACCTACGTGCTGGACACCTCTGTCCTGCTCGCCGACCCGGCGGCGATGACCCGCTTCGCGGAGCACGAGGTGGTGCTCCCGATCGTGGTGATCACGGAGTTGGAGGGAAAGCGGCACCATCCCGAACTCGGCTACTTCGCGCGGAAGGCCCTGCGCTACCTCGACGACCTGCGCGTGCAGTACGGCAGGCTGGACGAGCCGATGCCGACGGGGGATGGCACGATCAGGGTCGAGCTCAACCACAGCGACCCATCCATCCTGCCCGTCGGGTTCCGCCTGGGCGACAACGACACCCGCATCCTGACCGTGGCCCGCTCGCTGGCCGCCGAGGGCTGCGACGTCGTCCTGGTCTCCAAGGATCTGCCCATGCGGGTCAAAGCGGCCTCGATCGGCCTGGCGGCGGAGGAATACCGCGCCGAGCTGGTCGTCGAGTCCGGATGGACCGGCATGGCCGAGGTCCAGGTGACCGCGGAGGACGTCGAGACGCTCTTCGACAAGGGCACGGCCGAGATGGAGGACGCCCGGGAGCTGCCTACGCACACAGGGCTGCGGCTGCTGTCGTCCAAGGGGTCCGCCCTCGGCCGGGTGCTGCCCGACAAGTCGGTGCGGCTGGTGCGCGGCGACCGCGAGGTGTTCGGCCTGCACGGCCGTTCCGCCGAGCAGCGCATTGCGCTCGACCTGCTGATGGACCCGGAGATCGGCATCGTGTCGCTCGGCGGCCGGGCCGGCACGGGCAAGTCGGCGCTGGCGCTCTGCGCGGGCCTGGAGGCCGTGCTGGAGCGCCGCCAGCACCGCAAGGTGATCGTCTTCCGGCCGATCTACGCCGTGGGCGGCCAGGAGCTCGGCTACCTGCCGGGCACCGAGGGCGAGAAGATGGGCCCGTGGGGGCAGGCGGTCTACGACACGCTGGGCGCGATCACCTCGCCCGAGGTGATCGAGGAGGTGCTCGACCGGGGCATGCTGGAGGTGCTGCCGCTCACGCACATCCGCGGCCGGTCGCTGCACGACGCGTTCGTGATCGTGGACGAGGCCCAGTCGCTGGAGCGCGGCGTGCTGCTCACCGTGCTCAGCCGGATCGGCGCCAACTCGCGGGTGGTGCTCACCCACGACATCGCCCAGCGCGACAACCTGCGGGTCGGCCGGCACGACGGCGTGGTCGCGGTGGTGGAGAAGCTCAAGGGCCACCCGCTGTTCGCCCACGTCACGCTGACCAGGTCCGAGCGGTCGCCGATCGCGGCACTGGTGACCGAGATGCTGGAGGACATCACGCTCTAGATCATCTGAGATCTCCGCAGATGAACCGCCCCTCCGTCTTGGGGGGGCGGTTCTCGTACGTGTGGACGATCTTGACCTGTTCGAAGGCCGCGTCCTGCTGGGCCGTGCAGACGATCTGGGCCTTGGCCGGCCTGCTCAGCGTGCCGGCGCCCTTGACGAAGACGGTCAGCGTGGAGGTCCTGGGCAGCTGGATCTCGTCGCGCTGTATGGGATTGAGAGAGTCCTCGATGCGTTCCAGCGTGAACCCGCGCAGCGCGGTCTCCCGGTCGCCGAGCGGCTGCGAGGAGGCCGCGAACAGGGCCGTGAGCAGGCTCTCCACCGTGTCGGAGTCGACGTCGGCCGGCTCTCGCGTCAGCTTGCCGTCCTTCAGCAGGTAGATGGTCTTGGACGGGGGCGGCACCTGGATGACCGGCGGCCCGGTCCGCTCCTGGACGGCGTTGGGCGAGATGCCGCAGCCCGCCGCGGCGAGCGAGGCGGCCAGCAGGAGTGCCAGGCCGCTCCTCATGGCCGCGGCAGCCAGACCGTGAACAGCGTGCCCGGGTCCTGGGACCGTACGGAGATCGTGCCACCGTGCAGGTGGACGTTGGCCCGCGCGATGGACAGGCCGAGGCCGCTGCCCTGGCTGCGCGCCCGCCCCGCGCCCGCCTTGTAGAAGCGGTCGAAGACGTGGGGCAGCGCCTCCCGCGGGATGCCCTTGCCGTGGTCGCGCACCTTCACCTCCAGGCCGTTCTCCGTGCCCCTGGCGTTGACCAGCACCGGGGTCTGGCCGTGCTTGAGGGCGTTGCCGACGAGGTTGGCCACGATGACGTCGAACCTCCTCGAGTCCAGGTTGACCGTCAGGCTCCGCGAGGCGTTGACCCGCACCTGCTCGCCCCAGCCGCGCATCTCCAGGCAGTCTTGGATCGCGTCGGCCACGTTGACCGGCTCCAGGTTGAGCGTCGCGGTGCCCGCGTCGAAGCGGCTGATCTCGATCAGGTGCTCGATCAGCTCGCGCAGCCGCTCGATCTCACCCAGCACCAGTCGCACCGCCTCGGCCGACTCCTCGGGCAGCCGGTCGGCCTCGTCGTAGAGTACGTCGGTCACGGCGGTCATCGCGGTGAGCGGGGTGCGCAGCTCGTGTGACACGTCGGCGACGAACCTGCGGGACATGGCCTCCAGCGAGCGCAGCTCGGCCACGCTCAGCTCCAGCGCCGCCGCCGCGTCGTTGAACCTGGCGGTGAGCTCGGCCAGCTCGTCCTGGCCGTGGACCGGCAGCCGGGTGTCCAGCCTGCCCTCGCCGAGCGCCTGGGCGGCCGCGCTGAGCCGCCTGACGGGCAGCAGCACCTGCCTGGCCGACAGCCAGGCCACGACCAGGGCGATCAGCACGATGACGGCGCCGCCCTGGGTGAGCGTGGCCCTCAGCGTGGCCAGCTGGCTCTCCTCGTCGCGCAGCGGGAAGAAGACGAAGGCCCGCAGCCCGGTGGGCTCGGCCGTGGGCCCGCTCTGGCGGTAGACCTCGGAGCCGACGATGAGCCAGAGCTCGTTGTGGATCACCTTGCGCTGGCTGACCATGTTCTGCTTGGCCCTGCCGTACAGCTCGTTCGGCACGTCGGCCATGGTCAGCGGGCCGTCGGCGTACGACAGGTTGCGATACTCCACCACGACGCTCCGGCCGGGACCGTCGAGCGCCTGCGCCAGGTCGCCGAGGTTCTGGCTGGTGGGCGGCGCCTCGCCCTGCCTGAGCCGGCCGACGGGGAAGGTGACGCGGTTCAGCTCCCTGACCACCACGTCGATGGCGGTGTCCTCGGCCCGCTTGACCAGGGCGGCCTTGGCCAGCTCGAAGCCGATGGCGGCGACCAGGACCGAGGCGGTCACGGCGACCAGGGTGAAGGTGATGACCAGGCGCGCCCGCAGACCGGTGGGCAGCGGGATCACGGCGGGCTGAACCGGTATCCGAACCCGCGGACGGTGTGGATGAACACCGGCTCGGCCGGGCGCGGCTCGATCTTCGCCCGGACCCGCTGCACGCAGGCGTCGACCAGGCGCGAGTCGGCCACGTGCGTGTGGTCCCAGACGGCCCGCAGCAGGTAGCGCCGGTTGAGCACCTGGCCGGGATGCCGGACCAGCTCCAGCAGCAGCCGCAGCTCGGTCGGCGTCAGATGGATCTCCTTGTCGGCCAGGGTGACCTTGAGGGCGCCCCGGTCGATCATCAGGTCGCCGAACGAGATGCGGTCGGAGGTCGCCGACTCGGCCCTGCGCAGGATGGCCCGGATGCGGGCGTCCAGCACCCTGGGCTCCACCGGCTTGACCACGTAGTCGTCGGCGCCCGCCTCCAGGCCCACGACCACGTCGAGGTCGTCGCCGCGGGCGGTGAGCAGGATGACGGGGAGCTGGTCGAGCCGGCGGATCCGGCGGCACACCTCGACCCCGTCGATGCCGGGCAGCATGACGTCGAGGATGGCGATCTCGGGGCGGCGCGACCTGATGTGGTCGAGGGCCTCCTCGCCCGTGGCATAGGACGTGACGGAATGCCCCTGCCTGGTCAGCGCGAGCTCGAGAGCCGTACGGACAGAGGGGTCGTCTTCGACGAGGAGAATTCCGGCCACGGGCACATTATTCTTCCAGGCTGCCGATATGCACGTTGTGTCATAGAACTGTGACACGCCACGCACGGGACTACAAAGAACGCGCGAGACCCTGAAAGACGGCCCTCCCTTCGGTTACGGGTGCCCGAAGGGCGGGCCGGACATGTGATGAAAATCACACTTTTTACGAAATGGCACGCTAGCGCACTGGTTACCCAGGGAAGGTAAACCGAATATCCCGTTTCGGTTGCGGACCACCCCCCCACACAGGGCAAGCTCATAGGTCGTGAGCCCAGGTCCGCAGTTGAGAGAGCGCCGTGCGCCCCAAAGCTCCCGCTCGCGCCGTTCGTCCTCGCGGCTGACCCCGAAGCGGGTGCTGGCCGTCGGCCTTGGCGTCGTGATCGTCTTCGGCGGCGGCGGCTTCGTCGCCTACCGCGCGGTGCAGAACGCCAACTCCACCCCCACCCCGTTCTCGGCCGAGGAGTTCGGCAAGATCGCCAGCGGCGATCTCACCGCCCCCGACCCCGAGGCCGACACCCTCAAGGAGGCGGCGGTCCAGGCCTACAAGGCCGACCAGCTCAAGAAGGGCCGCGCGGGCGGCAGCAGCAAGGACTTCGACTGGGTCGAGGTCAAGGAGAGGGGGCCCGGCGGCGACGGGTTCCCGCCCGCCAACTTCCCGCCCGGCAGCAACCCGTCCCCCGGCAGCAACAAGGCCGCCGCCAAGGGCCTGCTGGCCTCGTACGGCTTCGGAGCCGACCAGTGGGGCTGCCTGGAGAGCCTCTGGCAGAAGGAGAGCGGCTGGAACGAGCGGGCGATGAACCGCTACTCCGGCGCCTACGGCATCCCCCAGTCGCTGCCCGGCAGCAAGATGGCCAGCGCGGGCGGCGACTGGCAGACCAACGCCGTCACCCAGATCAAGTGGGGCCTCGGTTACATCAAGGGCCGCTACGGCACCCCGTGCGGCGCCTGGGGACACTCACAGGCCAGGGGTTGGTACTGACAGGTCATCGTTTCCCTCTGTAATCGGCAAGCCGTCGCGCCCGGCCAGGTAGGGGAGCGCACGCTGACCTCATGGGTGTGAAGGTCAGTGTGATCGTCAATGTCCACAACCCGGGTGTTACGGCCGATGCGTGCCTGCACTCCGTGCTGGAGCAGACTCTGCCCGCGGACGAGTATGAAGTGATCTTCGTCGACGACGGGTCCACGGACGGGATCGCGGAACGGCTCGACACCGTCGCCGCCGTCCGCCGGAACGTCCGGGTGCTGCACCTGCCCCAGACGGGCTCGCCGATGCGCGGCCGCAACGTCGGCATCGCGGCCGCCCGGGGCGACTACGTCTACCTGATGGAACAGTGCGACCGGCTGGAACGCGACGCCCTCGCGCGGATGTACGACAGGGCAGTGGAGACCGACGCCGACGTCCTCGTCGGCCGGCTCGTGCGCGACTGGGGCCCGCCGGTGGCCGCCTTCGAGCAGAGCAGGGCCCGCGCCGACATCCTGCGCGACCGGCTGTTTAGCCTGCTCACCCCGCACAAGCTCTACCGGCGCGCGTTCCTCGAAGAGCACGATCTGGGCTTCGCCGTGCCCGGCGGACGCGTCGCCGAGCAGGCGTTCGTGGTCCGCGCCTACCTCCAGGCCAAGATCATCGCGGTGCTGGCCGAGCACGTCTGCTGCCACCTCGGCGAACGGGCCGAGCCGGAGGAGGACCCGCGGACGCTCGTGGCCGAGCTCCGGTCACTGCTGGACGACATCGACGCCTTCATCGGCGAGGGCCGCCACCGTGACCGCATGTACGGCCACTGGTTCCGCTCCACCGTGCTCAGGCCGTTCGTGGGGGCCAGGTTCGCCGCCTCGTCCGTCGACCGCGGCCTGTACTTCACCCTGCTCAGGGATCTGGTCCTGGAACGCTTCCCCGAGCGGCTCGACCGCTACCTGCCCGTCCAACTGCGCGCCGTGGCCACGCTGCTGCGCCTCGGGCGGCTCGACCAGATCGTGGTCCTGGCCAACTCCACGGGGCGGACCGGGCTGCGCGCCGACCTGACCGAGGTCCGGTGGGACGCGCACGTGCTGGTGCTCGAACTCGCCGTCGAGCTCCTGGGCGCCGACGCCCAGCCGGCCAGATACCGCGCGGAGGACGACCGGCTGTACTGGATCCCGCCGCGCTCCGTCGACGCCAGGCTCCTGCCGGACGACGTCACGGAGATCACCTCCGCCGTCGAGCGCGCCCGCATCGAGGTCTACGTACGACACTCCGAGACGGGCGTGGTGCACTTCCTGCCCGTGGCCTACCAGGTGGAACGGGTCAAGGACGGGCGCCGGCACGCCAGGGTGCGGATCCGGGGCGAGGCCAGGGTCGACGTGACCTCGGCCGCCCTCGGGGAGCCGCTCCGGCCCGGCCAGTGGGAGGTGCACGTCCGCATGTACGGCGGAGCCCACCAGGCCAGGAGCCGGGTCGGGCGCCCCGAGGGCCCGCTCAACTGCATGGGCGTGCTGTCCCAGCGGCCCAGGACGCGCCTGGTGGTGCCCTGCTGGAGCGACATCGGGGAGCTGGGCCTGGCCATCGAGCCGCGCTCGTTCTCCGAGTCGATCGCGCTGGTGTCGCCCGGCGTGTCCATCCGGCGGCTGAACGGGCACGTGTACGTCGTGCTGCCCGTGCCGTACGTGCCGCCGAGCGGCGGGCCGCCGCTGGAGCTGGTGCTGCGCAACGCCACCAGGCGGGCGCGCGAGGTGTGCGCGCCCGCCCTGGTCGAGCCGGGGCTGCCGGGGAAACTGGCCGGCCAGCTGGTGGCCAAGGTGCCGGTCAAGCGGATGCTGCCGAGCCGGGACCAGCTCGGCCCCGGCGCCTGGCTGTCGTCGCTGCGCACCGCGGACGACGAGATCGGGTTGCGGTTCGGGCTGGAGATGCGCCGGGGGAAGATCGTGGTGCGCCCGGCGGCCGCCGTGGACCCCGAACGCCGCTCCCCGATGGGCAGGGACACGGTGTGGCACCGGCTCGGCCGGCGCCTGCCCGGCGCGCGGCACCTGGTGCGCCTGGCGCGCGCGGGCCAGAGCCGCTACCTCAAGGACTGACCCACTCCTCCAGCTCGGCGAAGGAGTCCCTGAAGACCGGAAGCATCGGCTTCAGCTTGTCGGGATAGACGTCGACCAGGCTGTCGAGGTGGTTGCCGCCCTCCACCCGGTGATAGCGGAAGGGCCGGTGCGGACCGACCATCTCGGCGTACACGTCGGAGTCGCGGGTGATCGGCAGCAGCGTGTCGAGCGTGCCGTGCAGGGTGATCAGCGGCTTGGTGATCCTGCCGGTCAGCGCGATCTTGGCCACCGCGGCGTACGGCTTGCGCGCGTCGTAGTCGTAGTCGGCCGCCGCGCCCTGGTAGCCGGGGTCGAGCTCCTTCTGGTAGATCTCCTGGGTGAGCTCCCAGTAGTACTGCCGGTGGAACGGCCACAGAAACTCCGAGCCCGGCGCGAAGCCCGCCTTCAGCACCCCCGCCTGGTCGGGATACGCCTTCAACGCCTTCGGCAGGTAGTTGAGCACGTTGTCGCCCTTGACCCGCCAGAGCGTGCCCTCCCAGTCGATGCCGCCGTCGTAGAGCTCGCCGCGGTTCTCCAGCTGCCACCTGACCAGGTAGCCGCCGTTGGAGATGCCGGCCATGAACGTCCGCGTGGGCCGCTTGCCGTACTTCTGGCTGACGACGGACTTGGCCGCGATCGTGAGCTGGGTGACACGCTCGTTCCACTCCGCGATCGCGTCGCCAGGACGGCGGCCGTCGGTGTGGAAGGCGAGGCCGGTGTTGCCCTTGTCGGTGGAGGCGAACGCGTAGCCCTTGGCCAGGACCCAGTCGCCGATGGTGAAGTCGTTGGCGTACTGCTCCCTGTTGCCCGGGGTGCCGGTGATGACCAGGCCGCCGTTCCAGTTCTCGGGGAGCCTGATGACGAACTGGGAGTCGTGGTTCCAGCCGTGCGTGGTGTTGGTGGTCGAGGTGTCGGGGAAGTAGCCGTCGATCTGGACGCCGGGCACGCCGGTGGGGTTGACCGTGGCGGCCGAGTGGAGCCCGGCCCAGTCGGCGGGGTCGGTGTGGCCGCTCGCCACCGTGCCCGCGGTGGTCAGGTCGTCGAGCCTGGCGGTGACGGTATGCTCGGCGCCGGGCACCTTGAGCCGCTGCTCGGGCGGGGCGACCTGCTGCGCGGGCGTGAGCAGGCTCGCGACCAGGGTGAGAGCGAGGAACATCAGGCCTCCTTGATGTGGCCGGCCAGCAGACGCTGGAAGTCGGCGGGGTGCTCCAGATGCGGGCTGTGGCCGCAGTCGTCGAGGACGACCTCCCGGTAGCGGCCGTAACGGTCGAGCACGTTCCTGGTCTGG
Organism: Nonomuraea sp. NPDC048916; assembly: GCF_040649575.1. Taxonomy (NCBI): domain Bacteria; kingdom Bacillati; phylum Actinomycetota; class Actinomycetes; order Streptosporangiales; family Streptosporangiaceae; genus Nonomuraea; species Nonomuraea sp. NPDC048916. Next base: position 149,164 of record NZ_JBEZFS010000003.1, read on the forward strand.
GTCACCATGGGCTGCGCGGGGGTGCCGGGCGAGCCGGGCACCACGCCGAGGGCGCCCAGATGGGCCAGGTCGAACAGCGAGGTGTCGGAGACGATCACGTCGTCGGCGCCCCTGATCCACAGGATGGGCGGCTTGGGCTCGACGTCGGGCAGGTCGTCCAGCCGGAACCTGGTGGGGGCGGCCGCGTTCAGCACGCCGTGCGCGCCGGGGGCCACGCCGGGCCACTCGGCCGTGGTGACCGCGTCGCCGGGATAGTTGGCCTCACCCACCCGGGTGGTGAGCATCGACCGGACGTAGAAGTCCTCGTCGGGCACGGGGTGCTTGACGTAGGAGGCGCGGAAGACCGACAGCGGGGACGTGGGCGACTCGTCCGAGGTGTCGCCCGCGCGCAGGCGCTCCAGGAAGTCGGGGTTCACGGCGCCCGCTCCGGAGCCCGTCCCGTCGGCGTGGGTGAGCTTGCCGTCGGGGCCCTCGGTGCCGCCGAACCCGTACGGCGAGATCGGGTTGACCAGCGTGACCGACCTGATCGCCGCGGGGCGGTCGCGCAGCATCTGCATGACGACCCCGCCGCCCAGGCTCCAGCCGACCAGGTGCGCGCCGTCCAGGCGCAGCTCGTCGACGAGCTCCAGGAGGTCGTCGGAGAAGTCGCGCAGCCCGCGTGAGGCGTCGACCGGCTCGGGGTCGGTTTCGCCGAATCCGCGCAGGTCCGCCGCGAGCGGGCGGAAGCCGTCGGGGAGCGCGGCCATGCTGTCGCGCCAGAAGGACGCCGACGACACGTTGCCGTGGACGAACAGCACCGGCTCGCCCGTCCTGCCCTCGACGGTCAGCACGTGCTGGGTGAGTCGGGGCGTGGTGATCTTCATGCCCGCCACGACGGCCGAAGTCGTGCCACTCGACGGTGGTGCCGATGAGACTCGTGCCGACGATTTTCTGATGGAGGTCGCCATGCCGTCACGCTAAGGAGTGACGGTCGTCACTCATATGGGGGCGGGGCCCACAGTATGAGGGTCAGAGGTGTGGCCAAGGCGATGCAGGCGGAGCGCCAGCTGGATCTCCAGGGCCCGCTCCGGCTCCAGCCAGCCGTCGCCCAGCAGCTTGCCGACGCGGTCGAGGCGCTGGGTGACGGTGTTGACGTGGATGTGCATGGCGTCGGCCGTACGGGAGGGCGAGCCGCCCGAGGCGAAGTAGGCGGCCAGTGTGCCGGCCAGCGCGGTGCCCCTGCGGGCGTCGTAGCCGATGACCGGGCCCAGCACGGAGTCGACGAAGCCGCGCACGTCGCGGCCCTCGCCGATCAGCAGGCCGACGAAGCCCAGCTCGGCGGCGCTCGCGCCGTCTCCCGCGCGGCCGAGCGCGATGAGCGCCTCCGCGCAGCGCCGCGCCTCCAGGTAGGCCGTGCCGACGTCCGCGGCGCGGGCGGCGCCCGCCGTGGCGGGGGAGTGGATCGACGCGCTCAGCTCGGCCGCCACGCGCCGCGCGAGAGCCCCCGCGTCCTGGCCGGGCAGCAGCAGCACGACCTCGTCGGCGCGTCCGGCGGCCAGCCCGTGGCTCATCGTGGCCTGCGACGAGGCCCAGAACGCGGCCCGCTCCCGCTGCCCGTCGTGCCTGACGACCACCACGACGTGCGGCGCTCCGAGGTCGATGCCCAGCCGCAGGGCCCGGTCGGTCAGGCCGGGGGAGCCGGGCCTGGAGATCAGGTCGTCGAGCAGCTCGCCCCGCACCCGCCCCTCCGCCTCGGCCACGCTCCTGCGGAACAACAGCAGCAGCGCGCAGACCAGCGCGGCCCGCTCCAGGATGCGCTCGTCGGCGTCGTCACTGCGCAGGATGAGCGTGCACAGCGGCTCCGCGCCGACGTCCACCGACGCGATCAGCAGATCTGCCCTGCGGACGGTACGGCCCAGCGCACGCGACGCCTGCGCGGCCTCGAACACGCCCGCGTCGAGCTCGCCCACGTCACCCGTGATCGGCCTGCCCAGGTCGTCGAGGACGGCCAGCGAGCCGCCGAGCACGTCGGTCACCACGGCGGCCACGTCCTCGATGCCGCCGCCGCGCAGCACCAGTGAGGTCATCCGGTCGTGGGCCTTGGCCGCCCGCTCGACCGCCTCGGCGTGCTCCCTGGCGGTGCGGTGGGCGCCGGACAGCTCCTCCAGCGCGTCGCGGGTCTCCTGGAGCAGCCTGGCGTTGTCGATCGCGATCGCCGCGTGCGCCGCCAGGCTCGCCAGCAGCGAGACCTCCTCCTGGTGGAACGGCCGGGCGCTGCGGTTGGCCGCGAACAACACGCCGATCACCCGCCGGCCCAGCCGCAGCGGCACGCCGAGGATCGCGACCAGGCCCTCGTCCGCGACGGCCTCGTCGATGTTGCCCTTGTGGTTGAACCGGGCGTCGGCGAAGTAGTCGGCGGTCGCGTACGGCGTGGCGGTCTGCGCGACCAGTCCGCCGAGCCCGGCGCCCATGGCCAGCCGCACGGCCCGGAACTTGGCCGAGATCGACCCGTCGGTGACCCGCATGTAGGTGTCGCCCCGCTCGGGGTCGTGCAGGGTGAGGTAGGCCGTGTCGGTGGCGAGCAGCTGCCTGGCCCGGTGCACGATCGCCTCCAGCACCGCGTCGAGGTCACGCAGCGCGGACAGGTCGCCGGCGGTCTCGTAGAGCGCCGACAGCTCGGCCTCACGCCTGGCCCTGCGCTTCAGCAGCGCGCGCACCTTGAGCGCCTCGATCTTGGCGCGTTCGAGCTCCTCGATCGTGGCGGGGTCGGCCCCGGCGGCCCGGGCCTGGATGATCGGCCCCTCGAACTCGACGGCGGACGCCTCCCTGCTCAGGAGCTCGAGGAAGCGCAGGACCACTAGCGCGCCGTCCAGCCGCCGTCGACAGGCAGCGACACTCCGGTGATGAACGACCCGCCGGGCCCGCACAGGTAGGCGACCAGCTCGGCCACCTCCGCGGGCTCGATCAGCCGCTTGATCGCCGTGGGCCTGAGCATGACGTCCTCGACGACCTCCTCGGGCGGGATGCCGTGGGTTCTCGCCTGGTCGGCGATCTGCCCCTCGACCAGCTCCGTGCGCACGTACGCGGGGCACACGCAGGTGGAGGTCACGCCGTGCGACGCCCCTTCGAGCGCGACCACCTTGGAGAACCCCTCCAGCGCGTGCTTGGCCGTGACGTACGCCGACTTGTAGGGCGAGGCGCGCAGCCCGTGCACCGACGAGATGTTGACGATCCGTCCCCAGCCCTTGGAGTACATCGCGGGCAGGACGTGTCGCGTGATCAGAAACGGGGCCTCCACCATGACCCTGAGTATGGTGCCGAACACCTCGGGCGGGAAATCCTCTACGGGCGCCACGTGTTGGAATCCGGCATTGTTCACCACGATGTCGATCTCATGGGGAATGTCGTGGATGAAGGCTGGATCTCCCAGATCGGCCACCACGGCGGTCCCGCCGATCTCGGCCGCCACCCGCTCCGCCGGCTCCGCCCTCCGGTCGACGACCAGCACCCGCGCGCCGGCCTCGGCCAGCCGCCGGGCGCAGGCGGCTCCGATGCCTCCTCCGGCGCCCGTGACGAGTGCCGTCCTCCCCGTCAGCTCGTTCGCCATCAGCTCCTTCGCCATGTTCCGACATTAGGCGCTCCACGGCGAAGGCAGCATGGGGCCGACCGACATAGATCACTGAGTGATTGTGTGGCCGTGAGCGGCTGATATGCTGCACATCATGACCGCGTACCTGTCCAGCTGGTGGCCCGCCTCCTAGGCGACCCCGCAGCGACACTACGCGTACCGGCCGCCTCGACGAGGCGGCCGTCGGCATTTCCAGGGACGTCCCGTCGAGCATCTCAACAGACGAAAGGGCGCACCCGTGACCACCACCTGGGCCGCACTGCTCGGCACGCTCCTCGACGGCACCTCGCTCACCACCCGGCAGGCCGCCTGGGCCATGGAGCAGATCATGTCGGACGCCGCGACCGACGCGCAGATCGCCGCGCTGGCGGTGGCCCTGCGTGCCAAGGGCGAGACCATCGCCGAGGTCGCCGGGCTCGCCGACGGCATGCTGTCGAGATCGTCCGCCATCAGGATCGCGGGTGACACCGTCGACCTGGTCGGCACCGGCGGCGACCGGGCCAACACGGTCAACGTCTCGACCATGGCCGCCATCGTGACCGCGGCCGCCGGAGCGCGGGTCGTCAAGCACGGCGGCCGGGCCGCCTCGTCCTCCACGGGAGCCGCCGACGTGCTGGAGGAGCTCGGTGTCCGGATCGACCTGCCGCCCGCCGCGGTCGTCCGGGTCGCGGAGGAGGTCGGCATCACCTTCTGCTTCGCGCCCACCTTCCACCCGGCGCTGAAGCGGGCCTCCGGGCCCCGGCGCGAACTCGGCGTCCCCACGGTGTTCAACTTCCTGGCGCCGCTCACCAACCCCGCCCTGCCCGCGGCCCAGGCCGTGGGTGTGTTCGACCCGGCCATGGCGCCGGTGATCGCGGGCGTACTGGCCGAACGCGGCGGCTCCTCGCTCGTCTTCCGCGGCGACGACGGCCTCGACGAGCTCACCACCTCCGGCCCGTCCACCGTCTACGTCGTCCGGCGAGGCAGGGTGACCCGCACCGCCCTCGACCCGGCCGACCTCGGCATCCCCCGGGCCCGCCCCTCCGACCTGCGCGGCGGCGACCCCGCGCACAACGCCCGGGTGGTCCACGCCGTCCTCGACGGCGAACCCGGCCCCGTCCGGGACATCGTCCTGCTGAACGCGGCCGCCGCCCTGGTCGCCGCCGAGGGCGCCCCGCCACCGGCCGACCTCATCTCCGCCCTGTCCGCCGCCCACAAACGCGTCACCGAGGCGATCGACTCCGGCGCGGCCACGCTCCTCCTCTCCCGCTGGATCGCGGCGACCTCCCGGTGAGTCCGTGGCGGGCGCCGTTCCAGGCTCTCAGGACGGAGGCCGCGTCATGGCCAGCACATCGAGGGCCGCGTCGAGCTGGGCCTCGGTGATGCGGCCCTCGGCCACGTGGCCGTGCTCGATGACGACCTCGCGGATGGTCCTGCGCTCGGCCAGGGCCTGCTTGGCGATCTTGGCGGCCTCCTCGTAGCCCAGATACCGGTTGAGCGGGGTGACGATCGACGGCGACGACTCCGCGTACTCGCGTAGCCGCTCCACGTTGGCCGTGATCCCCGACACGCACCGGTCCGCCAGCAGCCGCGACACGTTGGCCAGCAGCCGGATCGACTCCAGGACGTTACGGGCGATGACCGGAAGCTGCACGTTGAGCTCGAAGGAGCCCGAGGCGCCCGCGAACGTGATGGCGGCGTCGTTGCCGATGACCTGCGCCGCCACCATGGCCGTGGCCTCGGGGATCACCGGGTTGACCTTGCCGGGCATGATGGACGAGCCCGGCTGCAGGTCGGGCAGGTTGATCTCGCCGAGGCCGGCCCGCGGGCCGGAGCCCATCCAGCGGAGATCGTTGGCGATCTTGTTCAGGGAGACGGCCACCACCTTGAGCTGGCCGGAGAGCTCGACCATCGAGTCCTGCGCGCTCTGGGCCTCGAAATGGTCCATCGCCTCACGGAACGGGATGCCGGTCGCCTCGCGCAGCTTGGCGATGGCCAGCTCGGCGAACCCCGCCGGGGTGTTGATGCCGGTGCCCACGGCGGTGCCGCCCAGCGGCAGCTCCAGCACGTGACCCAGGGCCGACTTGACCCGCACCACCCCGTGCTCGATCTGCGAGGCGTAGCCGCCGAACTCCTGCCCGAGCGTCACCGGCGTCGCGTCCATCAGGTGTGTCCGCCCCGACTTCACCACCTGGTCGAACTGGATCGCCTTGGCACGCAGCGCCGTCGCCAGATGTTCGAGGGAGGGCAGCAGATGGTAGGTCACCTCGGTCGCCGCGGCCACGTGGATCGAGGTCGGGAACACGTCGTTGGACGACTGCGAGGCGTTGACGTGGTCGTTCGGGTGCACCGGGCGGCCCAGGCGCTCCTGTGCGAGCGTCGCGACGACCTCGTTGGCGTTCATGTTGGACGAGGTGCCCGAGCCCGTCTGGAAGACGTCGATCGGGAAGTGGGCGTCGTGCTCGTTCTCCGCGACGTCGGCCGCGGCCTGCGCGATCGCCTCCGCCAGGTCCTTGTCGATGACGCCCAGCTCGGCGTTGACCTCGGCGGCGACCGCCTTGATCAGGCCGAGCGCGGCGATGTGGGACGGCTCCAGCTGCCGCCCGGAAACCGGGAAGTTCTCGACCGCCCGCTGGGTCTGCGCACGCCACCTGGCCCCGGCCGGGACACGCACCTCGCCCATCGAGTCATGTTCAATGCGGAACTCGCTCATGCCCCCAGTCTGACCCACGCCCGCGGGCTCAGCCGGACAGCACCGCCACGATCAGGATGGCGATCACCACGGCCGCCGCGGCGGCGACGGCCATCAGGATCAGCATCCCGGTGCGGTTGCCGCTGGACGGCTGCTCAGGGCCGACGATCGAGAACAGGTCGGTGCCGAGCCCCTGGGCCTCGGGAACATCGGGCGGCATCATGTGCGGCGCCTGCTGTGGGCCCGGAGGCGACATCGGCGGCGCGGGGAGCGGATAGACCTGCTGTCCGGGGGAGTTGTTCATGGGTTTTGGCTGCTGCACGCGCCTGGTGCTGACCGTGCCCTCGTCGCCCGGCCAGCCAGGAGCCTGGCCCTGTGGCAGCGGCGTCTTGGGCCGCATCATGCTGACGGTCCGCTCGGGATCGTAGCCGCCCTCGGGCTGAGCTCCCGTGGTGGCTCCGGTGCCGGCCTGCTTGTGCTGCGGGACGGCGCCGGGCCCGTGCGGGCCACCCGCAGGCCCCTGCGAGCCGGGACCGTGTGGACCGGCCGCCGGGCCGCGGCCGTAACCGGGGTCGACACCGGCCCCGGCTCCCTGCGGTCCGGAGCCGTGTGGGCCGGAACCCTGTGGGCCCTGTCGGTTGGGTCCGTGCGGTCCGGATCCGTGCGGTCCGGATCCGTGCGGTCCGGATCCGTGCGGCCCGGAACCCTGTGGGCCGGGGCTCTGTTGGTCGGGTCCAATCGGGCCGGGGCCGTGAAGGCCCGGCTCGTGAGACGGGGAAGACACCGGCGGGCCGGAGCCTTGAGGGTCGACGCCGTGGGATCCCGAAGGCCGCTGCGGCCCGGGGCCGTGAGGGTCGGCTCCAGGGGAGCCGGGGCCGTGGGATCCCGAGGGCCGCTGGGAGCCGGGCGCCGGGCCACGGCCGTGGGCGGGCTCACCGGGCCGGGCTTCCCGCGGGTGAGCACCGGGAGGCCCTTGCGGGTCGCGGTCGCGCGGGCCCGGGAAGGCGGACGCCGGGCCACGGCCGTAGGCGGGCTCGGCACCGACCCCGGGGCCGAAGGCGCTGGGCGGCGCCCCATGGTCGAACGCGGAGCGCGCTCCCTGGTAGGGCGGCTGGGCATGGGGCACGGCGGCCTCCCGATCGGTCAAGGCCTCTGCCGTGATAGCCGGCATCTCGTTGGTGGGTGTGTCGGCGACCATCCTGAGCAGGGTCTCCGCCTTCGACGCGGACAGCCGCTGCTGGTAGTCCTTGTTCAGCAAGCCGATGAGCACCGGCCGGAGCTGCCCGGCCTGAGTGGGCGGATCGGCCTTCTCGCTCAGCAACGCCGCCAGCGTCTCGGCGATCGTGGCCCGCTCGTAGGCGGGACGCCCTTCGACCGCGAAGTAGAGCGTGGCTCCCAGCGACCAGATGTCGGACTCGGGGCCGGTGTATTCGCCCCGGGCACGTTCCGGCGCCGTGTAGCCGGGCGACCCGATCACCATGCCGGTCTTCGTGAGCTTGGAGTCGCCCTCGGCCTTGGCGATGCCGAAGTCGGTCAGCACCACGCGTCCGTTCTGGGTGATCAGCACGTTGCCCGGTTTGACATCGCGGTGCGTGATGCCCTGGGCGTGCGCGGCACGCAGCGCGCCGAGCAGGTCGACGCCGATCTCGGCGACCAGCCGGGGCGGTAGCGGACCCTCCTCGTCGATCACCTGCTCCAGCGAACGGCCCTCGACCAACTCCATGATGATCCACGGGCTGTTGCCGTGGATGAGCACGTCGTGGATCGAGGCCACGGCCGGATGGTTGATCCGGGAGGCGATGCGCCCCTCACGGACCATGCGTTCGCGCAGCTCGGCGCGTTGTTCTTCGGTGAGCCCGGAGTCCTGGCGGATCTCCTTGACAGCCACCTCGCGTCCCAGGGCGCGGTCTCGGGCACGCCACACCGTGCCCATGGTGCCTCGGCCGAGCGGGGAGATCAGCTCGTAGCGCTCTGCGAGCAGGCGTGTCTGCTGTTCCGGCATGAGAAGAAGATATCGATTCTCGCTTGGGAAGTGCTTTAGCCTCGCTTGCGAAGTTCTCTTGGCCAGAACCGTCGAGGAAGGCACAACTTTATCACCGTCGTCTTGAAGCGGGCATAAGCAGAAGGAGCCGGCCGTGCTTCGACCCGCTTCCTGTGCACTCCTTCGCCGGCTTTGCGCTCCTGACGGGGCGCGGGCACCGTGACCGCCACCGCCTCCGCCCGGTGCAGCCCGCGATGCGTCGACCTGCGGGCGAAGGAGGGTGCCAGGGGAGCGGCGGCCGGGCGTACGGGCCGCCGGGCGGCCAGCGGCTCCTCGGCCGAGCCGCCCGCCGCCACCCGCGCCAGCATCAGCGAGGCTCGTACGGAGTCGAGCCTGGTCTGGGGGTCGATGCGGAGGAGCGCGTCGAGCACCGGCGCCAGCGGGCCCGCCTTGGTCATCGGGATCGGCTCGCCACTGGTCAGCGCGGCCAGCGCGGCGGCGGCGGTGCGGCGGCCGTGCAGACCTCTGCCTTCGACGGCCGTGTAGAGCGTCGCGCCGAGCGACCACAGGTCACCGGCCGGGCTCGCCTTCGAGCCGAGCACCCGCTCTGGAGCGATGTAGCCGGCGGAGCCGAGCACGATGCCCGCCTGGGTGATGGAAACGTCACCCTCAAGGGCGGCCAGGCCGAAGTCGGTGAGCACCGCGCGGTCCTCGGTCACCAGCACGTTGCTGGGCTTCACGTCGCGGTGCAGGATCCCCTTGGCGTGGACGGCGCGCAGCGCTCCGAGGATCTGCCGGCCGATCTCCGCGGCCTGGCGCGGGTGGAGCGGTCCGTTCTGCTGCACGAGCTGCTCGAGGGACCTGGCCCGGAGCAGCTCCATCACGATCCACGGCCGGTCGTCCTCGGTGACCACGTCGAACACGGTGATGACCGAGGGATGCGCGACCATCGCGGTCGCCCTGCCCTCACGCTCGGTGCGCGCGCACAACTCGGCCCGCAGCTCTTCGTCGAGCACGGCCGGCAGGCGCACCTCCTTGACCGCCACGTGACGGTCGAGCAACTCGTCGTGCGCCCGCCAGACGGTGCCCATGCCGCCGCGTCCGACCGGTTCCAAAAGCCGGTAGCGCGCGGCGAGGAGGTAACCAGGGGGCGCACGCATGCCAGGCAGCTTACCTATTTGTGTAAACCGACCAGTAGAGGCCGGGCCGATAAAATGTTGCGAATCTGAGTCAACCCACCTGACTCGTCGCGTCAGTAAACCGGCGGCCGCATCACGTCAGCTGACCCGCAACCATGCACTGACGTCGTGACTGTCGTCAACTGTTTTACCGACCAGTTCGAGGACACCGAACCGCCGGTCGGCCGTGTGTCCGGGCGGCCCGGCCGGCCGATCACGGCCGCGCTCCCGGGAGGCCGGTCATCGTGTCCGGGCAGACCCGCGCGGTCCGATGACACGCGCCGGATCCGCCCGCCGCAACGGGCTTACGCGGGCGGTGCGGGCGTCCGTGGGGCGCCTCGCGCGGCTTCCGGGCGCGGGGTCCGGATCCTCCCGCACGACCCCCGCCACGGACGCGGGTACGTTTCCGCAGCTCACCGCATTGTGTCGGCTGCCCACCAGCCCCGTACGGAAATGTGCGTGATGCCCAGTAAGCGCTTCGCATGCATAAGGCATGGTTGCTACAAGAAGTCTCCGCAAGGCGTCAGCAAGTTGTAAGGGTGCCGTAAGGGGACGGGGGCAGAGTGAAGCCACGAGTAAGAAAGCCCCATGAAGAGGCCCGGAAACCGTCGGTGCCGGTTGGCACAATGGGGGCCGCGTGTCAGAGGTTCTGCCAAGTCAACGACCGTGACGACATCGCTGAAGGACGTGATGAGGATGCGCCAGACCCAGGTTCGCCGCCGGCCCAGGAAGCCGGCCGGATCCTCGCTGGACCTTCGCACGCCATCGGGGCGACAGTTGCCCTTTTGAAGCCCGCGCAACAGGAGCGTCATCTGAGAGGTGCACCATGTGCAGTCACTTCCCCGCTTGCCCCAGTGCCGACTCGCCCGACCGTGAGGCGTCACACGTGATCTCGGCTCACCCCGACCAAGGGTGGAGCCTGCTCTGCAACGGTGTCGTGCTGTTCGAGGACACCGGTCTGCTGCTGCCCGACGGCAGGGTCGTGGCCCCTCATCGGGCCCCCGTCGCCGCGTGAGCCGCCTCCGCCTTCACCGCCGTCCTGCCTAAGCGGCTGGTTCCGACCGGCGCGGTGCCGAGCGGTGTGATCGCCCACCCGGCACCTTCCGGCCGTCCGCCTAGCGGCGGCCGATGCTCAGCACCGGCCCCGTGGTGTCGGTGAAGAAGTCTTCTCCCTTGTCGTCCACGACGATGAACGCGGGGAAGTTCTCGACCTCGATCTTCCAGACCGCCTCCATACCCAGCTCGGGATACTCCAGGACCTCGACCTTCTTGATGCAGTCCTGGGCCAGCCGGGCCGCCGGGCCGCCGATGGAGCCCAGGTAGAAGCCGCCATACTTCTGGCACGCCTCCGTGACCTGCTTCGACCTGTTGCCCTTGGCCAGCATGACCATCGAGCCGCCCGCCGACTGGAAGCGTTCGACGTAGGAGTCCATGCGTCCGGCGGTCGTGGGGCCGAACGAGCCGGAGGCGTAGCCCTCGGGCGTCTTGGCCGGGCCGGCGTAGTAGACCGCGTGGTCCTTCAGATACCGCGGCATCTCGCCGCCGTCGTCGAGCAGCTCGGCGATCTTCGCGTGGGCGATGTCGCGGGCGACCACCAGGGGACCGGTCAAGGAAAGCCGCGTCTTCACGGGATATTTCGTCAACTCGGCCAAGATTTCCGGCATGGGGCGGTTGAGGTCCACCGAGACGACGTCGTCGGAGAGGTGCTCGTCGGTGGTGTCGGGCAGGAAGTGGGCCGGGTCGGTCTCCAACTGCTCCAGGAAGACGCCCTCGGGGGTGATCTTGGCCAGGGCCTGCCGGTCGGCCGAACAGGAGACGGCGATGGCCACCGGGCAGGAGGCGCCGTGCCGGGGGAGCCGGATGACGCGGACGTCGTGGCAGAAGTACTTGCCGCCGAACTGGGCGCCGATGCCGAGCTTCTGGGTCAGCTCGAAGACCTTCGCCTCCAGCTCCAGGTCGCGGAAGCCGTGCCCGGCGGGCGACCCCTCGGTGGGGATCGAGTCGAGGTAGCGGGCACTCGCGTACTTGGCCGTCTTCAGGGCGTATTCGGCCGAGGTGCCGCCCACGACGATCGCCAGATGGTATGGCGGGCAGGCGGCGGTGCCGAGCGAGCGGATCTTCTCCTCCAGGAAGGCCAGCATGCGCTTCTCGTTGAGCACCGCCTTGGTCTCCTGGTAGAGGAACGACTTGTTGGCCGACCCGCCGCCCTTGGCCATGAACAGCAGTTTGTACTCGTCGGCGTGGCCGAACGGGTCTTCGGCGTAGAGCTCGATCTGGGCGGGCAGGTTGTCGCCCGTGTTCTTCTCCTCCCACATGGTCAGCGGGGCCATCTGCGAATAGCGGAGGTTGAGCCTGGTGTAGGCGTCGTAGACGCCGCGCGAGATGTGCTCGGCGTCGCGCCCGTCGGTCAGCACGTGGCGGCCGCGCTTGCCCATGACGATCGCGGTGCCGGTGTCCTGGCACATGGGCAGCACGCCGCCGGCCGAGATGGACGCGTTCTTGAGCAGGTCGAGCGCGACGAACCGGTCGTTGCCGCTGGACTCGGGGTCGTCGACGATCTTGCGGAGCTGTGCCAGGTGGGACGGCCGCAGGTAGTGCGAGATGTCGTGCACGGCCGTCTCGGTGAGCAGCCGCAACGCCTCCGGGTCGACCTCCAGGAACGTACGGCCCGCTGCCTCGACTCTCCGCACCCCCTCCGATGTGATCAGCCGGTATGTGGTGTCGTCGGCGCCCAGCGGAAGCAGGTCGGTGTAGTCGAACTCGGCCATGACCATCCTTTCGATCCCCCAAAGGGTACGCCCCCGGCCGGTCGTGTTCGTGCCGTGGGGGCGTACCGTATGCGGGTCTGTCAGGTGGCGTCGGCGGCGAGCCGGACCGGCTCGGGGGAGCGGCTGTCGGTGAGACCCACCACGATGCCCGCGATCACCAGGCCCGCGCCGAGCAGGTCGTAGCCGGACGGCGTGGCGATGCCCAGCACCAGCCCGGTGATGATCGCGCCGACCGGGATGAGCCCGGCGAACAGTCCCGCGCGGCCGGGGCCCAGCTTGGGCAGCGAGGTGTACCAGAGGAAGAACGCCAGCACGGTCACCACCGTCGCCAGGTAGCCGAACCCGAGCAGTTCGGCCGCCGTCGGCACCCGCAGCATGCCGGCGCCTTCCCTGGCCAGCCCGATCAGCGCCAGCATGGGCACGGCCAGCATCGTCGAGTAGGCGCTCACCCGGATCGCCCCCAGTTTGGGCAGCAGCGGGATGGCCAGCAGCGAGAAGCTGATCTCCCCGACCAGCGCGCCCAGCGCCCACAGCAGCCCGGGCAGGTTGCCGCTGCCGAGTCCCGTGGCGAGCGTCGCGCCCGCCACCACCACGGTCGCGCCCACGAGCAGCCGTGGCGCGGGCCGGCCGCCGGCCAGCGCGAGGGCCAGCGGCACGGTGCCGAGCACGGTGCCGACCAGCGCAGGCCCCGAGGCGCGGGTGGACTCGATCACGCACACGTTGAAGATGACCAGCCCGAGCAGCGCCAGCCCGCCCAGGAGAGCCCACTCCTTGAGCGTGAGCCGGACGAACCGCAGACCCATCGCCCGCGTCACGACGAGCAGGATGACCGCCGCCGCCAGGTAGCGCACCGCCTGTCCGCCGTAGAGGGGGTAGTCCTGGACCAGTCCCGACACTCCGGCCAGTGTCCCCACGAGGAACATCGCGCTCGCCGCGCCGGTCACACCGTTTCTCATGGAAGGGATGCTAGGGAGACAATGGTTCTCCGAAACAGTCCAATGAACTGACATGTAAGGGGACCAATGTGGCGGACCTTCATGTGCCGATCAATCATGCCGAGGGGGGCATAGCCGCGCAGATCGCCGCCCAGCTGCGCGAAGCCATCCGCCGCGGGCGCCTCACTCCCGGCACCCGCCTTCCCGCCAGCCGCGACCTGGCCACGGACCTGGCGGTCTCGCGCGGGGTCGTGGTGGAGGCGTATGAGCAGCTGGTGGCCGAGGGTTTCCTGATCTCCCGGGTGGGCTCCGGCACCCGCGTCGCCCCCGCCGCCGCCCGTCCCCCGGCTCCACCCGCGCCTGCGGGCTCCGAGGGCCCCGGGCCCTACTACGGCCACCGCCCCACCTCTCCCGACCTGGGCCACTTCCCGCGCGAACGCTGGCTGGCCTCCGTCAGACACGTCCTCACCACGGCACCCTCCGACGCGCTCGACTACGGCGACCCGGGTGGTGTCCCGGAGCTGCGCGAGGAGCTGGCCGGCTACCTCAGGCGGGTGCGGGCCGCCGACGTGGCCCCGGAGAACCTGGTGATCGTGGGCGGCGTGGCGCAGGGCCTCAGCCTGGTCCTGCACGTCCTCACCCAACGGACCCGAACCGGGCGGACCCGAACCGGGCGGGCCGGCGCACGCCGGACGGGCACCGGACGGGCCGGAACAGGGCAGATCGGGCGGGGCGGGCGGCTCCCGCTGGCCATCGAGGATCCGACCAGCCACCGGCAGGTCCCGCTCCTGCGGCGGGCTGGCGCCCGCCTGCTGCCCGTGCCGGTCGACGACCAGGGGCTCGACGTGGCGGCCCTGCGCGACCAGCCGGCCGAAGCGGTGCTGGTCACGCCCGCCCACCAGTACCCGACGGGCGTGGTCCTCTCCCCGGAGCGGCGGGCCGCGCTCATGGAATGGGCCCACACCGCCGGCGCCACCGTGCTGGAGGACGACTACGACGCGGAGTTCCGCTTCGACCGCGACCCGGTGGGCTGCCTCCAGGGGCTGGCCCCCGACCGGGTGATCCTGTCGGGCAGCGTGAGCAAGGCCCTTGCGCCCGGTCTGCGGCTGGGCTGGGTGGTGGCCCCGGCCGAGCTGGCCGAGGCCGTCCGCCGGGCGCGCGGTGAGCTGGATCTCGGCTCCCCGGTCGTCGAGCAGTACGCGCTGGCCCACTTCCTGCGCACCGGCGGCTACGACAAGCACCTGCGCCGGATGCGCCGCGAATACCACCGCCGCAGGGACTCCCTGGTCGGCGCGCTGGCCGAGCACCTGCCAGAGGTCCGGGTGCACGGCATCGAGGCGGGCCTGCACATCTACCTCCGGCTGCCGGACGGCTGGGACGAGGGCAGGGTGTCGGAGCTGGCCCAGGAGCAGGGACTGGCCGCCGAGCCGGTCGCGCCGATGCGCTTCACGAAGGGCGGACCGGCCGTGGTCGTCGGCTTCGCCAGGCTTCCGGCCCACAGAGCCGTGGAGGCCGTTCGAGGCTTAAAGGTCAGAATGTCAGGACAAAGTATTGACTGAAGGAGAAGATCTCGCTTACAAAGAAAGACCACTCCCCTTGGAGGCGTCATGCGTGTGGGACTGCTGGGTCTGGGCCGGATCGGCGCGTTCCACGCGGCCACCCTGGCCGCGCATCCGCTGGTGGACGAGCTGATCGTGGCCGATCCCGTCCGCACGTCCCCGTACGGCCGGCCGGGTGATCCGTTCGACGCCGACGCCGTGGTCATCGCCACCCCGACCGGCACACACGCCGAGCTGCTGATCGAAGCCTGCCGGAGGGGCATCCCGGCCTTCTGCGAGAAACCGGTGGCCGGTGACGTCGAGGAGACCCTGGAGGTGCTGGAGGCCGCCCGGGGCAACCGGGTGCAGATCGGCTTCCAGCGCAGGTTCGACGCCGGCTACACCGCCGCGGCCCGCGCGCTCCGCGACGGCGAGCTGGGGGAGCTGCAGCGGGTGCACCTGATCACCGCCGATCCGGCGCCCCCGCCCGCCGAGTACATCCGGCTCTCCGGCGGCATCTACCGTGACTGCCACATCCACGACTTCGACATCCTGCGCTGGGTGACCGGCCGCGAGGTCGTCTCGGTTTACGCCACCGGCTCCAACCGCGGCGCCGCCTTCTTCGCCGAGGCCGGCGACGTGGACAACAGCGCCGCGGTGCTCACCCTCGACGACGGCACGCTGGTCACCCTGCAGGGCTCCCGCTACAACGGCGCCGGCTACGACGTGCGCATGGAGGTGGCGGGCACGAAGGGCACCCAGGTCGTCGGCCTCGACCCGCACGTCCCGCTGCGCTCGGCCGAAGGGCTCCAGCCGCCCGGGGCGCCCTGGCCCGACTTCGTCAGCCGTTTCCGGCAGGCCTACACCGACGAGATCGACGGCTTCCTGCGCAGCGACCGCAGCCTGTGCTCGATCGAGGACGCCCTGGCGGCCCTCTACATCGCCGAGGCCGCCGAACTGTCGCGCCGCGAGGGCCGTTCCGTCCGGCTTCACGAGGTCCGTACGACGCGGAGTCACCCGTACGACGAGAACGGGGTGCCGAGGGTTGGCTGACTACCGGGAGCTGCGCGAGACCAGGGCGAGGTTTCCGGAGCGCGTCGCCGAGGCGGCGGCGGCACGGCGGCGCAGGCCGCTCCTGGGTGAGCGCGACCAGTTGCTGATCATCGCCGCCGACCATCCGGCCCGGGGCGCCCTCGGCGTGGGCGGGCGCCCGCTGGCCATGGGCAGCCGCGTCGAGCTGCTCGAACGCCTCACCATCGCGCTGTCGCGGCCCGGCGTCGACGGGCTGCTGGCCACTCCAGACGTCGTCGAGGACCTGCTGCTGCTCGGCGCGCTCGACGACCGGATCGTCATCGGCTCGATGAACCGGGGCGGCCTCCAGGGAGCGGTCTTCGAGTTCGACGACCGGTTCACCGCGTACGACACCGGCACGATCACGCGGATGCGGCTCGACGGCGGCAAGATGCTCTGCCGCATCGCCCTCGACGAGCCCGGCACCGCCTCGACCCTGCAGGCGTGCGGCCGGGCGATCACCGAGCTGGCCGAGCACGGGCTGGTGGCGATGGTCGAGCCGTTCTGGTCGGGCCGGGCGGGCCACGACCTGTCGCCGGAAGGCGTGATCCGGGCGATCAACGTGGCGCAGGGGCTCGGCGCGACCTCGGCCCACACCTGGCTGAAGATCCCCGTCGTCGACGGCATGCAACAGATCATGCAGGCCACCACGTTGCCCACCCTGCTGCTCGGCGGCGACCCCGGCGACGCCCCTGACCTGGCCTACGCGTCCTGGCGCAAGGCGCTGCGGCTGCCGGGCGTACGCGGGCTCGTGGTCGGACGGGCGCTGCTCTACCCGCCCGACAACGACGTGGCCGCGGCCGTGGACACCGCCGTGGCTATGCTCGGGCCTTGACCGCCGGCTCGAAGCCCCTGGCCAGCACGATGATCGCGGCGGCCAGCACGAGCGGCGCGGCGAACGCCACCCGCATGTCCGCGGCGTCCGCGATGCCGCCGACCAGCGCCGCGCCGACGATGAAACCGACGTAGTTGAACAGGTTGACCCTGGCGATCGCCACCCCGGTGCCCGCCGGGTCCAGCCTGCCCGCCGCCGAGAACGACTGCGGAGCCACCACCGACAGGCCGACCCCGGTCAGCCCGAACGCCACGATGGCCAGCGGCTGGCTGGGCGCGAAGACGATGCCCAGGAAACCGAGGGTCGCGATGGCCCCGCCGATCCTGACGATGGCGGCCGGGCCGTACCTCCGCACCGCGAGGTCGCCGCCGAGCCGTACGGCCAGCGTGGTGGCCTGGTAGGCGGCGTAGCCGAGCGGCACCACGCCCGCGCCCGCGCGCAGGATGTCCTGCATGAAGACGGTGCTGAAGTTGGAGACCGCCGCGTCCCCGACGTACAGGAAGCCCATCGCCAGGCAGAGCGGGATGATCGGCTTCCACGGGAACCGGCCGGCCAGGACCTGCATGGACTCGACCTTCTCCTCCTGGACCGTGCAGAGCCTCGGCCCGGCGTAGACCGAGCCCGCCACGGCCAGCAGCATCGGGAGCCCCATGACGACGGGCAGGGCGAGCGAGGCCGCGGCCGACGCCCAGAGCGCTCCGGCCAGGCTGAAGACGCTCCACACGCAGTGGAAGCCGTTCAGCACCGCCCGGCCGTACCTCCGTTCGACCGTCACGCCCTGCATGTTGATGCCCGCGTCGACCGCGCCGACCGCCACCCCGAACAGGAGCAGCGCGAGCACCAGCATCGGCACGTTCGGCGCGAGCCCGGCGAGCACCACGGCGATCGCCACCGCCGGTTGGGCGACGCGCAGCAGTGGTTTGCTGCCCCTGCGGGCGGCGAACATGCCCGCGCCCACGCTGCCGATCCCGGCGAAGACGGGGACGATGAGCAGCAACAGCGTCAGGGATCCCTCGCTGAGGTGGTGCTTGTTCTGCAGGTTCGCGACCTGGGTGAGCAGTGTCGCGAACGACAGGCCCTGTACGGCGTAGGCGGCGAACGTGGCGATGCGGGCCTGGCGATCACGCGGAGACGGCACGGAGGCCTCCAGATGGGGGGAATCAAACGTGAGGCGTGGTCAGGTTATTCGCTTCGCCAGTGCCTCCGCCAGCAGGCGCGGGCCGGTGCCGGGCGCCCCACACGCCGAGGGCGACCACGGCGGCGACCTCGGTCGCCGCGAGACCACGTTCGACCAGGCCGAGCGGCATGACCTGCCACCACGACAGGCCGGTGCGCGCCCCCACCAGCACCATCGCGCCGATGCCCACCACCCAGAGCACCGAGCCCAGACCGAGGCCGAAGGCGAACACCGCGTGCCTGCGTCCCTCGGCGTGCCGCCAGGGCCGGGCGATGATCAGCGCCGCCAGCGGGAGGCTGAGGAACGCCACCAGGCTGCCCGCCCGGTGGATGCTGCCGCTCAGGCTCGGGCCCACCGACCAGTCGTGCTTGGGGAACGACGCCGTCACCAGCAACCCGGCGCTCCACGCCATCAGCGCGAGCGTGCCGAAGGTCCCGGCCAGCCGGATGCGGGCCAGCGAGACGCCGATGGCCGCGGATCCGCCCGCCAGCAGTGCGACCCCCAGGCCGAAGATCCAGCCCTGCGCGCCGAGGCCGTGCTCGCTGATGGTCCGCCTCAACGGGTTGATCTCCCCAAGATTGAGCAGGTCGAGACCGGCGATCAACGCCACGCCGGCGCCCACCGCGCCGAGTCCCCATCGAGCCGCCTGCCGCACGCCCACCCCTCTCCGTACGGGGGCCGGGAGAGTCGCCCGGAACCACCGGTCCTGTCCGGGTCAACGGGCGAAAAGCCCGGCGGATTCCGGGGTTTGACCGCTTGTGCGGGCGAATCGGCTGACACGGTCCAACAGACCCGAGCGAACATCCCGCCTGCCGGATATCGTCGGAAGTGTGAATGAACGCCCGGGGTCTTGGCTCCCACGCCTGCAGGAAGTCGGAGAGCGGCTGGCCGAGGAGTGGGCCACCGCGCGTCGATCCACTCCCAAACAGGCGGGGCCGCAGCCACACGAGCTGCGCGCCTCCGACGACGACCGCGAGCGCATCGCACAGGTGCTGCAGGACGCCCACGCCGACGGCCGCATCACCCTCGAGGAGCTGGAGGACCGGCTCGGCATCGTCTACGCCGCCCGCACCCTCGGGGAGCTCGCCGAGGTCACCGTGGACCTGCTCCCCGCCGAGCAACAGCCGCTCAACCTCGACGGCCGGCCGGTGTCGGCCTTCTTCAAGCAGGAGCAGCGGGGCGGCCGGTGGGTGGTGCCCGCCGAACTCGACGTGACGGCCATGTTCGGCACCACCAAGCTCGACCTGCGTGACGCGATCCTGCAGAACCGCCGCATCGTGATCAACGCCACGCTGGTCTTCGGCGGCCTGGAGATCCAGGTGCCGGCCGACCTCGAGGTCATCCGCGTCGCCAAGGGCAAGACCGTGCGGCTGACCAAGCAGCCCACCGAGCCCGGGGCGCCCGTGGTCGAGGTGCGCACCACCAACTTCGCGGGCGACGTCAAGGTCAAGGAGCCGCCCCGCCGCAAGCGCCGCCGCTGACCGGCCCGCTCATGGCCGCTCGTGGCCTGTTCGTGGCCTCTTGTGACCGCTCGTGACTTCTTGTGACCTTTTGTGGCCGCTCCGCCGTCGCTCAGCCGGCGGAGTCGAAGTTGATCGCGCTGTAGGCCCGCAGCTTCCACAGCTGGTGCTCGCTGTCGACCTTGCGGATCGTGCCCGAGCGCCCGCGCATCACCAGCGAGTGGGTCCTCGCGACGCCGCCGCTGAACCGTACGCCCTGCATGAGCTCGCCCTGTGTGATGCCCGTCGCCGCGAAGAACACGTCGTCGGACCTGACCAGGTCGTTGGTCGTGAGCACCCGGTTGAGGTCGTGTCCGGCGTCGAGCGCCCTGCGGCGTTCGGCCTCGTCACGCGGCCACAGCTTGCCCTGGATGACGCCGCCCAGGCACTTGAGCGCGCACGCGGCCACGATGCCCTCGGGGGTGCCGCCGATGCCCAGCATCAGGTCGATGCCCGTGCCATCGCGGGCCGCCGCGATCGCGCCCGCCACGTCGCCGTCGACGATGAACTTGATCCGGGCTCCGGTCGCCCTGATCTCCTTGACCAGCTGCTCGTGCCGGGGACGGTCGAGCACGATCACGGTGACGTCGGAGGCCGAGCAGCCCTTGGCCCTGGCGACCGCGTTGATGTTGGCGGAGACGGGAGCCTCGATGTCGACCACGTCCGCCGCCTGCGGGCCGGTGACCAGCTTCTCCATGTAGAACACGGCCGACGGGTCGTACATCGACCCGCGCTCGCTCACCGCGATCACCGACACCGCGTCGGGCATGCCCAGGGCGGTCAGCCGGGTGCCGTCGATCGGGTCGACCGCCACGTCGCAGTCGGGACCGCTGCCGTCGCCGACCTGCTCGCCGTTGAACAGCATCGGGGCATGGTCCTTCTCACCCTCGCCGATGACCACCACCCCGTTCATTGAGACGGTGTTGATCAACTGTCGCATGGCGTTGACCGCGGCTCCGTCGGCGCCGTTCTTGTCGCCTCTGCCCACCCACCGGGCGGCGGCCATCGCGGCGGCCTCCGTAACGCGAACGAGTTCAAGAGCGAGGTTTCGATCAGGGGCGTGCTCGCCCGTGGCCAATGCAGGGGGGACGGACGTCTGATCGGACATGATGAAAGGACCTCCTTGTGGACAACTGTCTCGATGGTAGTTGTCCCTGTATCCCCGGTCAGCGGAGGATAATGTGCCTGCCATGAGCAGCGATGTCGAACAGCCGGTCACACCCCGCACCTCCGAGCGCGGTGCGGCCACTCGCGGCGCGCTACTCAGGGCCGCCCGGGAGGTCTTCATCTCCAAGGGGTTCGCCGAGGCCGGGGTGACCGATGTGGTGGGTCGGGCCGAGGCCAGCGTCGGCAGCCTCTACCACCACTTCTCCGGCAAGGCCGACCTCTACCGCACGCTGTTCGAGGAGTTCCAGGCCAGGCAGGCCCAGCGCACGAAGAAGGCCGCCCGCGAGGCCAGGGCCGCGGGCGAGACCGACCCGATGCGGGTCTTCGTCGGCGCCGCGCGCGCCTATCTCGACGGCTGCCTCGAAGAGCGCGAGCTCGCCGCGCTGTTCCTGCGCGGTGACGGCCCGCCGGGCTTCGAGGTCGTCATGCGCGACCGGCTGCGCACCTGGGCGCAGCGCAACGCCGCCCTCTTCGAGGACGACGAGGCCGCGCTGGTCGTGGTCATCACCGGCGCGCTGGCCGCCGCCGTCTCCGAGGTCGTGCTCTCGGGTGACAGAGTGCTCGCCGAGGACGTGCTCACCATCATCGGCCAGATCCGTCCGGCCACTTCGGCGGGCGGGTCCACCAGCGGGTAACCTCACCAGATGTGCGACGGTTCACCGAAGGTTTCTACGGCTACGTGGTAGCCGTGTTCGTCTGTCTCGCGGCGGCGGGGTTGTTCCTGCTGATCGCGCCGCAGAGCCGTGACGAGCACATCCCCAGGCGCGAATACTCGATCACCGTCGCCAACTTCGGCCACTCCGTCCCCTACGGGGTCTGGGCTCCTGTCAAGGACCCGGCCGGCTGGGTGCCCAACAGCAACCGCATCGCCGAGGGCGAAAACGGCGCGCAGGTCCTCTCCCTCGGCTACGCCACGGCCAAGCGCGAGCACGCCATGCTGATGGAGAGCGACGAGAAGCCCGCGGCCGGCTTCGCCAGCCGGATGGCCAACACCGAGCGAGCGGTGGGCACCCAGCAGATCGACGGCCAGCCGTGGGAGCGGCGTTTCCGCGAGGACAAGAACCAACGCTCGCTGGTCCGCATGCTGCCCGAGGCCACTCTGGTGGTCACGGGCACGGCCGACTGGCCGGAGCTGGCCGAGTTGGCGGCCTCCCTCCAGCAACGTCCCCAGGGCTGACGCGCATTGTCGGCCGCCGACCCTAAGGTGGTGCCTGTGGCAGAAGAGAAGGCACCCTCATACGAGCAGGCCCGCGAGGAGCTGACCGAGGTGGTGCGCCGCCTGGAGACGGGCGGGCTCACCCTGGAGCAGTCGATCGAGCTCTGGGAGCGCGGCGAGAAGCTGGCCGCCATCTGCGAGGAATGGCTCCAGGGGGCCAGGGTCAAGCTCGCCGCCGCCATGGCCCGCCGTTCCGACCCCACCGCCGCCCGAGACGACGACGCACCGTTCTGAGCGGTCCGGGCTGTTCCCGCGCCGGGCTCAGGCGGTCGAGCGCTCCAGGGCGACCACCGGGATGCGCCGGTCGGTCTTGGCCTCGTACTCCGCGAAGCCGGGCGCGATCTCGACCATCCGGGCGTAGAGGCGGTCGCGCTCCTCGCCCTCGATCACGACCGCCTCGGCCTCGAACGTCTCGGTGCCGATCTCGGCCGTGACCTCCGGGTTGGCGCGCAGGTTGTGATACCACGCCGGGTTGTTGTCGGCCCCGGCGTTGGAGGCGATGACGACGACCCTGTCGTCGTCGCGCAGATACATGACCGGTGTGGTGGTCGGCCGGCCGCTCCTGGCTCCCTTGGTCGTGAGCAGGACCAGGGGCGAGCCCTCGAACATCCCGCCGACCCGGCCCTCGTTGGCGCGGAACTCGTCGATGATCTGCTGGTTGAAGTCGTTCGGCATGTCAGGCTCCCTTGAATCGGAGAACTCTCCGGTTACGTCCGGAAGCCTATACGGAGGATTTTCCGGTTACAACCGATAGGCTCACACGTGTGTGCGGACGCCAATCGCTGCCGGTGATCGGGCAGCCCCAGCCCGAACGGGCCGATGCCGCACGCAACCGGCAGAAGATCATCGAAGTCGCCTCCCGCATGATCGCCGAGCGCGGCGCCGACCAACTGTCCCTCGACGAGGTGGCGAAAGAGGCGTCCGTCGGCGTCGGCACCGTCTACCGCCGCTTCGGCGACCGGGCCGGGCTCGTGTGGGCGCTCATCGACGAGCGGGAGCGCCGCTTCCAGCGGGCCTTCCTGAGCGGGCCCCCGCCTGTCGGCCCCGGCGCGCCACCCGCCGAACGCGTCCGTGCCTTCCTGAGCGCCACCGTCGACCGGGTGGTGGACCAGCAGGAGTTGTTCCTGCTGGTCGAGCTCGGGTCGCCCAAGGCGCGCTTCGGCGGTCCCTACCAGGTGCACCACACCCACCTGGCCGCCCTGCTCGCCCAGGCCCGCCCCGGCGCCGACGCCCGCTTCCTGGCCGACGCGCTGCTCGCCTCGGTCAACGCCCACCTGATCCGCTACCAGCGTGACGAACGCGGCATGTCCGTCGAGGCCATCAAATCGGCCCTCGACGACCTGGCCCACTGCGTGACCAGCGACCCACGCGCCTGACGCCCACATCCGGCAACCCATCTCGCTCTCGGACGGCTGTGAGCAAACCCGTCTCGCAGGGGGAGAGTTGACCGCCTCGTACGGGTGCGACCAAACCGTCTCGCGCGGGGATGGCCAAACCGTCTCGCGCGGGGCGAGTTGACCGCCTCGAACGGGTGCGACCAAATCATCTCGGACCGGAAAACCGTCTTGTGCGGGTACAACCAAGTCGTTTCGTACGGGGACGGTCGGTGGTCGGCCGGAGGCGGATCTGGCACGTACGGGAGTTGCCCGGGTGGCGGATGCCGCCGACGTGATCGAGTGACGTGATCGAGTGACGTGGCCGGGTTACGTGGCCGGGTGACGTGGTCGAGGGCGGTCAGGCCGGGTCGGCGGGTTTCTTACGAGGCTTGCGCGGCTTGGCCGGAGCGGCGGCGGCGCCGTCGTCAGGAGCCTCCGCACGGACCGTCAGGCGGTCATCGGTGAGCCGGATCGTCAGGAGGGCGCCCGGCGAGACGTCCTTGGCCAGGCGGACGACCTCACCGGACGGGTGCTGGACGATGGCGTAGCCGCGCTCGAGCGTCGCCGCCGGCGACAGAGCCACCAGGCGGGCGCGCAGATGGGACAGGGAGTCTTCGGCGCGGTCGAGGGAACTGGAGAGCGAGCGCCGCGCCCGGTCGCGGAGGGCGTCGGCCTGCTCGGCCCGGCGTTCGAGCTCGCGCACCGGATCGGCGAGGGAGGGGCGGGAACGGACCGACGTGAGCCACGAGGTCTCCCGGTCGAGCCAGCCGCCGACGACCCTGCGGCCCCGGTCGCGGAGCTGGCGCACCAGGGTCAACTGCTCGCCCACGTCGGGCACGACCTTCTTGGCGGCGTCGGTGGGGGTGGACGCCCTCACGTCGGCCACGAGGTCGAGCAGCGGGCTGTCCTGCTCGTGACCGATCGCGCTCACCACCGGGGTGCGGCACGCGGCCACCGAGCGCACCAGCGTCTCGTCCGAGAACGGCAGCAGATCCTCCAGCGAGCCGCCGCCACGGGCGATGACGATCACGTCGACCGACGAGTCGGCGTCGAGTTTGCGCAGCGCCTCGGTGACCTCGCCCACGGCGTAGGGGCCCTGGACGGCCACCTGCTCCACCTTGAAGCGGACCGCGGGCCAGCGGCGCCGGGAATTCTCCAGCACGTCGCGCTCCGCCGCCGAGTCACGCCCGCAGATCAGCCCCACCGTGCCCGGCAGGAACGGCAGCCGCCGCTTCCGGTCGGTGTTGAACAACCCCTCGGCGGCCAGCAGGCGGCGCAACCGCTCCAGCCGGGCGAGCAGCTCTCCTACGCCGACAGGACGGATCTCCAGCGCGGTGAACGCGAACGAGCCCTTGTTGATCCAGAAGTCGGGCTTGACGTGCATCACGACCCGGGCGCCGTCGGCGGGACGCGGCATGGCCGCCTCGTAGACGCCGCGCGGTGCGGTGACCCGGGCCGACACGTTGGCCACCGGGTCGCGCAGCGTCAGGAACACCGTGCCGCCGCGCGCCGTCAGCTCGGTGATCTGGCCCTCGACCCAGACCGTGCCCAGCTTGCCGATCCAGCCACCCACCATTTGCAGGACGGTGCGGATCGGCAGCGGAGACTCGGGCGAGGTCTTCGAGGTCATGCCGGAAGACTACGGTGCCGGACCGACTATTCCCCGGCTCGCAGCTTGGCCAGCCGGTTCTCGAACATCCGGATGACCTCAGGCCGCGCGGCCGTGGCCTGCTCGTACGCCAGCAGCTCGGTCATCTGCTCGGTCGACTTGCCGCGCATCCTGGCCCGCAGCGACGCCACGGTCAGCCCGGAGTAGCCCGGCAGCGGCTCGGCCAGGCCGGCGGCGGCCCCGGTCGCGGCCTTCACCGCGGGCTCCGCGACCGTCTTGACCTCTGCTTCGGCCTTTGCGGCGGCTTCCGGCTTGGCGCCGGCTCCGGTCTTAGCGGTGCCTGCCGGCTTGGCGGCCGCCTTGGGCTTGGTGGCCTTCGGCTTCGCAGCCGTCCTGGACTTCGGAGCCGCCTTCGGCTTGGCGGTGGCGGCTTCCGCGGTGGTGGATCCCGTGGCGGCCTCGGCCGAAGACTCGACGGCGGGCACCGTGGCGGCTTCCGCAGCGGTGGGGCCCGTGGTGGTCCCGGCCGAAGGCTCGATGGGCTCGACGACAGGCTCGGCGGCGGGGGTGATGACCGTCGCCTTGGGCTTGACGGGCTCGGCGCCGGCCGGCGGCTCGGTCGCGACGGTGGGCTCCGCCGAGGCGGCGGGCGGCTCGGCGCCGACCGGAGGCTCGGTGGCCGCGGCGGGCTCGGCGACAGGCTCGGCGGTCTTGGCGGTCTCGCCCTTGGCCGGCTCGGTCTTGGCGGGCGCGAAGATGACCGGGTCAGGCGTGGCCTTGGCGGCCCCGTTGGCCTCGGCGGGCTCCGGCGACGGGCGCGGCGCGAAGATGATCGGCTCCTTGCGCGCGGGCTTCTCCTCGGCCTTCTCCTCGGCGGACGCGGGTGCCGCCACCTGGTCGGCGGCGGAGGGGCGGGAGTCGTACGACTCCTCCTTCTCGCCCTTCCCGGCCAGGCCCTTGATCGAGTTCTTCATCCGGTCGACGAGGAGCAGCGCCTGTCCGGCGGCGCTCAGCGTGGACTGGACGACGAAGAGCGGAAGGTCCTTGGCCTTCTCCTTGTCGGTGACGGTCTTGGCGATGTTGCGTATCACGTCGCTGAGGGACATGACGGCTCCCTGGGAGGTCAGTATTGGACGGCCAGTCTGGCAAACGGCGGGCAACCATGCACGCGTGGGCCTGTCGGCCGCTCCACGTAGCATAAGAAGTATGGAGCCCCAGTCCCGCACTTCCCGCCGTGTCCTTGTAGCCAAGCCCCGCGGCTACTGCGCCGGAGTCGATCGAGCCGTGGTAGCGGTCGAGAAGGCTCTGGAGCAGTACGGTGCGCCGATCTACGTGCGCAAGCAGATCGTGCACAACACCCACGTGGTCAAGACGCTCGAGGCCAAGGGCGCCATCTTCGTCGAGGAGACCGAGGAAGTGCCGGAGGGCGAGATCGTCGTCTTCTCGGCCCACGGAGTCTCACCCGTCGTGCACGACGAGGCGAAGCAGCGCGGGTTGCGCACCATCGACGCGACCTGTCCGCTGGTGACCAAGGTGCACAACGAGGCGAAGAGGTTCGCCGGCCAAGACTACGACATCCTGCTGATCGGTCACGAGGGCCACGAGGAGGTCGAGGGCACCTCGGGCGAGGCGCCCGACC
Source organism: Nonomuraea sp. NPDC048916 (assembly GCF_040649575.1). Taxonomy (NCBI): domain Bacteria; kingdom Bacillati; phylum Actinomycetota; class Actinomycetes; order Streptosporangiales; family Streptosporangiaceae; genus Nonomuraea; species Nonomuraea sp. NPDC048916. The sequence continues at coordinate 175,431 of NZ_JBEZFS010000003.1, forward strand.
ACATCCAGCTGGTCGACGGCCTCGACTCGGTCGGCAGCGTGACGGTGAAGGACCCGTCCAAGCTGGTCTGGCTGTCGCAGACCACGCTGTCGGTCGACGAGACGATCGAGACGGTCGCCCGGCTCAAGGAACGCTTCCCCACGCTGATCGACCCGCCCAGCGACGACATCTGCTACGCCACCCAGAACCGCCAGGTGGCGGTGAAGGAGATCGCGGCGCGGTCGGAGCTGGTCATCGTGGTCGGCTCGGAAAACTCCTCCAACTCCAAGAGGCTGGTCGAGGTCGCCAAGGAGTACGGCGCCGACGCCTCCTACCTGGTCGACAACGCCACGTTCATCAAGGACGAGTGGCTCGACGGCGTCACCACGGTCGGCGTGACCAGCGGCGCCTCGGTGCCCGAGGAGCTGGTCGACGAGGTGCTCGCCAGGCTGGCCGGGCACGGCTTCGACGACGTGGAGCAGGTCGAGTCGGTCAAGGAGAGCATGAGGTTCGCGCTGCCCCACGAGCTGCGCAAGGACCTGCGGGCCTCCTAGTCGTCGCCGCGCGGCGTCCCATAGACCTTGGGCTCGAAGTAACCCTCGGGCTCGGGCACGAACGGCTGGCGCGGGCGCGGCACCTCAGCGCCCGCGCGGAGCTCTTCGCGTAGTTCCCGTACGTTGTCGCGCAGGCCGCGCCGCCAGGCCACGCCGAGCACGACGGCCGAGCCCGCGAAGAGCCAGGGCGCGCCGCTCGACAGCGAGCCGTACAGGCCGAGCGCGAGTGACTGCATGATCGAGACCGAGCCGAACGCCCGGCCGAGCTCGACGAAGAAGGTCGCCGTGAAGAACACCAGCGGCGGCGTGACGACCAGCGACAGCAGCTCACGCGGGTTGACCAGCAGCACCCCGAGCAGGCTCGCGACCACGAACACCACCCCGGTGACGATCGGCAGATCGACCAGCGCGGCCACGACGTAACCCGCCAGGGTGGCGATCAGGGCGAGCGCGATGGCGCCGCGGGCGGTCAGCTTCACCGCTGAACGCCGGCCTTTCTCACTCACTGGCCCCGCCCCCCTCACTGCGACCCGTTGGCCAACTTACCGTTCGCGTGCGAAAGGAGAGACGAGGTTTCGAGCAGTTCGGGCGAGGCCAGCGGCCTGGGAAGGTCCTCGAGCATCTCCGGGGAGTCGAGGTCACCGTCGACAACTCCCAGATCATGAAGTTTGCGCGCACTGACCAGGACGCGGCTTTCGAGTGATCCCACGGTCTTGTTGTACGCCTCGACCGCCCGGGTGAGCGACTTGCCCAGGGACTCTACATTCCTACCCAGCGAAGACAGCCGTTCGTACAGCTCCTTGCCCAGCTCGAACACCGCGCGGGCGTTCTCGCTGAGCGCGGCCTGCTGCCAGGCGTAGTGAGCGGTGCGCAGCATCGTGATCAGCGTGGTGGGGGTGGCGATGTGCACCCGTCTGGTCATCGCGTACTCGAGCAGCGCGGGATCGCGCTCCAGCGCCGGAGCCAGGAACGCCTCGCCGGGGATGAACAGCACCACGAACTCGGGCGACGGGTTGAACGCCTGCCAGTAGGCCTTGGCGGCCAGCCGGTCGACGTGCTCGCGTACGTGCCGGGCGTGCGCGTCGAGGCGGACGGTGGCCAGCGACTCGTCGGACGCCTCGGCGGCCTCCAGGTAGGCGGCCAGCGAGACCTTGGAGTCGACCACGATGTTCTTGCCGCCGGCCAGCCGCACCACCATGTCGGGCCGCATGGCGCCCTCGGTGACCTGCTCGTCGAAGTCGCAGTGGCGCTGCATCCCGGCGATCTCGGCCACCCTGCGCAGCTGCAGCTCGCCCCACCGGCCGCGTGCCTCGGGCCGTTGCAGCGCGCGCACCAGTGCCGTGGTCTGGGAGCGCAGCTCCACATTGCTCTGCCGGACGAACTCCATCTGCTTGGCCAGCTCGGCGCGGGCGGCCCGCTGGCCCGACTCGGTGTCGCGCAGCTGCGTCTCGACCCGGGCGAGCGCCTCCTTCAGTGGCTCGACCAGGTGCTCGACGGCCTGCCTGCGCTGGTCGAGGTCGCCGGTCGCCTCCACGCGGCTGGCGGCGAACCTGGTCTCGGCCAGCTCCAGGAAACGGATGTTGTTGACGTCGAGAGCCCGCGTGGACAGGGCCTGGAAGCGCTCGGCCAGCTGCTCCTCGACGTAGACCAGCTTGTCGGCCGACGCCTTGGCCTGCGCGTCGGCCTCGGCCACCCGGACCGCCGCGCGAGTGCGGGCCACCAGGAACCCGATGGCGAACCCGGCGACGAGCCCGATGAGAAGCGAGACGGCGTCCACTCCATCGATGATTGCAGGACATCGTGCTCGGATCCGCCAGACACGCTTGCGCGCGCACCCGTTGTCACGCACAGTACCCCTATGATTACGGGGATTCGCATGGTGGTGGCACTCCTCGCGACCATCGCCATCGTGTCCGGGGTGGTCGCGGGGGCGTTGGCGCTGACCGGAGCGGGCGCCCGCACCGGCTCGCCCGAGCCGTCGGTGTCGGCGCAGCTGTTGCGCTGGTCGCCGGGCGCCTGTGTGCGCAGGACCGGCGCGAGATACGACCTGACGGCGTGCAACGGCGGCCACTCCGAGGTGCTGGCCGTCGCCGCCGACCCGCCGGGCCTCGGCGGCTGCCCCGACGACACCGACGACGTCGTCCGCATCGGCCAGGCCCGTACGGCCTGCGTACGTGATTTCCTCGACCCGCATCCCGGCGCGCCCGGCGGCGGTGGCGGCGTGCTCAGGGCGGGCGACTGCGTCGCGCTCGACGGCCGCGAGCGGGCGTGTTCGCGGCCCGGCTGGTACGGCAGGGCGGTCGCGATCGTGAATGACGCGTCCGGCTGCCCCGCGGGCACCCTCGACACGTTGACCGCCGACGGCGTGATCTGCCTCGGCAGGGGCGGCCGGGTGCTGGAGCGGGGGATGTGCGTGGCCCGCCCCGCCCGCGACGTGGTGACCAGGTCGGCGATCGCCCGCGTGGCCTGCTCGTCCGGGCAGGCGTGGGCCCGGGTCAGGTCCTTCGAGCCCTCGGCCGCGCGCTGCCCGGAGGGGTCGGACCACTACCTGGAGAGCCGGGGGGCCTATCGGCCCGTGACCTGCCTGCGTCTTCGCAGCAAGTAAACTCGCTGCACGTGAGCGAGCGTAGCGAGGCAACCATCCAATACTGCAGCCCAGGGCGCGTGCGGCCGGTCAAGGAGGAGGCATGAGCCTCTCGATCGGCATCGTCGGCCTGCCCAACGTCGGCAAGTCGACGCTCTTCAACGCGTTGACCAAGTCCGCCAACGCGCTCGCCGCGAACTACCCGTTCGCCACCATCGAGCCCAACGTGGGCGTCGTGGGCGTGCCCGACGACCGGCTGCCGGTGCTGGCCGGGATCTTCGGCTCGGCCCGGATCCTGCCCGCCAAGGTGGAGTTCGTCGACATCGCGGGCCTGGTCAAGGGCGCCTCCGAGGGCCAGGGGCGGGGCAACCAGTTCCTCGCCAACATTCGCGACACCGACGCGATCTGCCAGGTGATCCGGGTCTTCGGCGACCCCGACGTGACCCACGTCGACGGCGAGATCTCCCCCAAGCGCGACATCGAGACCATCAACACCGAGTTGATCATGGCCGACCTGCAGACGGTCGAGAAGGCCGTGCCGCGCCTGCAGAAGGAGGCGCGCAACAACAAGGACAAGAAGGCCGCGCTGGAGGCCGCCGAGGAGGCGCTGAAGGTCCTGGAGACCGGCAAGACCATCTTCGAGAGCGGTCTCAACCGTGAGGAGCTGCGCGAGCTCCACCTGCTGACGGCCAAGCCGTTCCTCTACGTCTTCAACCTCGACGCCGACGAGCTGATCGACACCTCCCTCCGGGAGCAGCTGTCGGCCCTGGTGGCCCCGGCCGAGGCGGTCTTCCTCGACGCCAAGATCGAGTCCGAGCTGGTGGAGCTCGACGACGAGGAGGCGCTGGAGCTCCTGCAGTCGGTCGGCCAGGACGAGTCGGGGCTGTCGCAGCTGGCCAGGGTCGGCTTCGAGACGCTCGGCCTGCAGACCTACCTGACGGCCGGCCCCAAGGAGACCAGGGCCTGGACGATCCGCAGGGGCGCCACCGCGCCCGAGGCGGCCGGCGTGATCCACACCGACTTCCAGCGCGGTTTCATCAAGGCCGAGGTCGTCTCGTTCGACGACCTGGTCGAGGCCGGCTCGATCGCCGCCGCCCGCTCGGCGGGCAAGGCCCGCATCGAGGGCAAGGACTACATCATGCGCGACGGCGACGTGGTCGAGTTCCGTTTCAACGTGTAGGGCTGGTCAGCGGATGAGTGCGCGGCGCAGGCGCCAGATGCCGAGCGTGAGGAGCACTGCCGCGTAGGCGGCCAGGACGCCGAGCTGGGACAGGATGTCGGGAAGGCCCGCGCCGTGCCGCACCAGCTCGGCGAAGCCGTCGTAGCCCCAGGCGAACCGGATCACCATCGCGGCGGCGCCGAGCGGGTCACCCGGTCGACGCCGAACAGCACGGCCCAGCCCAGCATGATCAGCAGGCTCTGGACGAGGGCGATGGCCAGCCGCCCGGCCGCCTCCCCGGCGACGATGGCTCTGGCGTCCCGGGTGCCGGCGCGGAGCGTGGCGTCGTACCCGGCGGGGATCACCAGGCCCACGAGAATCCCGCTGAGCGCCTTGCCGCCCAGGAGCGCGGCCCGCGAGATCGCAGCGGCGAGGAGCCTGGCCGGCACCTGTGAGCGCCGCTCCTCGAAGACGCTGGCCACGCCGAACAGGAAGAAGATCGCCATTCCGGCGGCGTGGCAGGTGGCCGTGTCGAGCTGGCGGCGGGGCGCGGGCGTGTCGGAGACCAGCGACAGGGGTGCGGCGACCTCCTGCGCGCGCTGGGCGAGGCGCCTGTCCCGCTCCTCGTCCATCGGCAGGCCTCGCGAGGCGGCGAGCATCACCGGCCGGATCGACTGCCGTTCCATCGCGAAGGCCTGACCCATCTCCCGGGCGACCTGCACGGCGATCGGGGCGTGCGCGCCGCCGATCACCTCCAGCCCGGCGGCCGAGGAGAAACCGGGCGGGATCACGAACACCGCGTCGGCCTCCTTCCGCTCCACCAGGCGGGCGCCGTCCTGGACGGAGGAGACCCGCTGGAGGCGGACGGTGCCGCGCCGCTCATGGCCAGAGGACGTTATCTGATTCTGGGACAGATGAGACGTCAACCACCTTGAGCCCTTGCGCGTCGAATCGTCACGGCGTTCACGCTGACTCGGGAGGCCCCCTCATGATTCGTCGCATCATCCAGAAACGACGTCCCGCCCCGTCACTGGCGGGCATCAGCCTCGAAGAGGAGCTCGCCCTGCTCAGGGTCGAGCTCATGTACGGACTTCGCGTCAACCGCGAGGCCTACCTGCGCAGGAAGGTGGACGAGCGGGAGGAGCTCACGTCGCGGATGCGTGACCGCGACGCCACCATGATGCTCGCCGACCTGCGTGGCTCGCTCGAGCGGGCGCTGCCGCGCAACAGGCCGGCGGCTCCCGTGGTGGACCTGCGCAGCAGGCGGCAGTCGACCCCCACCCAGGATCCCGAACCCGCCTGACGACGCCGTACGCAGCCGGCCGCATGCCCTCGGTGGGTATGCGGCCGGTCGCGTCTTATACCAAATGTGCAGTTCGGGACAGTCTCTACGCCATTCGGACAGGAATGTCTGGCCGTCAGGTAATCCGGCATAGGACATCTGGCCTGGCCAAATGCCCATTCCCCCCGTTTGTGGAGTGACTCGACCCTCCGGTGTGTCATGCGTACTCGGTTTGCCCCTGGGCGGCGATGCCTGCAGCATGGGCGTGGCTTTCCTGGAACAATGGCGGAGACCGGATAGGGTGACTGCTTCACCACGGATGATGGGGATCGGCAACGGACGACACCGCGCCAGCCGGGGGGACGGGCGCGAGCGGAGGCGTGATGGCTCGTAGGTCAACCGTCCAGCACGGTCCTCGGATCGCTGGCGACCCCGAGCTTTCAGCGCGCCCTGACATGGCCGACTTCGACGTGTCTCCGCCGCGCAGGCCGCGGCGTGGTGGCTGGTCGGGCGGCGGCGGGCGATGGCTGGTCTGGGCTGGGCGCATCATTCTCTGGGCGCTAATCATAGTTATCGTCGTCAATGGGGTCCGTGCCCCATTTGAGCGGTTTACCCAGCAGGAAGCCGCGGTTCCGAATGGCGTCGTGGACGTCAACCATGGATTCCCGGTCGATCGGGGCATGGCGTTCGCCGCCCAGTTCGCCGGTGTTTATCTGAATTTCAATCCGGCCGACGCCGCGAGCAGGGCGGGCAAGCTGGAGGCGTTCCTGGCCGAAGGCATGTCGCCCCAGCTGGGCTGGGACGGCAACGGCAAACTGGCGGCCGTCGCCATCCAGCCCTACGACATCCGGGCCGACGACGCCAGCAACGCCGTCGTCACGGTGGCCTTCCAGTCGGGAGCGCGCAGACTCATGCTGTCCGTCCCGATCTACTACTCGGGCGACGGCGATGACGGCGGCAGGCTCGTGGTGTCCGGCAGGCCCGCGATCCTGCCCGCGCCCGCGCCGGCCGACCTGCCCCAGACCGCCGAGCCTGAGGGCGACGACATCGCCGTCGCGGAGCTCAAGCCCCAACTGGAGGGCTTCTTCAAGGCGTACGCCTCGGGTGACACCGCCGGGCTGCAGCGCTATCTCGCCGTCGGCAAGAGCCTGCCCAGCTTCGGCGGCGCGTTCACCTTCGGCGGACTCCAGGAACTGGTGGTGCCTGTGGGGGGTGCCACGCGAGAGATCAAGGCGGTGGTGGTGTGGGTCGTGCCGACCGGCGCGGCGCCACCGGCCGATCCCAACGCCACCGACCCGAGCGAGGTAGCCGGCCGCCTCGAGCAGGCCTACCACCTCACCGTCGAGAAGCAGGGCGACAAGTGGTACGTCAACGACATCCGCGGCGCCGGTCGGGCTGTTGGGTAGACGTACGACCGCGCTGCTGATCGGCACCCCCCGGGAGGACAAGAAGTGATCTTGAAGACCATAGTGCTCAACCTGATCGAAATGACGCCGTCACCCACCCCGACCGGCGTCAACACCGAAGGGCTCGCCAGCTTCCTGCGCGCCTTCTTCGCCCCGCTCTTCCTCGTCGTCGTCTCGGTGGTCGCGCTCTTCTTCCTCTTCACACGTGAGATCACCCGATTCGTACAGTTCCTCATTCTGGCCGTGGCCATCGGCGTGATCTTCTACGTTCCCAACATTATCGAGGTGACGGCGAAGGCAATCGCGGGCGCATTGGGCATCAAGTAAGGGGTTGGGACCGCTCCGGGGCGGTCATGAACGAGCGGGTGGAGAGGAGGACCGCGTGGACCTGCCCACGTACACCAACATCTGGCGAATCGAGAAGCGGCTCTACAAGCTGTACGACCTACGGCTGCCGATGCCGCTCCCCATCGTCTGGATCGGCGTGTTCGTCGGCGTGTTCGTGCCGTGGTCGCTCCTGCTCTTCGTCGTCGGCGTGCCCGTGGCGATGCCGTGGCACGTCCTCTACCTCGTGCCGCCGGGGATCGTGACCTGGCTGTCCACCCGGCCCGTCATCGAGGGCAAGCGGCTCACCGAGCTCCTGGAGTCGCAGCTCCGCTACCTGGGGCAGCCGCGCGCCTGGTACCGCCTCGCGCCCGCCTCCGAGCCCGAGACGATCACCTTCTCCGGCCGCGTCTGGCACACCATGCCGGCCCGGGTGCGCGTGAAGAAGCCGCGCAAGGCGCGCCACCCCAAGCGCTCGACCCAGCGGGCAGCCGGGCCGCGCCAGGTGCGTCCCGCCGTGGCCGCCGCCGCCGCTGCAGCCGCCCAGGCCCCGCTCACCGAGGCGACCTCGGGCCGCACGGGCTGGCGTTCCGGCTCCCGCCGCGGCACCGCCCCCGCCCTCTCACAGGACCTGCGCACCGTACGGGCCGACGCCACGTCCAAGGACGCCTCCCCCATGCGGTGGGGCGAGCTGGCCGTCTCCAACGACTCCTCGACCGCCATCCGGGCCCTCGATGCGGGCCCAGGTGCGCCGCCCGCTACGGAACTGTCACCTGCCGGCACCCCCCCGGTCCGGGAGGCCGTCCCGGGGGGTGCCCAGCCCGCGAAGGGCCGCCCGGCCGACGGCCCACAGGGCCCTCCCGCCCGGGGGGCCGAAGGCCCTTCTGCCCGGGGTGGTGAGGGGCGTGCCGCCCGGGGTGGTGAAGGCCTGTCCGTGCGTGGTGTCGTACGGGATGGCGAAGGTCCGTCTGTGCGTGGTGCCCTCCGCGATGGCGAGGTTGAGGGCGTACGCGAGAGGCAGGGTGGGCCGGCCGCCGCGAGCGTGACGGAAGGCCGCAAGCTCGTGGAGCCGCGTGACCGGTCCGGCCCTGCGGTCGGGAAGCCCATCGACACCGAGGCTCTGCGGCGGCTGCGCCGTCTCGCGGCTACCGCCGACGCCCAGCCGTCCACCCCGTCCACCTCTGCGGCGTCCGCACCAGGTGAGTCTTCGTCCACCGGCCGCGGGAACTCGGCGCCCACCGAGTCCACGACGGCCGGGTCCGCATCCGGTGGGTCCGCGTTGGCCGAGTCCGCGCCCACCGAGTCCACGACGGCCGGGTCCGCATCCGGTGGGTCCGCGTCGGTCGAGTCCGCGTCTGGCGAGTCCACGACGGCCGGGTCCGCATCCGGTGGGTCCGCGTCGGTCGAGTCCGCGCCCACCGAGTCCACGACGGCCGGGTCCGCATCCGGTGGGTCCGCGTTGGCCGAGTCCGCGCCCACCGAGTCCACGACGGCCGGGTCCGCATCCGGTGGGTCCGCGTCGGTCGAGTCCGCGCCCACCGAGTCCACGACGGCCGGGTCCGCATCCGGTGGGTCCGCGTTGGCCGAGTCCGCGTCTGGCGAGTCCACATTGGCCGAGTCCGCGTCGGTCGGGTCCGCGTCTGGTGGGTCTATGTCGGTTGGGCCCGCTTCTGGCGAGTCCGCGTCCGGTGGGCTTGTGTCGGTCGGATCTGGGTCTGCCGAGTCCGGGGCCGCCGAGTCCGGGTCCGGTGGGTCCGCGTCGGTCGAGTCCGCGTCGGTCGAGTCCGCGTCCGGGGAGGCCGGGGCGGAGTCTCGCGAGTCTGGGCCCGGTGGGGCCGTGTCGGCTGGGTCTGTGGCCGGTGGGCGAGCCTCTGGTGGGACTGTGCGTGGCGAGGGTGCGGATGGCGGGTCGGGATCTGAGGTGTCCGGCGAGGCTGTCGCGTCGGTGGCTGCCGAAGCCGCGTCCGGTGAGGCTGGGCCGGTGGCCGAGGAGGGCACGGCTTCTGTGCGGGAGGCGTCTCGATCCGGGGCTGCCGAGGTGGTGGTGTCCGAGGGGCCGGGGGTTTCCGGTCAGGCGGAGGCTGGGGCCGGGGTCGGTGCTTCAGGGGCGCCTGGGCTTGCCGATGTCGGGGCCGTCACGCCGGCCGTGGATGCCGGAGAGGCGTCCGAGTCCGGGAACGACCGGCCCGCCGTCACCGCTGGCGCCGCCGACCGGCCCACGACCGAGGACCGGGTGGCGGCCGAGGACCGGCGCGCGACTGAGGACCGGGTGGCGGCCGAGGACCGGCACGCGACCGGGGACCGGCGCGCGACTGAGGACCGGGTGGCGGCCGAGGACCGGCACGCGACCGGGGACCGGCGCGCGGCCGAGGACCAGGCGGCGGCCGTTGACCGGTTCGCGGCCGAGGGCCGGGTGGCGACCGGGGACGTAGGTGGGCGGAAGGGTGAAAGGGAGTGGCCTCGGGAGGATGAGGTCGCCCGGATGCAGCACCGCAAGGGGCAGCCGCCCAGGCAGGTGCTGCCGCTGGCGGACGCGCAGCGGAACCGGCCGCCGGCCGCCCCGGCGGCCCGTCGCGGTCAGGGAGCGGGCGTCGGGCCGGCCGGCCGTGCCGGTGAGGACGCCACCCCGAACGTCACCGCTCCGGCCCACGAGGCCACGGGCGCGCGTCACAACGAAGGCGTCACCGCTCCGGCGGCCCGGCGGGGAGAGGGTGCGGCCGGTCCCGTGACTCGGGAAGGGGGGGCCGCGACGCGGCCCGTCGTGACCGGGCCGAGGGAGACGCGGGTGCGGCGGGTGGAGTCCGTCGTGGGGCGCGACTCCGGTGGGTGGCGGCGGATCGCTCAGGTGGTCGTCGGCGGCGGCGGAGTGCGGAGCGATGGTTCGGAGATCGACGAGGCCAGGGCGAGAGGGGTGTTCAGCGGCAGCCGCAGGGTCGTGGTGCTCGGTTGTACGGGCGGCGCCGGTCAGAGCACGACCGCGTTGATGCTCGGCCACACGCTGGCCACGTACCGAGACGACAAGGTGATCGGCGTCGACGCCAACACCGGCGGCAACACCCTGACCAGCAGGATCACGCCGGAGACACCGGAGACGCTCACGTCGCTGCTGGCGGGGCTGCACCACGTCAGCGGCTATCTGACGATGCGCGGCTACACGACCCGCACGGCGTCGGGCCTGGAGGTGATCGGGGCCGACTCCGACGCGGAGGCGGAGCAGCGGCTGACCGACCGCACGCTGTTCTCCGACCACCGGCTGGGTCAGGTCATGCACCTGCTCGACCGGCACTACAAGCTGGCCGTCATCGACCCGGCCGCCGCGCTGGCCGCGCGCGTCCTGCCGTACGCGGACCAGCTCGTGCTCGTGGTGCCCGCGAGTGAGGAGGCGCCGGAGGCGGTCGGCATGACGTACGAGTGGCTCGACGGGCACGGGTGCGCGGACCTGCGGCGGCGGGCGGTCATGGTGGTCAACGGCGTGAGCAGGCGTTCGATGGCCGACGTGGAGCAGGCGGAATCGGTGGCCAGCGGCAGGTGCCGGGCCATCGTCAGGGTCCCCTGGGAGGACGACCTGGCGCCGGGTGGTGCCGACGTCGTCGAGCCGGGGCAGTTGCGCGCGGCCGGGCGGCGGGCCTATCTCGCCCTCGCCGGTGTCGTGGTCGCGGGCTTTACGGCACAGACGGTGCGACCGAGCGAGGAGGAGTTGGCGAGTGACCCCCCGGGCACGAGAATCGGTGAGCGATAAGTGAACAATCGAGCAGGTCTGGCCCGTTCATGCGCCGAGGGGGCGGCATGAGCAGGGCGTCCCGAACGCATCAGCGTCTGGCGGTTCGTTATTTCGACAACCGCATCCTGCTCACCGACACCTGCGCATGGGCGTACTTCCGCCTGCCGACGGTCAGCTACGAGTTCGTCACGCCCGAGGAGCGTGAGGCGCTGGCCACCAACATCACGATCGCGCTGGCCGCGATCAGGATGCCCGACGCCGAAGTCCACCTGAGGGTCGCGCACCGCACCTATCCGGCGGCCGAGTGGGCGATGGCCCTCAACGGCACCTCCGACGAGGGCCCGGGATGGCGCGACTACCTGGAGGAGATGTACCGCCACGTCTGGGCGAAGGACTTCTGGTCCAAGGAGGTCTATCTCGGGGTGCGCCTCGGGATGCGCGGCAAGCAGCTCGGCAGCGGTGTGCTGTCGCAGTTGTTCGGCTTCTACCAGCGGACCGAGAAGGCGCTCGGCCTGGAGGACGACAGCGTGCCCGCCGCCGAGATCGGCAGATGGACCGAGCAGGCCGAACGCCTCGGCCGGGCGCTCTCCTCCAGCGCCCTCTACGCCCGGCACGCCACCTCCGTGGAGGTGGCGTGGTTGTTCCAGCACGCGGCCATGGGCGCGCTCGGCGACCCGCCGCCGTCGGCCAGCTCGAAGCGGCGCTGGGGCAAGGGAGAGATCGAGTCGCTGGTCGAGGGTGAGATCCACAACGGCAGGTCGCTGCTGCGCATCGTGCAGCCGCAGGGCGACTCCTACGTGGCCCACCTGTCCTTCGCCCGCTTTCCCGACCTGATGCCGTTCCCCGACGGCGAGCCGTGGATGCACTTCGCCGACCAGTTGCCGTTCCCGGTCGAGATCTCGTCCCGGATGCGGCTGATCCCGCCCGTCAAGGCGTCGAAGGACGTCGCCCGGAAGCTGGCGCACGCCCGCGACATGGACATCCACATCCGCGAGGCCGGTGCCGAGGCGCCGATCGCGCTGGCCGAGCAGATCGACGCGGCCCGCATGCTGGAGCACGGCATCACCAAGGAGCGCCTGCCCTTCGTGTACGGCTGGCACCGCCTGAGCGTGTCGGCCCCGACCGAGGACATCTGCGTGCAGCGGGTCGAGGCGGTGGTCGAGCACTACCGGGACATGGGCATCGACGTGGTCAACTCGACGGGCGACCAGTTCTCGCTGTTCCGTGAGGCGTTGCCGGGCGAGAAGGTGGGGGTCAACGCCTATGCCCAGCGCCAGCCGCTGCGCACGATCGCGGGCGGCATGGCCACCGCGACCGTGGATCTCGGCGATCGGCTCGACGACGGCAGCGAGGGCTGGCTGGGCCCGTACATCGGTGAGACCGTCGGCCGGGCCCGCAGCATCGTGCACTTCGACCCGCTGCTGGCGGCGTCGCGCAACCGGCCGACGGCCATCGCGATCACCGGCGAGCCGGGCGGCGGCAAGACCACTCTGGCGCTGCTGATGATCTACCAGATGTCGCTGCGCGGGGTCACGGTCGCCGTGATCGACCCCAAGGGCGACGCGGAGTCGCTGGTGCAGCTTCTGCAGAAGCGCGGGCGCAGGGCACGGATCATACCGCTGGGCTCGGCCTCGCCGGGTCTGCTCGATCCGTTCTCGTTCGGAGACGACCTCGCGGCCAAGAAGACCATGGCCACCGAGACGCTGCGGTTGCTGCTGCCGCGCATGTCGGAGGAGCGCGAGTCGGCGATGATCCAGGCCGTCGCGGCCGTCTCCAACGGCACCGACCCGTCGCTGGGCAAGGTCGTGGAGTTCCTGGAGCGGTCGCCCGACGCGGCGTCCAAGAACCTCGGCGCGGTGCTCGGCTCGATGTCGGAGATGCACCTGGCCAGGCTCTGTTTCGACCCGTCCGGTGGGGAGCAGGTCGACAGCGAGGGCTGGACGACCGTGTTCACGCTGGGCGGGCTGACGCTGCCCGACGTGGCGACCGGCCGCGACGACTACTCCTACGAGCAGCGCCTGTCGGTGGCCCTGCTCTACCTGGTCTCCCAGTTCGCGCGCAGGCTGATGAACGGGCTCGACCGGCGCGCGCCCAAGGCGATCTTCCTGGACGAGGCGTGGGCGATCACGTCCACGCCCGAGGGCGCCAAGCTGGTGCCCGAGGTCAGCCGCATGGGCCGGTCCCGCAACACCGCCCTGGTGCTCGTCTCCCAGAACGCCGGTGACCTGCTGAACGAGCAGGTGACCAACTGTCTGTCGTCCGTGTTCGCGTTCCGGTCCACCGAACGGGTGGAGGTGGACCACGTGATGTCGCTGCTCGGGGTGGAGCCGTCCGAGGAACACAAGGCGGCGCTGCGCTCGCTCGGCAACGGCGAATGCATTTTCCGCGATCTGGACGGCAGGGCGGGGCGCATCGGAGTAGACCTGATCTCCGAAGAGTTGCTCCGCTGGCTCGACACGAATCCAACGCACGACAAACCCGACGACAGCGGGCATGATGATCTTCAAGGGGGAGTGGGCGGCAGAGCGCAGGAGGTGCGGTCATGAAGATCCGGCTACCCAGGCGGCTCGCGCTCGTCCTGGCTCTCATCGCGGGGCTCTTCGTGGTCCCGCTCGTGGTGGGCGGCCTGTCACCGGCCGCCGCGGCCCCGTGTGACCTGTCGCCCGAGCTGACGCCCGAGGTGATCGACAGCGGCCTCGGCGGCATGATCCAGCCGCCGAAGCCCGAAGGCGCCGCCCCGGCGCCCACCACCAACTACGCCCAGTTCGGCATGAGCGGCCAGTTCTGGCACACCTACGACCTGGGCTGCTCCGACATCGCCGCCGTCATGGGCAACGGCTGGGCCAACACCATCTTCCTGTGGGCCAAGGCGATCGACCAGGTGACCATCACGACCTATCAGGCCGCGGCCACCGAGGGACCACTCCAGTCGATCAAGGATGTGGTCGACGACATCGTGATCAACCTGTCCAACGCGATGTACTGGCCCTACCTGCGGCCGATCGTGATCCTCGGCGCCATCTGGCTGGCCTGGTACGGCCTGATCCGCAAGCGGGCCACCACCACGGCCGAGGGCGTCATCTGGATGGTGCTCGCCGTCACGGTGGCGACCTGGTTCTTCAGCCGGCCGGGCGACTTCACCGGGCTCGGCAAGGTCGTCACGGACAAGACGGGCGAGGTCGTCAACTCCGCCTTCTCCGGGCTGCCCGGCGCGGGCGGCGCCTCCTGCCTGCCCGGCCCCGGCCAGACCAACCCCGAGGTCAAGGCGGGCGGCTACGGCCAGACCGGTACGCCGGGCGTCGACCAGAACGCCGACGCCCTCTGGTCCACCCTGGTCTGCAAGCCGTGGCTGGTGGGCCTGTTCGGCACGTCCGACCCCAACGCGCCCGTGGTGCGCGATTTCGGACGGCTCATGCTCGAGACCCAGTCGATCCCCATGCCACAGGCCGGTCAGGCGGCCGCCGACCCGGCCGCCCATCAGGCGAAGTACGCCGAGATCGCGGAGAAGCTCAAGGGCGATCCGCGCTTCGCCATCTTCCAGGGCAAGGACTGGACCAGCCGGCTCGGCGTGGCCATCGGCGCGCTCATCGCCGCCCTGGTCGCCGGGGTGCTCATCTTCCTGGTGGCGGTCTCGCTGCTGGTGCTGAAGGTGGGCTTCCTGCTGTTGCTGATACTCGGGCCGGTGTTCCTGCTGATCGGCGTCCATCCCGGCAGCGGGCGGATCATCGCGATGCGCTGGGTGGAGATGCTGGTCGGAACGCTGCTCCGGCAGGCCGTGCTCGCGCTCGTGCTCGGCGTCCTCGTGTACGGCTACGCGTTGATCATCTCCACCGCGATGCCGTGGGGGTTGCAGATCCTGTTCATGGCGCTGCTGACGATCGCGGTGTTCTTCTACCGCAGGCCGTTCCAGCACCTGTTCGCCTCGATGAACGGCCACACGCTGGCCACCCGCATGCTGGGCGACGCCGCCAGTTCGCGCACGCTGGAGCGGTCGTCGGTGGCGCTGCCGCCGGTGGCGGCGGCCCGGATCGGGCGCTGGGGCGTGAGCAAGGCCGAGCCGCTCGTCCAGGCGGCGGCGACGGGCAGTGCGGCCGGTGCGGCCGCGGCGGCGAGCGTCGCGCAGGGCAGGGCCCGCGGCGAGGAGACCGCCGGCGCCGGGGCGCAGTCGGGCACCCGCGTGCCGGCCACGGCCGCGCCGCTCAACACCGACCAGCAGGGCGGCAAGGCGGCGGGCAGGCAGGTGCCCGCCCCGCGCAAGGGCGCGGCCCCGCCGCTCAACCTCGGTGGCACGCCTACGCGCACGCGGGGCGCCGCCGCCTCGGGCGTCCCGCATGTGTCCGGCGGGGGCGCCTCGGCCGGCTCGGAAGCGGCCGGTGCCGGCTCCCGGGGCGGCTGGTTCGGCGGGCGTTCGGGCGGTGGGTGGGCTCCACGCGCCGGTTCCCGGTCCGGCGGCTCGGGCGGCTCCGGTGCCGGTGGCGGGCTGCTCGGCGGCGGATCTCGGTCCGGTGGCTCGGGTGGCTCGCGGTCCGGCGGCGGTTTGTTCGGTGGTGGATCCCGTTCGGGCGGCTCCGGCGGTGGCGGGCTGTTCGGTGGTGGATCCCGGTCGGGTGGCTCCAGTGGCTCCGGTGGTGGCGGGTCCCGTTCGGGCGGCTCCGGCGGTGGCGGGTTGTTCGGCGGTGGGTCGCGGTCCGGTGGCGGGTCCGGTTCGGGTGGTTCCCGGTCGGGTGGCTCGGGCTGGGGCGGGGGCGACTCCGGCAGCCGCCGCTCCTCGGGCGGCGGGCCGTTCGGCGGCTCCCCGCGCTCCGCGGACGTGCCATCGCCTCGCTCCGAGCCGCCGCCACTCTGGCTGCCCAGCCGCCGGAGCAACGGCTCGGGCGGTGACGACCCGCCGGTGCCCTTCTGGCTCAAGCCCAGCAGCCCGGACAAGGACTGACATGGCTCAGCAGGGTGACAGGCGGGGGCTGGCCTTCGCCGCCATCGTGGTGGTGATCGCCGCAGTCGGCCTCTACCTCACGATGTGGCCCGATTCCGGGGATCCGGCCGGTGAGCCCGCCGCCGACAGCGCCACGACCAGCGCCCCGGCGGCGCCGCGAAACACACCGCCGGTCGGCGCCAGCGACGCGCCGTTCGACATCTACTCCTTCCTGCCGATGTCCAAGGAGCAACTCGCCGCGGCCGCCGACCTGGCCGAGCGGTTCACGGTCGCGTACGGCACCTTCCGCTACGACGAGGACCCCGTGGCGTACGCCGACCGGGTGAAGGTGTTCACCACGGCCGACCTCGGCAACGTGCTGGCCAGAACCCTCACCTCACCGGGCACGGTCGACCGCAACCGCGCCGACGAGGTGGTCTCCACGGCCACGGCCAGGACGAAGGAGATCAGGTCGGTCGAGAAGACGTCCGTCGTCTTCGTCGTCACCGGCACGCAGCAGATCACCGCCAAGAGCGGTGCCAGGCAGCTCACCGAGGACTACGCCGTCACCGTGAGCCAAATGGGCACCGACTGGCGGGTCTTCGACCTACAGCCGGCCGGTGACGGCCAGGAGGGAGACACCCAGGGGTGAACCTCTCTCGCACCCGCGTGGCCGTGGCGTTAGGCGTCGCCGGGGCTCTGCTGCTGGCCCTGGTCATCATCTCGCCGATGCTCATGACCTCGATCCCCTCGTTCATCGGCAACAGCGGGGAGCAGCCCGACTGCACCGACGGGTCGCAGACGGAGGAGGTCTCCGACTCGGCGGCCTCGGACATTCCGGCCGACTACCTGGAGCTCTACAAGGAACACGGCAAGAAGGTCGGCGTGCAGTGGAACATCCTGGCCGCCGTCGGCAAGCGCGAGACCGACCACGGCCGATCCAACCTGCCCGGCGTCAAGAGCGGCACCAACTCGGCGGGGGCGGCCGGGCCCATGCAGTTCCTGATCAGCACCTGGGGTGGCAAGGCCAGGATCGAGATGTCCTCCCGGTTCAACGGCTACGCCTCCGACGGCGACGGTGACGGTGTCGGCGACGTCTACAACCCGGCCGACGCGATCCTGGGCGCCGCCAGGATGCTCAAGCGCAACGGGGCGCCGGAGGAGGTGCGGCGGGCGCTGTTCGTCTACAACCGGGCCTGGTGGTACGTCGACCAGGTCGAGGAGATCGCCCGGCGTTACGCCAAGTCCGGCGAGGTCAAGGTGCCGCCGCAGGCCGACGACACGTGTGATGAGCCGCTGGTCGAGGCCGCGCCCAACGAGGTGGTGGCCAAGATCCTGTCCTTCGCGCTCAACCAGCGCGGCAAGCCGTACCTGTGGGGCGGCACCGGACCCGACGCGTTCGACTGCTCGGGCATCATCTACGCGGCCTACCGGACGGCGGGGCTGTCGATCCCGCGCACCACGTTCGGGCAGTGGCCGTTCGGAGTGAAGATCTCGCAGGGCAGTGAGCAGCCGGGCGACCTGGTCTTCTTCAACGCGGGGCCGGGCACGGCGCCCGACCGGCCCGGGCACGTCGGGATGGTCGTGTCGAAGGGGCAGATGATCGAGGCGCGTTGCCGCCTGTGCGGGCCGATCAAGGTCACGGGCTACGAGTCCCGCGGCAACATCGTGGGCTTCACCCGGCCGTTGCAGAATCCCGACGTCGTCGAGCAGCTCGAGAGGCTGCAGAAAGCATCCCTTTGACCTCCTCCCCCTCGTGAAGGGGCCGCGACCACACGATGTCCAGCGACGCGGACATCTTCGCCAGCGTCAACGAGCCGTCGCGCCAGCGGAACGCCGAACGGGTGTACTCCGCCGACAGGCGCGACTTCTCCGGCTTTCCTCCCCGCCCTGAAAGGCGGGGTCTCCAGCCTTAAGGTAATTCGATGACAGTGATCGTGGTCGCCGCGGTGATCGTCTCCTCCGGTGGGCGGGTGCTCGCCGCGCAACGGGCCGAGCCGCCCGCGCTCGCCGGGGGCTGGGAGTTCCCCGGCGGGAAGGTGGATCCGGGGGAGAGCGAGTTCGAGGCGCTGGTGCGGGAGTGCCACGAGGAGCTCGGCGTGCGGATCGCCGTGGGCGAACGGGTGGGCGGCGACTGGCCGCTGTCCGGCGGGTACGTGCTGCGGGTCTGGCTCGCGTCCGTGGCCGAGGGGACACCTGAGGCCAAGGAGCATCTCGCGTTGCGCTGGCTGGAGCCCCACGAGTACTTCGACGTGGAGTGGTTGGGGGCGGACCACGAGATCATGAAGGCCGTGGAAAGAGTTCTCCAGCAGGGTTAGGCCATCGCTCTCTGCTACATAACGATTACTAGGAGTAATTTGTCGCACCGGGGGGAAAGCGGCGTGATCAATCGAGGCTGGGTCGTGACGGGGGCGTTGATGCTGGTGGCAGCGCCGGTCGTGCCCGCTGCGGCGGCCGGGATGGCGTTGGTGCTGGAACGCGTGGACGTGCCCGCCGACATCGGGAAGTGGGTCAGGACCGGCGACGTGCTCCGGTTCAGGGTGCGGCTCGAAGGGGCGGCGGGCGATGCCCGCCTCGCGGTCGCCACCAGCCCGGTCCGCGCCCTGTCCTCCGTCACCTGCCCTGCGGGCCAGGATCCCGTACCTCCCCTGGACGTCACCCGTGAGATCCCGCCGGGGGAGGCGGTGCCTTCGCCGCCCACGCCGGCGCCGGCCGTGTCCGTGCCTGAGGCGTCCGCGGCGCCGGCCGCCACGCGCGTGACCGTTGCGGACAGGCGGCGCGCGTCGGTCGTGGACCGGGCGTTGGCCGCGGTGGGCGCGCCGGAGCAGCGGCCCGCGGCCAAGGCGGCTCGGGTGTGCGAGCTGGGAGAGGCCTCTGGGGAGCGGGCTGTGGACGTGCTGCTCACGGTTCCGGAAGGGGCGGACGAGGTCGTGCTCGCGAGCGTCGCCCGGATGCCCGAGGTGTCCGGCGGGGCCACCACCTTGAGCGGGACCGCCTCGACGCCCGTCAACGGGGGCATGGTCGCGCCCGACGACGCCCCGATCGCGGCCCCTCTCGCCGTCTTCACCATGAGCGGCCGCGCGACACGCCTCACACCCCGATCGGGCGGCACGACCCACACCGGTGGCCGTATCGAGGTGTCGGGGGTTCCGGGTCGTTCTGACACTCGTTCCGAGGTGTCGGACGGTACGAGTCGTTTCGAGATGTCGGGTGTCCCGGATCGTTCCGGGGTGTCGGGCGGTACGAGTCGTGCCGAGGGCCGTACGGGGGTGTCGGGTGTCCGGAGCGGTGCTGACGGCCGGACCGGGGTGTCGGGTGTCCGGAGCGGTGCTGACGGTCGGACCGGGGTGTCGGGGGTTCCGGGTCGTTCCGGGGTTTCGGGGGTCCGCGCTGAGGGGCGTACCGGGACGTCGGGCGTACCGGGGCGTGTTGACGGTCGTGCTGGGACGTCGGGTGTGGCGGGTCGCGCGGTGGAGGAAGGACGTACCGCAGCGGGCGTTCCCGGTCGCGTTGTGGGGGACAGCGGCCCCACTGGGAGTGTTCCGAGCCGCGCCGGCGGCCGGATCGAGATGTCGGGTGGTTCGAGGCGTGGCGGGGTGGAGGGCGGTCGTGTGGGGAAGGGCGGCACCGGACGTGGGACGTCCGCCGGTCCCGCCGTGGTCGTGCCTCCGCAGCCGGAGGTGACCGGCGTGACGCCCCCGCTGCCTGTCACGCCGCTGGCGACGGGCGGGCAGCCCCTCGTGATGCCGCAGGCCCAGCCGCCGTTCGGAGAGGCGGGGGCCCAAGCGCCCGGCGATCTGGAGTCGGCCCGGCAGCCTCTTGTCGCCACTCTGGAAAGCAGCGGTTCGTCCGAGCTGGGGGCGCCGTTGCCGCGCCAGATCGCCGTGTCGAGCAGGCGCTCGCAGAGCCCGGAACCGGCGAATCCGCTGGCAGGACCGCAAGGGGCGCCCGCCGCCGCGGGAGGCATCGCGGCCCTGCTGGGCGGACTGTGGGTGGTCGCCTGGAAACAGCGAGCACGTATCCGAAAAAAGGAACGGTAGATCAGTCTTTACTGTTACTTTGACCCGACTAGTATTCCCTTGACCCTTATTCGGGACTACGCGGAGGGCACTGGTGGCACGCACGCGAGCGACGGCCGTCTCCGCCATGGTCTTGGCCCTGGGCCTGACCGGTGTGGGTGCGGCGCCTTTCATCATGCAGAGCGCGAGTGCCTCGGTGGTGGTGTACGACCCGGGAGTCGAGCCGTGTGAGGCCGGCCAGGTGTGTGAGAACACGCCGGAGGTCACGGTCACGGTCACCACGACGCTGGGCACGCCCACACCCGACGAGCCCGAGACCACGATCACCCGGACCGTCACCAAGTCGCCCTCGAAGGCGCCGACGCCGAAGAAGACCACGTCGAGCCCGGCGCAGAACCTTCCGGAGACCACGCAGGCCCAGAACCCGCAGCCTTTCCCGACGACCAGCGTCGAGGTGCCGCCCGCCACCGGCGAGCCGACCGAGGAGGCGACCGTCGAGATGCCGGCGGTCGCGGGCACCGAGACCCCCACGACGCCGCTGTCCAGCGCGGCGCCGGAGATCACGACCAGCGAGCCGGTCCAACTGGAGGTGCGTAACGCGGCGCCCGAGTTCGACCAGCGTGACGTGACGCAGAAGCTCAGCATCCCCGCGCTGATCCTGGTGCTGCTCGCGCTGTTCGCGGTGCTGATCTTCGAGGGCAGGCTGCGCCGGTTGGCCCACGCGGCGGCCGTGCGCAGGGCGGGCCCCTACGGCGGTGTTCCCGGCGCTCCCGGCGTGCCCGACCCGGCCGCCGGCTACCCGGGTGGCCCCGGGTATCCAGGTGGCCCCGGCTATCCCGGTGGACCCGGGTATCCGGTCGGTCCGGGCTATCCCGTCGCGGCCTACCCGGCGGGTCCCGGTTACGCGACCGCGAGTTACCCGCCGCCGCCCGGCTACCCGCCGTACGCGCCGATCATCAGTTTCGTCCCGGTGCAGACCCCCGGCGGCCCGGCCCAGTACGGCGCCGTCTACCAGGACCCCACGATGTACGCTCCCGAGCAGCACCAGGCCGAGCCGGTGGTGTTGCACCCGGACGAGTTCGGCTCCTACGGCCAGGAGCCTTCCGCAGGCGGCCCGGAGACGCCCTCGGAGGAGGCCTACCGGGCGCCGTTCGAGCCGCTGATCCCGGCGGAGGAGCCGCCGTCCGACATCCCGGCGGGGGGCGCCGCTCCCTACGAGGACTCGCCCGAACGTCCTCTGGGGGCCGCGTCGGCGGCGGAGCCGGGCGACGCCGAGCCCTGGCAGCAGACCGTCCAGGAGCCTTTCCCCGCGGCTTCGCCGCCTGCCGCCGAACCGCACGCGCCGCAGCCGGTCGCGGACGATGCGACCGCCGTCCAGCCGCTGCCCTCCAAGGAGGAGCGCAAGCGCGGTTTCCGGCGCCGCTCCAAGTGAATCTCCTCCGGCCGGTGAGGCGTGCGCCCCACCGGCCCGGGAGTGGTCACTTCGCGCGCTTGAAGATCTTGTTGCCCAGCCACACGATCGGGTCGTACTTGCGGTCGACGACGCGCTCCTTCATGGGGATGAGCGCGTTGTCGGTGATCTTGATGTGCTCGGGGCAGACCTCGGTGCAGCACTTGGTGATGTTGCAGTAGCCGAGCCCGTGGTCCTGCTGGGCGGACTCCTGCCGGTCGGCCACGTCGTAGGGGTGCATGTCGAGCTCGGCGATCCGCATGAGGAAGCGGGGCCCGGAGAAGTTGGGCTTGTTCTCCTCGTGGTCACGGATCACGTGGCAGACGTTGTTGCACATGAAGCACTCGATGCACTTGCGGAACTCCTGGGACCGCTCGACGTCGACCTGCTGCATGCGGTACTCGCCGGGGCGTACTCCGTCCGGAGGCGTGAAGGACGGGATTTCTCGCGCCTTCTCGTAGTTGAACGAGACGTCGGTAACGAGGTCCTTGATAACGGGAAAAGTCCGCATCGGCGTGACCGTGATCGTCTCGTCCTCCTCGAAGGTGGACATCCGGGTCATACAGCCCAGCCGTGGCTTCCCGTTGATCTCCATCGAGCAGGAGCCGCACTTGCCGGCCTTGCAGTTCCAGCGGACCGCGAGGTCGGGCGCCTGCGTGGCCTGCAACCGATGGATGATGTCGAGGACGACCTCGCCCTCGTTGACCTCGACGGTGAAGTCCTCGAGCTTGCCCTCGCCGCCCTCACCACGCCAGACCTTGAATTTTGCCTTGTAGCTCATGACTTCGCTATCCCGTCGAACTCGGCCATCTCTTCGTCGGTGAGGTACTTGGACAGCTCGTCCCGGTCGAACAGGGAGATCAGGTCGTCCCGCATCGAGGGCTGGGCCTGCTCCTCGACCTTGATCGACGAGCCGTTGGTGGTGGAGCAGACGAGCAGTTTGCGACGCCACTGCGGGTTCATGCCGGGGAAGTCGTCGCGGGTGTGCCCGCCGCGGCTCTCCTCACGCAGCAGCGCGGCGCGGGCCACGCACTCCGAGACCAGCACCATGTTGCGCAGGTCGAGCGCCAGGTGCCAGCCCGGGTTGTAGATGCGCGAGCCGGCCGCGCCGACCATCCGCACCCGCTCCTTGAGCTTCTCCACGACTTCGAGGGCCTCGGACACCTCTTCGGCCTTGCGGATGATGCCGACCAACTCGTTCATCGTGCGCTGGAGCTCGTGGTGCACCTCGTAGGGGTTTTCGCCGGAGCGCTCAAGAGGCGCCAGCGCCTCGACCCGCGCCTCCTCGACCAGCTCCGGGAGCACCTTGGGCCGGGTGGGCAGCTTGTCCACGTATTCGGCCGCGCCCGCCCCGGCCCGGCGTCCGAAGACCAGCAGGTCGGACAGCGAGTTGCCGCCCAGGCGGTTGGAGCCGTGCATGCCGCCGGAGACCTCGCCCGCGGCGAACAGCCCGGGCACGGCCGCCGCGCCGGTGTCGGCGTCGACCTCGACCCCGCCCATGATGTAGTGGCAGGTCGGGCCCACCTGCATGGGCTCGGCGGTGATGTCGACGTCGGCCAGCTCCTTGAACTGGTGGTGCATCGACGGCAGCCGCTTCTTGATCTCCTCGGCGGGCAGCCGGGTCGAGACGTCGAGGTAGACGCCGCCCTGGGGTGAGCCGCGGCCCGCCTTCACCTCGGCGTTGATCGCGCGGGCCACCTCGTCACGCGGCAGCAGCTCCGGAGGCCGTCGGTTGTTGGCCTGGTCGGTGTACCAGCGGTCGCCCTCCTCCTCGGTGGTGGCGTACTTGTCCTTGAACACCTCGGGGATGTACTTGAACATGAAGCGCTCGCCCTCGGAGTTGCGCAGCACCCCGCCGTCACCGCGGACCGACTCGGTGACCAGGATGCCGCGCACCGACGGCGGCCAGACCATCCCCGTGGGGTGGAACTGGATGAACTCCATGTTGATCAGGTTGGCCCCGGCCAGCAGGGCCAGGGCGTGGCCGTCACCGGTGTATTCCCAGGAGTTGGACGTCACCACGTAGGACTTGCCGATGCCGCCGGTGGCCAGCACGACGGCCGGGGCGTCGAAGAGGATCAGGTTGCCGGTCTCGCGCCAGTAGCCGAACGCGCCCGAGATGCGGTCGCCGTCTTTGAGCAGCCGGGTGATCGTGCACTCGGCGAAGACCTTGATGTAGGCCTCGTAGTCGCCGTGCGTCTCGTAGTCCTCCTGCTGGAGGGCGACCACGCGCTGCTGCAGGGTGCGGATCAGCTCCAGGCCGGTGCGGTCGCCGACGTGGGCGAGACGGGGATACTCGTGCCCGCCGAAGTTGCGCTGGCTGATCTTGCCGTCCTTGGTGCGGTCGAACAGCGCGCCCCAGGCCTCCAGCTCCCAGACCCGGTCGGCGGCCTCCTTGGCGTGGAGCTCGGCCATGCGCCAGTTGTTGAGGAACTTGCCACCCCGCATGGTGTCACGGAAGTGCACCATCCAGTTGTCGTCGGGGTTGACGTTGCCCATGGCCGCCGCGGCGCCGCCCTCGGCCATGACCGTGTGGGCCTTGCCGAACAACGACTTGCAGACGATGGCCGTGCGCTTGCCCTGCTGGCGGGCCTCGATCGCGGCACGTAGCCCGGCGCCACCCGCGCCGATGACGACGACGTCGTATTCGTGACGCTCTGTGTTAAGCGAGTTTTCCACTGAAGCTGGTCCTTACGCGTACGGGAAGGCGATGATGCCCTTGGCGACCAGGCGGACGTAGAAGTCGGCGGCCATGACGGAGAACATCGAGGCCCACGCGAGCTGCTGGTGCTTGGCGTTGAGCTTGGAGACGAACGTCCAGGCCCGGTAGCGCAGCGGGTGGCGGGAGAAGTGGTTGAGCCGGCCCGCGGTGATGTGCCTGCAGGAGTGGCAACCGAACGTGTAGCCGAGGATGAGGACCGCGTTGACGATCAGGATCCAGGTGCCGAGGCCGAGTGGCTTGTGCACGAGGGCCAGGATCGCGTCGTAGGTGAGCACGAGGCCGATCAGCACCGCGAAGTAGAAGAAGTAGCGGTGGATGTTCTGGATGATCAGCGGGAAACGGGTCTCACCGGTGTACTTGCCGTGCGGCTCGGCCACCGAGCAGGCCGGGGGCGAGAGCCAGAACGAGCGGTAGTAGGACTTGCGGTAGTAGTAGCAGGTCAGCCGGAACCCGCCGGGCAGTCCGAGGATCAGCAGCCCCGGCGGCAGGGTGTACCAGTCGCCGAAGGGGGCGAACCCCAGGAACCGTGCCCCCTCTGGACACACGGTCGCCAGACACGGCGACGAGAACGGGGCGATGTACTCGGCCACCGGCACGTAGTAGCTGCTATCGAAGATCGCCCACACACCGTAGACGAGGAACGAGCTGAGCCCGAGGAATGTCAGCAGTGGGGCCAGCCACCATCTGTCGGTGCGCAGCGTGCGCACCTTGATCTGCGCACGCTGCCTTCTGACCGGCGCATCGGGCGTCGTCTGGGTCATCGCGGACCTCTCCACCTCCCGCGGACCCTGCACGCCTGGGGTCCGGGTTGTTCGCTGGGCGCGCGTACCGGCGGGGCGTCGTCTCCGCCCGGGCGCGCATTGGTGGGCCATACGTTACGACGACAGCGCGGACATTTGTGAGAGGGTCACTCACTTTTTGGCTGACCTGCTGTGATTCCCGTCACGTCGCCCGTCAGAGGCGCTGCCCGTGTGTCGGCAACTTAACCACCGAGACGAAAAAATCATCGATTTGGCGGACAACTCGGATGAATTGGTCGAAATCCACCGGCTTGGAGACGTACGCGTTGGCATGCAGGTGGTAGCCCTGGAGGATGTCCTCCTCGGCCTCGGAGGTCGTCAGGATCACCACCGGGATCGTCCGGAGGTCGGCGTCGGCCTTCACCTCGCGCAGCACCTCCATGCCGTCCATCCGCGGCAGGTTGAGGTCGAGCAGCATCAGGTCGGGCCTCGGCATGTCGTGGTAGGTGTCCTCGCGGCGCAGGAAGGCCATCGCCTGCTCGCCGTCGTTGACCACGTGCAGGCGGTTCTTGACCTTGTTGAGCTCGAAGGCCTCCCGCGTGAGCAGGATGTCGCCCTGGTCGTCCTCTACCAGGAGCACCTCGATCGGACGCCAGTCGTTCATTCGGCCTCTCCAGTCGCGGGCAGAGTCCAGCGGAACGTCGTCCCCAGCCCGTCGGCGTCGCCGTCGAGCCAGAGCTGACCGCCGTGAAAATCGACGATCTTGCGGCAAAGGGCCAGCCCGATGCCGGTTCCCGGATACACGTCCCGCGGATGCAGCCGCTGGAAGATCAGGAAGATGCGGTCGGCGTACTTGGCTTCGACCCCGATCCCGTTGTCCGAGCAGCTGAACTCCCACATCTCGCCCGCCCGCCTGACCCCGAGGTGAACGCGGGGCGGCAGGTCGGAGCGGAACTTCACGGCGTTCTCGACGAGGTTCTGGAAGAGCTGGGTGAGCTGGAGGCGGTTGCCGATGACCTTGGGCAGCTCGTCCGAGGTGACGCTCGCCCCGGTGTCCTCGATGGCGGCCGACAGGTTGTCCAGGGCGAGCCGCAGCGCCTCACCCGTGTCGGTGACCACCCGCTCGCCGGTCACCCGGCCGACCCTGGAGAAGTCGAGCAGGTCGTTGATGAGCGACTGCATCCGCTTGGCGCCGTCGACCGAGTAGTGGATGTACTGCTTGGCCCGGTCGTCGAGCTGGTCGCCGTAGCGTTGTTCGAGCATCTGGGTGAAGCTGGCGATCTTGCGGAGCGGCTCCTGCAGGTCGTGGCTGGCGACGTAGGCGAACTGCTCCAGCTCGCCGTTGGATCTGCGGAGCTCGTCGGCCTGGTCCTCGGCGGTGCGCCAGGCCGCCACGACGCGTCGGCGCATGGCGTCGATGTGGCTCGATAGCTCGGCCAGCTCGGCTGGCCGGTCGACCTGCAGCCGGTGGTCGAAGTCGCCGGCCGCGACCTTGCGCACCTGCTCGGTGAGCTGCGCGATGGGTCTGAGCACGGCGAACTGGATGATGAACGTCAGCCCGAGGGCGCCGGCCACGGCCACCACGAACAGCACCACCAGCGCCACGTTCAGCCGGTCGAGCTGCACCTCGACGGCGGGCCGCGGGTTGGCCTCGCGGACGGCGTCGATCATCACGATCGTGAGCACGATCCCGCCCACCAGGGCGAGCGTGGCGGCCACGCCCGTCGCGATGAACCAGCGGGCCACGGGCAGCCTGCCCAGACCGGTCGGCTTCTTGGGCGGCGGCAGCGGGTGGAGGCTCACGCGCCCCTCCTCCGGACGAGCACCACGGCGAGGTCGTCGCTCAGGGTGCCCACGTGCGTGATGATCCGGTCGAGGTCGATCGCGCCGTGGTGGCGGATCAGGTCGACGAGCCCGTCGACGCCGAGGAGCTCCTTGCTCTCGCCCACGGCCGCCTCGATCAGGCCGTCGGTGTAGAGCATCATCGCCCACTCGTCACCCAGTGGGACGTCGATGAGCGTCCACTCGGCGTCGGGGAAGATGCCGAGCGGCGGGCCGGACGGCGTGTTCGCGACCACCTCCACCCTGCCGTCGCGCATCAGCACCGGCGGCGGGTGGCCGACCACCCGCATCCGGGCGCGGCACAGGTCGGGGCTGATCGTGGCCATGCAGAGCGTGGTGAAGATCTCCGGAGCCTGGCGCTCGGCCCGCAGCACCGCGTCGAGGGTGCGCAGCATCCGGTCGCCGGTCTGCCCGGCCAGGACGAGCGTGCGCCAGGCGATGCGCAGCGCGACGCCGAGCGCCGCCTCGGCCGGACCGTGTCCGCAGACGTCGCCGACCACGATGTGCACCGAGCCGTCGGGCGTCTGCACGGCGTCGAGGAAGTCGCCGGCGAGCAGCGACCCCTCGCTGCCGGGCAGGTAGCGGGTGGTGTGCTCCAGCGCGTCGGTGTGCAGCAGCGGCACGGGGAGCAGGCCGCTCTCCAGCCGGGAGTTCTCCTTGGCGATCAGCTCGGCCTCGACGAGCGCGATCTGCGCCAGGTCGGCCCGCTTGCGCTCCATCGAATAGCGCACGGCCCTGGCCAGCAGCCGCGCGTCGACGTCCTGCTTGACCAGGTAGTCCTGGGCCCCCGCCTTGACCGCGGCCACGCCCACGTGCACGTCGCGCAGGCCGGTCAGCACGAGCACGGCCGCGTGCGGGGCCATGGCCAGCACCTGCTCCAGAGCCTCCAGCCCGGTGGCGTCGGGGAGTGTCAGGTCGACGAGCACGCACTGGATCTGCGAGGTGAGTTTGGCCTTGGTCTCCTGCAGGCTGCGTACCCAGGTGATCTTGGGTGGGGCCTCGGCCTGCCTGAGAAGCTCTTCGACCAGGAAGGCGTCACCGTCGTCGTCCTCGATGAGGAGCAGCGTCAGCGTTTCGGAGAGAGTTGCCGTCACATACGCCTCTTCGTGAGAGTCGGACCGTTGCCGCTCATTGTGTTATGAGTTCGACCCCCGGCGGAAGCGTTCCTTCGTGACCCGCCTCGACGACGAACGCCAGAAGTGTCGCCCGGAATGCCCGGGCGGCTCTGGTGGGCTCCACGTCCCTGCGGTGGGCCAGCGCGATCGTACGGCTCAGCCCGGGGGGCGCCAGCGGGGTCCCCGTCAGTCCGGGCCGCCCGTCGAGCACCATCGACGGCACCACGGCCACGCCCAGCCCGGCCTCCACGAACCTGAGCACCGCGTCCATCTCGCCCCCCTGCACGGCCATCCTCGGCTCGAACCCGGCCTGGCGGCACGCGGCCAGGGTCGCCTCGCGCAGGTCGTAGCCGCGCCTGAACATCACCATCGGCTTGCCGCGCAGATCCGCGATGCGCACGTACGGTCTGCGCGCCCGCTCGTGGGAGGGGGCGACGACGACGAGGTTCTCGCGCAGGATGTCCTCGGTCACCAGGGAGGGGTCGTCGCTCTGCAGCGGCATGATGATCAGTGACAGGTCGAGCTGGCCCCGGGCCAGCGCCCTGACCAGGTCGCGCGAGCCGCCCTCCTCGACCAGCAGCTCGATGCCGGGATAGTCGTGGTGGAAGCGGGCCAGGGCGTCGGCCAGCAGCCCGGCGCAGAGCGACGGCGTCGCGCCCAGCCGCACCCGGCCCCTGCGCAGCCCGGCCAGCTCGGCCACCTCCTGCCTGGCGGTGTCGGCGTCGGCCAGCATCCGGCGGGCCAGGGGGAGCAGCGCCTCGCCGGCCGGGGTCAACGCGACGTTGCCGCGCGCCCGGGAGAACAGCGGCGCGCCCAGCTCGGTCTCGAGAGCCTTGATCTGCTTGCTGAGCGACGGCTGGGCGACCCGCATCCGCTCGGCCGCCTGGGTGAAATGCCTGGTCTCCGCTACGGCGACGAAGTAGGCGAGCTGCTGCAACTGCATGTGATATTCCTCGCACCGACGGTGGCGATTTGGGACCGCGCCGCCGTACAAACCAGACATCATAGCCGAAGGCTATGGAAACGAGGCCCGCGATGACTTGGACGGGCCATCCGCGGATACCTAGCGTCGGAAGACGTGACTGCCACGATAGAGCGCGGCGCCGCCACCGCGCCTGTTAGCTCCCACACGTCCGACCCGCCCGCGAAGAGGCCAACGTCTCGGAAGCCCGGCGGGTTCCTGAGCTCCTCGAACGGCAAGAAAGTCGTCATGGCCGTCACGGGCGCCGTGATGGTGAGCTTCCTCGTCCTCCATATGCTCGGCAACCTCAAGATCTTCTTCGGCAGGGACTCGTTCAACGACTACGCGCACGCGCTGCGCACCCTGCTGGAGCCCCTGGCGCCGTACCGGTCGGTGCTGACGGTCCTGGAGATCGTGCTCGGCGTCTCGGTGGTGCTGCACACATGGGCCGCGATCTCGCTGGCGCGGCGCGCCCGGCGGGCTCGCCCGGTGAAGTACGTGGCGAAGAAGTCGCAGACCGGCGGCGGTTACACCACGCACGTCATGAGGTTCGGCGGCGTCACGATCGTGCTGTACGTCGTGTGGCACCTGCTCGACCTGACCTTCGGCGTGGTCAACCCCAAGGGCCCCGACTCCACTCCCGCCGACCGCATGATCGCCGGGTTCGACCCGTCGCGCTGGTGGATGACGCTGGTCTACCTGGTGGCCGTCGTCATGGTCGGGCTGCACCTGCGGCACGGCATCTGGAGCGCCTTCCAGACGCTCGGCTGGGCGAACCGCACCCGCTACCGGGCGCTGAAGGCGACCGCCGCGCTGGTGTCGGCCGTCCTGGTCATCGGGTTCCTCGCCCCGCCCCTCGCCATCACGTTCGGAGTGGTCAAGTGAATTACGTCGAAGGGGAGCCGATCCGCGACACGAAGGCTCCCGCCGGGCCCATCGAGGAGCGGTGGGAGAAGCGGAAGTTCGCTGCGAAGCTGGTCAACCCGGCCAACAAGCGCAAGCTCAACGTGATCGTGGTCGGCACCGGCCTGGCCGGCGGTTCGGCCGCCGCGACCCTGGGGGAGCTGGGCTACAACGTCAAGTCGTTCTGCTACCAGGACTCGCCCCGCCGCGCGCACTCCATCGCCGCGCAGGGCGGCATCAACGCCGCGAAGAACTACCGCGGCGACGGCGACTCCATCTACCGGCTGTTCTACGACACCGTGAAGGGCGGCGACTTCCGCGCCCGCGAGTCGAACGTCTACCGGCTGGCCCAGGTCTCGGTGAACATCATCGACCAGGCCGTGGCCCAGGGCGTGCCGTTCGCCCGCGAGTACGGCGGGCTGCTCGACACGCGGTCGTTCGGCGGCGCGCAGGTGTCGCGCACCTTCTACGCCCGCGGCCAGACGGGCCAGCAGCTGCTGCTCGGCGCCTACCAGGCGCTGGAGCGGCAGGTCGCGGCCGGGACCGTGGAGATGTTCACCCGGCACGAGATGCTCGACCTGATCGTCGCCGACGGCCGGGCGCGGGGCGTCATCGTCCGCGACATGGTGACCGGCGAGATCGAGCGGCACGTGGCCGACGCGGTCGTGCTGGCCACCGGCGGCTACGGCAACGTGTTCTTCCTGTCCACGAACGCCAAGGGCTGCAACACCACGGCCATCTGGCGGGCCCACGAGCGCGGCGCCTACTTCGCCAACCCGTGCTACACGCAGATCCACCCGACCTGCATCCCGGTGTCGGGCGAGTACCAGTCGAAGCTGACGCTGATGTCGGAGTCGCTGCGCAACGACGGCCGGGTGTGGGTGCCGCTGCGCAAGGGCGACACGCGGGCGCCCGGGGACATCCCGGAGGACGAGCGCGACTACTACCTGGAGCGGATCTACCCGGCGTTCGGCAACCTCGTCCCCCGGGACATCGCCTCGCGCGCCGCGAAGAACGTCTGCGACGAGGGCCGCGGCGTCGGCCCCGGCGGGCTGGGCGTCTACCTCGACTTCCGCGACGCGATCGGCCGGCTCGGCCGGGACGCCGTGGAGAAGAAGTACGGCAACCTCTTCGAGATGTACGAGCGCATCACCGGCGAGAACCCCTACGACGTGCCGATGCGCATCTACCCGGCGGTCCACTACACGATGGGCGGCCTGTGGGTGGACTACGACCTGCAGTCCACGATCCCCGGGCTGTTCGTGATCGGCGAGGCCAACTTCTCCGACCACGGCGCCAACCGCCTCGGCGCGTCGGCCCTGATGCAGGGCCTGGCCGACGGCTACTTCGTGCTGCCGACCACCATCGGCGACTACCTGGCGGCCGGGCCGTTCGGCGAGGTCGACGAGGAGGCCGTCGCAGAGGCCGAGATCAAGGTGCGGTCCAAGATCGACCGGCTGCTCGCGGTCAACGGCACCCGCACGCCCGACTCCTTCCATCGCGAGCTGGGCAGGCTCATGTGGGACTACTGCGGCATGGAGCGCACCGAGGAGTCGCTGCGCAAGGCCCTGGAGCGCATTCCCGAGCTGCGCGAGGAGTTCTGGCGGAACGTCAAGGTCTCCGGCACCGCCGAGGAGCTGAACCAGGTGCTGGAGAAGGCCGGCCGCGTCGCCGACTTCTTCGACCTGGCCGAGCTCATGTGCCTGGACGCCCTCGTCCGCGCCGAGTCGTGCGGCGGGCACTTCCGGGCCGAGTCGCAGGACGCCGACGGTGAGGCGCTGCGCGACGACGAGAACTACGCCCACGTGTCGGCCTGGGAGCACTCGCCCGAGGGTGAGCCGGTGCTGCACAAGGAACCGCTCGAGTACGAGTACGTCACGATGAGCCAGCGGAGCTACAAGTGAACCTGACCCTGAAGGTCTGGCGGCAGAGCGGCCCCTCCGACGCCGGACGGATGGTGACCTACCGGGTCGAGGATGTCTCGCCGGACATGTCCTTCCTGGAGATGCTGGACGTGCTCAACGAGCGGCTGATCCTCGAGGGCGACGACCCGGTGGCCTTCGACCACGACTGCCGCGAAGGCATCTGCGGCATGTGCGGCATGGTCATCAACGGTGTCGCGCACGGCGAGCAGCGGGCCACCACCACCTGCCAGCTGCACATGCGCCACTTCGAGGACGGCGCCACCGTCACCATCGAGCCCTGGCGCGCCGCGCCGTTCCCGGTGGTGAAGGACCTGGTCGTCGACCGCTCGGCGTTCGACCGCATCATCCAGGCGGGCGGCTTCGTGTCGGTCCCGGCCGGCTCCGCCCCCGACGCGCACAGCATCCCGGTGCGCAAGGAGGACGCCGACGACGCCTTCGACGCCGCCACCTGCATCGGCTGCGGCGCCTGCGTGGCGGCCTGTCCGAACGGCTCGGCCTCCCTCTTCACCGCCGCCAAGATCACCCACCTCGGCCTGCTGCCCCAGGGCCAGCCGGAGCGCCTCTCGCGCGCCAAGGCCATGGTGGACCAGATGGACACCGAGGGCTTCGGCGGCTGCACCAACACCGGCGAGTGCACCGCGGTCTGCCCCAAGGGCATCCCGCTGGACGCGATCGCCCAGATGAACAGCGACTACCTCAAGGCCAACGCCAAGTAGCGCACCGAGCGGGCACGGCCTCCCGCCCAGAGGACGGGAGGCCGAGGGATCACCGGGTCACGAGTGCGGGCAGGTGTCGCGGTACTCCTCGATGTCGCTGCGCAGGGGCGCCGGGCAGAGGAAGCGCTCGTAGCGGGTGTCGTCGTCGACGAACCTCTTCAGCCACGCGACCATGTACTTGCCCGTCGGGGTGTTGGTGGTCTGCGGGAAGAAGTGG
Organism: Nonomuraea sp. NPDC048916; assembly: GCF_040649575.1. Lineage (NCBI taxonomy): Bacteria > Bacillati > Actinomycetota > Actinomycetes > Streptosporangiales > Streptosporangiaceae > Nonomuraea > Nonomuraea sp. NPDC048916. The sequence continues at coordinate 207,962 of NZ_JBEZFS010000003.1, forward strand.
CTGGCGCCGTTGAGCTCCATGTACGCCTTCTCCGACGAGGCCGGGATGCTCTCGTAGAACGGCTCGGCGTGGGTGGCCACGGGGGCGACGCTGTCGGACTCGCCGCCGATGATCATGGTCGGGACCCGGATGCCCGACCAGTTCTTGGTCAGGTTCCACGGGGCCAGCGGGACGGCCGCCTGCAGACTGGGCCGGTCGTCGGCCGCCTCCAGGCTGCCGCCGCCGCCCATGGAGTGGCCCGCGACGGCGAGCCGGGAGGCGTCGATGCGGCTCCGGACCGCTGTCGAGCTGTCCTCGACCAGGTAGTCCAGGGCCGCGAGGAGCTGGCGGCCGCGGCTGGCGGGCTGGTCGTAGCGGCTGTTGGTCTCGATGCCGATCACCACGAAGCCGTGCGAGGCGATGCGCGGGCCGAGCCAGGACAGGCTGGACCACGAGGCGGTGTAGCCGGGGGAGATGGCGATCGCGCCGAACGTGCCCTGGCTGGTGTCGTTCGGGTAGTAGATCACGCCTCCGCCGAACCCGCTCACGCTGAGCGAGGAGACGGACTGCTGGGAGGTGGAGAACGGGCCGCGGCTCGCCTCCAGGATGGAGTCGGTGGGGTCGGGGCCGCGCTCGTACGGGCCGGCGGCGTGGGCGGCGGGGGAGAGGGCGAGGGTGCCGCACGCCAGGGTCACGACCATGGCGAGCTTGGTGAGGGTTCTCGCGGTGGGGAGAGACACGTCGGGAACTCCATGTTCGCTGGGGGGTCGGTGGGGGAATCCGGTGGGGGAAACCGGTGTCCGCCGACATTGTTGAGCCCACCTGGCAGCACCCGCATCGCGTGAATCGCCGGTCTCAGGAGACGTGGCTCGCCGGTGTCGGGGGGCGTGGCTCGCCGGTCTCAGGAGAGCAGCCGCGCCAGCTCGACGCGCGAGCGCACGCCCAGCTTGACGAAGACGTTCCTGAGGTGGTGGTCGATCGTGCGCGGGCTCAGGAAGAGCCGCTCGGCGACCTCCCTGTTGGTCGCGCCCTCCGCGACCAGGCGGGCGATCCGCAACTGCTGGGCGGTGAGCAGCCGCTCCGGGTCTCCGGCCGGGGAGACGTGGACGACGGCCTCGCCCGAGGCGCGCAGCTCCGCCCGGGCCCGCTCTCTCCACAGCACCGCGCCCAGCCGCTGGAACGTCTCCAGGGCGCCGTGCAGATGCTCCCTCGCGGCGCCGGGCCGCCGCTCCCTGCGCAGGGCGCCGCCGTACAGCAGCTGGGTGCGGGCGGTCTCGAACTGGCACGCGCCCTGGCGGTGCAGCTCCAGGGCCTCGCGGAACAGCTCGCCGGTCTCGCCCGGCGCGGCGAGCAACGCGCGGCAGCGCGCCACGAGCGCGAGCCGGTCCGGGCTGCCGGTGCTGGCGGCCCAGCGCTCCAGCACCCGCAGAGCCGCCGCGGCCCGCCTCGTGTCACCGGTACGGATCGCCGCCTCGATGAAGTGCGGGCTGGCCATGACCCGGATGACGACGTGGTCGTTGCCGTGCCGGCCACGCAGCCTGGCCGCCGCCTCCGCCGGGCGCCCGGTGGAAAGGTCGAGGTGGGCCAGCGCCCAGTTGCCGAGGGTGGTGGCGATGCCCAGACCGTGGGATTCGGCCAGCTCGATGGCGGCGTGGGCCTGGTCGCGGCAGCTCTCCGCGTCGCCCTGCACGGCGGCGGCGTGCGCCAGCCAGGCCAGGTGCTGGGCCGCGGCGTTGAGCTGGCCCGACTCTTGGGCCAGCCGCAGCCCCTCGGTGGCGTGGGCCGCGACGGAGGAGTAGCGGCCCAGCCAGAACTGCGCCTGGATCATCGACTCCAGCAGCTGCGGCACGACGCTGATCGCGCCGCGCCGCCTCGCCGTGTCGACGGCCCGAGCCGACAGCTCGATCGCCGTGGCGTCCTCGCCGAGCAGCAGGCTAGCCACGCACGCCCAGACCAGCGTCACCGGACTGCTCACCCCCGAGGCCAGCTCCACGACCCTGCGCAGCGGCCCGGCGGCCGCCCGGTGCCGGCCGCCGAACGTGGCCGCTATCCCTTCCAGGTACTCGAACATGAGCTGCGCGGCCACGCAGTCGTCGCCGCGGCGCAGCATCGCGGCCTGCCGGGCGATGGCCTGGCAGGCGCGGATGTCGCCGGCCAGGTAGCTGGCCTCCGCCGCCTGCAGCAGCGCCTTGACCCCGACCAGGCGGTCGTGTTCCACCAGCCAGGTGGCCGCGGCCAGCAGCTTGTCGCGGGCGCTGTCGGCGTTGCCGCTCAGCAGCTCCAGCCGGCCGTACATCAGCTCGGCCTGACCGCGCGAGGAGTCGGACGCCACCGGGCGGCGCAGCCAGGTCAGCAGCGACCTGGCGCGCGGGTAGTCGCCGGACACCCACGCGTGGCGGGCGGCCGCGGCCAGCCATTCGGCCCGGTTCGCGTCGTGGCCGGTCAGCCGGGCGGCGCGCTCGTAGGCCAGGGAGGGGCCGGGATGGCCGTGACGCGAGGCGGTCGAGGCGGCGGCGGCCAGCTCGGCGGCGAGTCGTTCGGGCGGGCCGTCCAGCGCCACCGCCCGGTGCCAGGCCCTGGCCAGCCGCCGGCTCTCCCCGTCGAGGAGGTCGCCGAGCAGTCGGTGCGCGGCCCGCCGCCGGGCCAGCGACGCCTCGGCGTAGGCGACGGCGCGGACCGTCTCGTCGGTGTAGACGTACCGCTCGCCCTCGGCGCGGATCACCCCGGCCCGCTCGGCGGGCGCCAGCACGGACAGCGGGTCGGCCGGTTCGGCGGCCAGGATCAGCGTCGCCGTGTCGAGACCCGGATCGGCCGCCAGGAGCAGCAACAGGAACCGGGTGTCCTCGGGCAGGCCCGCCAGCCGGTCGGCGTGGGCGCGGTGCAGCCGGCCATGGGCCGGCAGGCTGTCGGGGGCCGGCGCGAGCCCGGCAAGTTGCTCGGCGCCGAGCGACTCCACCAGCTCGCGCAGGGCGAGCGGGTTGCCCCGCGAGATTCGCTCCAGGCCGCCGCGCAGGTCGTCGAAGAGCCTGCCCGGCAGCAGTTCGGCCGCCAGCGCCCGGGTCGCGGCCTGGTCCAGTGGCTTCAGCGTCCGCACCGGGACGTCGCCCGGCAGCTCGGCCGGGTCCCACGCCGCGAACAGCAGCGCGATCCGCTCCCCGGCCACCCTCCTGGCCGCGAACGACAGCGCTTCCCGGCTGGCCGCGTCGAGCAGGTGCAGGTCGTCGACGCACACCAGCACCGGCTCCGCCTCGGCCAGCTCGCGCAGGAACTCCAGCAACGCGGCGGGCAGCGCGAGCCCGCCGTCGGCGCGGCCCAGCCGCAGCGCCCAGGTCAGCACGTGTGACCGGATCAGGTTCGCCACCGGATGCAGCAGCGCGTGCAGGCCGGACAGCGGCAGGTGCGCCTCCTGGCGGATCCCCCGGGCGCGCAGCACGGTGAAATCGCCCGCCAGTGTGACCGCGAGGTCGAGCACGGCGGTCTTGCCGATACCCGGCGAACCCAGCAGGGCCAGCGCGCCGCCGTCTCCCTGGCGCGCCCGGTCGAGCAGCAGCCGGACGGCGGCCTCCTCGGCGGCACGCCCGTGCAGGACGCTCTGGCGCGTGACAGCGGCTGACGACATGACCAGAGTGTTACTCGCGGGTGTCAGCCGATAAAGGGGTGCGGTGTAAAGACACCGGGGACTGGCGAAATCACCGATACATCACTCCCCAGCTCATCGGCACTGCCCGGCCTGCTCCAGTCGCTCTGCGACGCCTTCCACAACCTGATCACCGTCCCGCGACGTGACCCGGTCGAGATCGGGCAGTCCGCGGAAGCGTGGCGGCGCGAGCGGCCGACGTTCCTGATCCCGCATCCTGGGACCGCGCTTCGAGGACCGCGCCAGAGACCGGCCCCGCACCCAGGCCGACCCCGCTCTCCGGCGTCAGGGGGCGTCGGTCCAGGTGGCGGTGGTCTCCAGGCGGTGGCGCCAGAGTTTCTCGCCCTCACCGCCCGGCTCCCAGCGCGCGGTGAAGTCGAGCAGGTCGCGGCAGCGGTCGAGCATGGCCGCGTGCCGCTGCTCCCAGGCCGGCACCGTGCCCTCGTACGCGTCGAAGAAGCACGGCAGGAGGGACGCCTGCGCGGGGTGGTGCGTGCGCACGATCCACTCGCACCACGAGAGGTCCTCGATCGGCACGCCGGGATGCGCCCACTCCCAGTCGAGGATCGCGACCGTCTCGAACGTCTCGGGGTCGAACAGCAGGTTCTGCGGGCCGAAGTCGCCGTGCACGATCCCCAGCCGGTGGATGCGGCTGAGCGTGCGCCCGCAGCCGGCCAGCACCTCGGCGGCCCGGCCCTCGTCGAGCAGGTCCTGGCCGTGGACGCCGGCGACGAAACGGGTGGTCAGGCTCGTCGAGGTGACCTGGTGGACGGCGGGCACCGGCAGCCGCCCCCTCAACCTGCGCAGGAACCTGCTCTCGGTGCGCAGCCGGGCGACCGCGCCGGGGCCCTGATAGCACTTGACCACCAGGGCGCCGTCGCCGACCGTGCTGTTGGTATAGCCGTGCCTCACAGGGATCGATTCTGGCCTACCGGAGGCCCGGACATCACCCGCCGCGCCAGGCGCGTTCGGCATACCCTGCACCATTACGCTTTGTGACGACATGTTACACATGGTGTATGGCAGAACTACGCAGGGGTCAGGTGCGCAACCTGGTCCTCGCCACCCTGGCGTTCGCCCTGACGTTCTGGGCGTGGAACCTGATCGGGCCGCTGGCCAGCAGCTACACCAGGCACCTGCGGTTGGCGCCGACCCAGACCTCCCTGCTGGTCGCGATCCCGGTGCTGGTGGGCTCGCTGGGGCGGATCCCGGTCGGCGTGCTGGCCGACCGGCTGGGCGGGCGGCGGATGTTCGCGATCATCTGCTTCGTGTCGATCCTGCCGGTGCTGTTCGTCGGCTGGTCCGGCTCGTACGGATGGCTGCTGTTCTGGGGGTTCCTGCTGGGGATCCCGGGCACCTCCTTCGCGGTCGGCATCCCCTTCGTGAACGCCTGGTACGAGCCCGCGCGGCGCGGCTTCGCGACCGGGGTGTTCGGGGCCGGAATGGGCGGCACGGCGCTGTCGGCGTTCTGCACGCCCCGGCTGGTCGAGGCGTTCGGGCGCGAGGCCACGCACGTGCTGATGGCGGCCGCGCTGGCGGCGATGGGCCTGATCATGCTGGTGTTCAGCCGCGACTCGCCCGCCTGGCGCCCCGCCACCGAGCCGGCCCTGCCCCGGATCCGCGAGGCGCTGGAGGTCAAGGCGACCTGGCAGTGCTCGTTCCTGTACGCGGTGGCGTTCGGCGGTTTCGTCGCCTTCTCCACCTACCTGCCCACCCTGCTGGAGAACGTGTACGCGTTCGCCCAGACCGACGCCGGGCTGCGCACGGCCGGATTCTCCATCGCGGCCGTGATCGCCAGGCCCTTGGGCGGCACGCTCTCCGACCGCATCGGGCCGGTCCGGGTGCTGCTCATCTCGCTCGCGGGGACCGTGGTCATGGCGATCGTGCTGAGCCTGCGGCCGCCGCCCGAACTACCCGCCGGGACCAGTTTCGTGTTGATGGCGTTCCTGCTCGGCCTCGGCACCGGTGGTGTGTTCGCGCTGGTCGCCAAGCTGGTCGAGGCGTCGCGGGTGGGCACCGTCACCGGCCTGGTGGGAGCCGCCGGAGGGCTCGGCGGCTATTTCCCCCCGCTGGTCATGGGCGCCGTCTACGGCGCCACAGGGGCGTACACGATCGGCTATCTGTTGCTGGCCCTGACCGCGCTGGTGGCGCTGGTCTTCACGTTCAGGGCGTTCAGGGAGGTGCCCGGCTGACCCGAAAATGGTTTGCCCGGCCAACCCGGAGCTTGCCAACCTTGACAGGCTATGCGCTCCCTTCCTCAAGCCGATCCCGGCGTGCCCGACATCCGTGGTCCACTGCGCTACCTGTGGTGGAACGCGCGGTCCCAGCTGCCCTCGCTCCTGGCCGGCATCGCGTTCGCGACCGTCTGGTGGCTGGTGCAGGCGCTGGTGCCGGCCGTGCTCGGCAAGGGCATCGACGCCGTCACGGCCAAGGACGGCCGGGCGCTGCTGACCTGGTCGGCGATCATGCTCGGGCTCGGCCTGGTGCAGGCGGCCACCGGGGTCATGCGGCACCGGATGGCCGTCTACAACTGGCTGGCGGCCTCCTACCGCACCGTCCAGGTGACCGCCAGACAGGCCGCCCGGCTCGGGGCCACGCTGCCCAAGCGGCTGTCGACCGGCGAGGTGGTCAGCGTCGGCAACTCCGACATCGCCCACATCGGCAGCTCGATGGACATCCTGCTGCGCGGCACCGGCGCGGTCGTGGCGATCGTCACCGTGACCGTGATCCTGCTCTCCACCTCGCTGCCGCTGGGCCTGATGGTCCTCGTCGGCGTGCCGGTCATGGCGGTCGCCGTGGGTCCGCTGCTCAAGCCGCTGCACAGGCGGCAGAATCTCCAGCGCGACCTGACCGGCGACCTGTCCACCCGGTCGGCCGACATCGTGGCCGGGCTGCGGGTGCTGCGCGGCATCGGCGGCGAGCAGGTGTTCGCCGAGCGCTACCGCGAGGAGTCGCAGCGGGTCCGCCACGCGGGTGTCGGCGTCGCCAGGGTCGAGTCGCTGCTCGAGGGCGCGCAGATCCTGCTGCCCGGCATCCTCATCGCCGCCGTCACCGGCATCGGCGCCTCGTTCGCGGTCGGCGGCCAGATCACGGTCGGCCAGCTGGTCGCCTTCTACGGCTACGCGGTGTTCCTGATCGGCCCGATGCGCACCCTCACCGAGGCCGCCGACAAGCTGACCAAGGGCCACGTGGCCGCCCGCCGGGTGGTGCGGATCCTGTCCATCGAGCCCGAGGTGTCGGGCGGCACCGGCACGAGCAAGGGCGGCGTGCTGCGCGACGCCTACAGCGGCGTGACCGTCCGGCCGGGCGTGCTGACCGCCGTCGCGGCCGCCGCGCCCGAGGACGCGATCGCGATCGCCGAGCGGCTGGGCCGCTACGCCGACGGCGACGTCACCTTCGGCGAGGCCGACCTGGCCACGCTGCCGATCGCCGAGGTCCGCTCGCGCATCCTGGTCGCCGACAACGGCGCCCGGCTGTTCACCGGCAGGCTTCGCGACGAGCTCGACGTCCGCGGCGGCGCCTCCGACGAGCAGGTGGGGCAGGCGCTGCACACCGCCTGCGCCGAGGACATCGTCGAGGCCCTGCCCGAAGGGCTCGACGCCGAGGTGGCCGAGGCCGGGCGGGAGTTCTCCGGTGGCCAGCAGCAGCGGCTCCGGCTGGCCAGGGCGCTGCTCTTCGACCCGGAGGTGCTCGTCCTGGTCGAGCCCACCAGCGCGGTCGACGCCCACAGCGAGGCCCGCATCGCCGAACGGCTGGCCAAGGCCCGCGCCGGCCTGACCACGCTGGTCTGCACGACCAGCCCGCTGGTGCTCGACCGCACCGACCACGTGATCTACGTCGAGGACGGCAGGGTGCTCGCCGAGGGCGCGCACCGCGACCTGCTGGCCTCCTCGCCGAGATACGCCGCGACCGTGACCAGAGGGGAGGACTGACGATGGCCCGCGAGATCCTGCCCGTCGCCGACGAGAAACAGGTGCGCGCCTACGCCAGGCGGCTGACGCTGAGATATCCGCGTCAGCTCACCGTCGCCCTGGTCCTGCACGGGCTCGCGGCGGTCGCCGGGCTGGCCGTGCCCTGGCAGCTCGGCACGCTGGTGCAGACCGTACGCGACGGCGGCGAGGTGCGCGTCGGCCTCGTGGCCCTCGGCATCGGCGGGTTCCTGCTGCTGCAGAGCGTCCTCATCCGCTACGCGGTGCTGGCCTCGGCCCGGCTCGGCGAGAAGGTGCTCGCCGAGCTGCGTGAGGAGTTCGTCGACCGGGTGCTCGGCCTGCCGCTGTCGACGGTGGAGCGGGCCGGGGCGGGCGACCTGATCACCAGGACGTCGCGCGACGTCGACTCGCTGTCCAGGACCGTGCGGCACGCCGTGCCCGAGACGCTGATCGCGGTGGTCACCTTCGCGATCACCGTCGGGGCGGTGGTGCTGGTCAGCCCGCTGCTCATGCTGCCGATGCTGATCGCGGGCCCGATCCTGTGGTGCGCGACGCGGTGGTATCTCAACCGGGCCCGCGACGGCTACCTGCGCGAGAACGCGGCCTACGCCGACATGACCGAGGGGCTGGCCGAGACCGTCGAGGGCGCGCGGGCGATCGAGGCGCTCGGCCTGCACCGGCGGCGCGAGCAGCGCACCGACGACGACATCCGCAGGTCGTTCGGCGCCGAGCGCTACACCCTGCGCCTGCGCGTGATCTGGTTTCCGGCGGTGGAGCTGGGCTATGTCCTCCCGGTCTGCGCCACGCTGCTCGTCGGCGGGCTCTTCTACACCAACGGCTGGGTGTCGCTGGCCCAGGTCACCGCGGCCACGCTCTACGCCCAGCAGCTGATCGACCCGCTCGACCGGTTCCTCATGTGGATCGACGAGCTGCAGGTGGGCGGCGCGGCCATGGCGCGGCTGCTCGGCGTGGCCAACGTGCCCGACGACCGGGTGCCCTCCGCCACCCGCCCCACCGGCGAGCTGCTGGAGGCCGACGACGTCCGCTACGCCTACCGCGAGGGCCGCGACGTGCTCCACGGCGTCTCCCTGACCATCAGGCCGGGGGAGCGGCTGGCCATGGTCGGTCCCTCGGGGGCGGGCAAGTCGACGCTCGGCAGGCTGCTGGCCGGCATCCACGGCCCCCGCACCGGCGCCGTGTCGGTCGGCGGGGTGCCCCTCGTCGACCTGCCGCTCGACGACCTGCGCGGCCACGTCGCGCTGGTCACCCAGGAGCACCACGTGTTCAAGGGCACGCTGCGCGACAACCTGCTGATCGCCCGGCCGGGGGCCGACGACTCGGCCGTGCGCGAGGCGCTCGACGCGGTCGACTCGCTCGACTGGGTGCTCGGCCTGCCCGACGGCCTCGACACGGTCGTCGGCTCGGGCGGGCTGGCCGTCTCACCCGCGCAGGCCCAGCAACTGGCGCTGGCCCGCCTGGTGCTGGCCGACCCGCACACACTGGTGCTGGACGAGGCGACCTCGCTGATCGACCCGCGCGCCGCCCGGCACCTCGAGCGGTCGCTGGCCGCGGTGCTGGACGGCCGGACGGTCATCGCCATCGCGCACCGCCTCTACACGGCCCACGACGCCGACCGGGTCGCGGTCGTGGAGGATGGCCGGATCAGCGAGCTCGGCTCGCACGACGAGCTGGTCGCCGAGGGCGGCTCCTACGCCGCCCTCTGGGCCAGCTGGCACGGCACCCCCACGCCCACCCGCTCCTGAGCGGGCGGGCGGACGCCACGGGGGCCGGTGAAGGGGACGTCACCCGCCCAGCGACTTCTTCAGGAAGTCGACCTGGAGCAACAGCAGGTTCTCCGCCACGACCTCCTGCGGCGTCATGTGGGTGACGCCGGACAACGGGAGGACACTGTGCGCGCGGCCGGCCGCGAGGAGAGCGGACGACAGGCGGAGCGTGTGGGCCGCCACGACGTTGTCGTCGGCCAGGCCGTGGATCAGCAACAAGGGCCGGTCCAGCTTGGCGGCGTCCCCGAAAAGGGAGGAATTGTCGTAGACATCGGGGTGCTCGTCCGGGTGACCCAGGTAGCGCTCGGTGTAGCAGGTGTCGTACAACCGCCAGTCGGTCACCGGAGCGCCGGCCACGGCGGCGTGGAACACGTCCGGCCTGCGCAGGACCGCCAGCGCCGCCAGGAATCCGCCGAACGACCAGCCGCGGATGGCCACCCTCGACAGGTCGAGATCGTCGGGATACTGCTCGGCCACCCCCTGCAGGGCGTCGATCTGGTCCTCCAGCGCGGGGGTCGCCAGGTCGCCCAGCACCGCGCGCTCGAACGCCGGGCCCCGGCCGGGGGTGCCGCGCCCGTCGGCCACGATGACGGCGAAGCCCTGCTCGGCGAACCACTGGCTCTCCAGGTAGCCGCCGCGCCGGTTGAGCACCCGCTGCGCGTGCGGCCCGCCGTACGGGTCCATGAGGACCGGCAGCCTGCGTGAGCCCTGCTCGTGCCAGGACGGCAGCACCACGGCGGTGGCCAGCTCGCGACGGCCGGAACGGCCGAGCGAGACCCGCAGGTCGAGGCCGGGACGCTCGGCCGTCGACGGGATCGGGATCGCCACGCCGTCGCGGCGCACGACCGTGGTCGAGACGCCCTCGGCGTCGAGGCTCTGCTCACTGAGCACGCCGACGCCGCCGGCCATCCGCCCGGAGAACACGCCGGAGCGGGTCGAGACCGGCAGCAGCGAGTGGCCGTCCCAGGTCCACAGCTGGATTTCGGTGGGGTCGCCGCTCGCGGTGAACAGCACGCTGTCGTGATCGACGTCGAGCACCGCGCGCACCTGCAGGGTGGGCGGGGTGACCGCGCGGTCGCCGACGAACAGGCGGTGACCGCCGTCGGCCGGGGCCATCCAGACCAGCGACCCGTCGTCGAGGTGGGCGGGCACGCCGGCGACCACGTCGACCCAGGCCGGGTCGGTGTCCTCGCGGACCAGCGTGGACCGGCCGGTCGCCGGGTCGACCGCGAACAGGCGCAGCGCCTTCTGGTCGCGGGGCATCGTCACGATCGACAGGGCGTGGGAGTCCCAGGCGGCCGTCGTGAGGTATTCGTCGTCGTACGGCACCGCCACCCGCGACCCGTCGAGGCCCAGCACGAACAGCTCGGTGACCGCGTTGGGCGTGCCGGCGGCAGGGTAGCGCTGGACCGTCGCCGGCCGGTCGGGGTTGGCCGGGTCGGCGATGTGCCACGTGTGGACCGGCGCCTCGTCGACCCGCTCGACCAGGAGCGCGTCGCCGGACGGCGACCACCAGTGACCGCGCATCCGGTCCATCTCCTCGGCGGCGATGAACTCGGCCAGGCCGTAGGTGACCGTCGGCGACTCGGGCGTGGCCAGCGCGCGGTCATCGCCGGAGGCCAGGTCCTGGACCCGCAGGGCGCCTCCGGTGACGTAGGCGACCTGGCGCCCGTCGGGGGAGACGCGCGGGTCGATGGCCGGGCCCGGGATCTCCAGCCGGCGCGTCCGGCCGCTCGGCAGGTCGGTGACGTGGAGGGCGCCCGACAGGGCGAAGACGGCCGTGGTGACCGCGGTGTCGGTGGTGTAGGCGACCACCCCGCCCGCCTGCTCGCGGCTGCGCTCGCGCCTGGCCCGCTCCTCGGGCGGCAGGTCGTCGTCGGCGTCGAGTGTGCGCGGGTCGACGACCAGCCGCTCGACGTGTGTCTCGGTGTCGAGCTCCCACAGGCAGGTCACCGGGTCGGTGCCGGATCTGGTGCGGAGGAAGACGACCCGGTCGCCGTCGGGGGAGATCGTGAAGCCTCTGGGCACTCCGAGGGTGAATCGGCGGGTTCTGGCCGAAAGACGCGGGAAGCTCTCACTCATGGTGCCAATCCTGCCAGCAAGCGGGTTCGTTAGGCTCGGGCGCATGACGGAGAGCGAGGCGCCGTCCGGCGAGGAGATCGGCGGGCGTGACCACGGGCGTGATCGGCGGTTGCTGCTCGTGCACGCCCACCCTGACGACGAATCGATCGGCACCGGCGCGACCATGGCCCGCTACGCCGCCGCGGGCGCTCACGTCACACTCGTGACCTGCACGCTCGGCGAGGAGGGGGAGATCATCCCGGCCGACCTCGCCCACCTGGCCGCCGACCGCGACGACGCGCTCGGCCCCTACCGGGCCGGCGAGCTCGCCGCCGCGTGCCGGGCGCTCGGGGTGGAGGACCACCGCTTCCTCGGCGGGGCCGGGCGCTGGCGCGACTCGGGGATGATGGGCGCCGCCTCCAACGAGCGGCCCGAGGCGTTCTGGCAGGCCGACCTGGACGAGGCGGCGGGCGAGCTGGTCAAGGTCATCCGCGAGGTGCGGCCCCAGGTCCTCGTCACCTACGACGCCAACGGCTTCTACGGCCATCCCGACCACATCCAGGCGCACCGCGTCTCCCGGCGGGCCTTCGAGCTCGCGGCCGACCCGGCCTTCGGCGAGGGCGAGCCGTGGCGCGTCGCGAAGCTCTACCACACGGCCGTGGCCAGGTCGGTCATGCGGCGCTCGGCCGAGGCGCTGCGCGAGGCCGACGTGTCGTTCCTCACCGAGGACGTCGACGACGTGCCGTTCGGCTGTCCCGACGAGGCGATCACCACCGAGATCGACGCGCGGCCATGGGTGGGCCGGAAGCTCGACGCCATGCGCGCGCACGCCACGCAGATCAGCGTGCGCGACCCGTGGTTCGCCCTGTCCAACGGCATCGGTCAGGAGGCCGTCGGCGTGGAGCACTTCATCCTGGCCATAGGGGTGCCCGGCCCTCCGGTGCCCGGGCCGCCGGTCGAGGCGGGCGGGCTCGGCGAGCCGGGCGACCGCGAGAACGATCTGTTCTCCGGCATCCACTAATCTCGGTCGGCATGGAGCATCGCGGGCAGGCCGAGTCGGCGCTGGGTGGGGCGGCCTACGGCATGCTGTTCGTGCTGGGGCTCGTCATGGGGGTGGTGGGAGGGTTCACTCAGGCGGCCTGGCATCTGGGCCCCGTGCCCGCGGCGGCGATCGCGTGGCTGCTCGGGATCTTCGGCGTCTGCCTGGGAGCGGGCAGGCTGATGCGCGCCCGGATGGGGGTCGGCGTGACGGCCGCCGGATGGTTGCTGGTGTCGATGCCGTTCTCGCTGAAACTGTCCCAGGGGGACCTGGTCATCGCGGGTGGCCCCGCCGGATATATCTACCTTTATGGGGGCATCGTGGCCTTGATCGTGGCCTTCTTCCTGTCGCCCTCGGCCTCACCGAGCGGCTCCTGGCTGCTCCACGGTCAGACTCCGGGAAACCCGACGTAAAGTAATTTTCGTGCACCATGGTTCCCTCGGACAGCACATTGACCGGCAGAAGTACCGCAAAGTCGTCGGGCGATTCGCCACCGGAGTAGCGATCGTCACGACCAGGGTCGGCGACGTCGACCACGCGATGACCGTCAACTCGTTCACGTCCGTGTCGCTGGAGCCACTGCTGGTGCTGTTCTGCGCCGAGAAGGTGTCCCGCTTCCACGCCGCAGTGCTGCAGGCGGGAGTCTGGGGCGTGTCGGTGCTGCCGGCCGGCATGGAGGACGCGTCACGCTTCTTCGCCCACCGCGGCCGGCCCCTCGACGGGCAGCTCACCCCCTGGCCGCACCGGCGGGGCGAGTCGGGCGTCGCGCTGTTCGAAGGAGCCATCGCCACCCTCGAGGCCGCGACCTCGGCGGTCCACGACGGCGGCGACCACTCGATCATCGTGGGCGGCGTCCGCTCCCTCCACACCCCCTCCAACGCCCCACCCCTCCTCTACCACAACGGCCGCTACGGGTCTCTATAGCCATTTTTTACGGCCAAGCACGGGAAGGCCCACCCGCCGACCGGTGCCGGTTCCCTCCAGGGGAACGCTCCTCCGGTTCCCCGGCGGGCCGCCGTGACGTGCGCCCTGTGGGCCCCGGCCGTGGTGCCGTCTGGGCCGGGGCCTGATCCTCGGGAGTTCGTGGGCCCGGCCAGTGGCCTTCCACTGAACAACCCCCTGCGGTTCGCCCCTGGTCCCCGGGAGTCAAGCCCCCAGGGAGCCGGGGCGAACCGAGTGCTACTGGGGTGGGGGTTGTGGGGAGGGGGTTTCCGATGGGTCGGTGGGGAGGTCGGTTGGTGTGTTTGTTGGGGGAGCTGTGGGGGTTGGGCAGGTTGGGATCGGGTCCACCGGAGGTGGCGTGTCCGTCGGGACGTCGGTCGGGGCGCTCGTCGGAGCCGGGGTCTCGGTGCCCGGGAGGCTGACCGAGGGCGTCGGGGTCACTGCCGGCGAGGTCAGGAGGAACGGGGTCGCCGAAGGAGCAGGCGTCTCCGTGGGCGGGATCACCGGGCTCTCGGTGGACGGCCGGCAGGTGTAGGTGACCGTCGCCGTGATGGTCTCGGGAGGCGCCGTGACCGTCTCCGTGACCGTGGTGGTGACCTCCTGGGTCACGGCCTCCGTCACGGTCGCCGTGACCGTCTCGGCGGGCCCGGTCTCCGTGACCGTGGCCGTCGGCGTCGCCGTCACCGTGCGGGTCGGCCAGGGCAGCACCTTGACCTTGATCTTCGGCTTGCCGCGCAGCTTGTACGTGCCCTTGCCGAGCTTCTTGGTGGCCTGCCCCGCGCCCGTGGTCACGGGGAGCGCGGTGGCGGCCGTCTTGCAGGACTTGCCCTTGCAGACGCGCTGGCGGATCGTGAACCTGGCGGCGCCGTCGTACTTGACGGCCACGTCCAGATAGGAGGTGCCTTTCTTCTTGACGACCTTCGTCGTGGCGGTGTACTTACCGATCTTGGGGGTGGGCGTCGGCGCGATCACGACGCGGAGAGGGGCCTCGGATAAATCCAGAGGGTCGCTCGCCGAGGTCTGAGTGATCGCGATTCCGCCGGCACCGGCCAGAGCTAGGGCACCGACCAGCGCGCCCAGAATGGAAAATCTCATGATCCTGCTCTTTTAGGGAGATTTCAGGACGCCGATCATTATTCCGAGTTGTCAAGATTGGTCAAGACTGAGAGGCATGAACAGGCGACACAGGTTCCGCCGGGCGGTGAACTATCTGAATCTGGCCACTCCGCTAGGTTTGCTGATCTCCGTCGTCGGCGGCGCCACCCGGCAGGCCGGGCCCGACGGCCTCGTCCTCGCCTTCGGCTACCGCTACCGTTTCCCCATCGCGGGGGCGTTCACCGTGGGCAACGTCGTGCTGACCAGGCGAGACTCGCTCGACGATCGGCTCATCCTGCACGAGGGCAGGCACGCCACCCAGTGGGCCTGCTGCGCCGGGCTGCCGATGCTCCCGCTCTACCTGCTGGCCATGCTGCTCTCGGTGCTGCTCTGCGGGCACCAGGCCTCGTACAACGTGTTCGAGCGGCTGGCCGGCCTCGACGACGGCGGCTACCCGCGCGCCGCCCTGTGGTGGCGACGGCGCGCGGAGGAGCGGCAGGACGGGTGAGGTCAGGGCATGAGCCGCAGGGTGTGCACGGCGGCGTTGCGCACCGACTCCCACCGCGAGTACATCGGCAGCAACTCGCCCTTCGCCCAGAGCGTCGCCTGGTCCCAGTAGTTGTCGTGGAAGGCGTGGCCGGACGCGCCGGTCAGGTTGATCCAGCGTGACTTGTCCAGGTCGCCCAGGTCGACGACCATCCGCATCGACGGCACCGCCGTGACGGCGTAGCCCTTCTGGACGTTCCAGCCGGTCGCGTTGACCGCGTCCTTGTTGCCGGGCACCGGCAGCGGGCCGCGGTTGAACAGGGCCTCCACGGGCCCGATGCCCGAGGTGCCGAGCGAGCCGTGGGTCAGCGTCAGCTGGTGAAGGTCGCCCCAGCGCCAGGTCCCGATGTCGTCGCCGAGCAGCCCGGCGACCTCCTGGTAGGCGTCGGCCAGCGCCTGGCGGAGGATGTCGTCGCGGGTCTCGGTGCTCTGCCCGGTCGTGGTGTCGTCCCAGAACGGGTCGTCGGGGGCGTCGAGCAGCCGCCTGACGACCTCGTACCATCGGTCGCCGCCGCTCGGCCGGGCGCTCTCGGGCAGGTCGTCGTCGAACGTCAGCTTGAGCAGGTGGCGCCAGACCGCGTTGAAGTAGGCGGCGGGGGCCGAGTCGAGGCCCTGCGAGCCGTCCCAGCCCCTCAGCAGATCTCTGGCGCGCGCGCTCGGGCCGGCCAGCTCCACCTCCATGAGCGAGGGGACCAGCGTCGCGGCCAGGCCGTTGTGGGTGTCCTGCTGGATCCTGGACATGGTCGCCGCGTCGACCTGGCCCTTCTCGAGCTCCTGCTTGAGCCGGTCGATGATGCGCTGCGAGCGGTAGCCGTAGGACCAGTCCCTGGTCAGCAGCGGCTGGTAGCGCCGGGGGTCGATGACCGCGTTGTTGGCGGTGACGATGTAGCCCTCGGCGGGGTTCTCGACCGAGGGGAGCTGGTCGTAGGGGATCGGCGCGGTCTTCCAGTCGTACTCGCCGGTCCAGCCGGGCACCGGCCAGGTGCCGTCGCCCTTCTCGCGCACCGGGATCCAGCCGGGCGCCTGATAGCCGATGCCGCCCTCGGTGTCGGCGTAGACCAGGTTCTGGGCGGGCACGTCGAACAGCGCGGCCGCGGCTCGGAACTCGTGCCAGTCGGCGGCCTCGTTGAGCGCGAAGATGGCGTCGGCGGTCCGGCCGGGCATCAGCGCGGTCCACTGCAGGGCCACCGCGTTGGCCCCCTCGCCGGGCTTGACGTCGCCCATCACCTCGTTGATCAGCGGGCCGTGCCGGGTGCTCCTGACGTCGATCGTGACGGTGGCGCCGCCCGCCACCTTGATCTGCTCCCGCCTGGTCTCCAGCTTGACCTGCTCGCCCTGGTAGAGGTAGGTGCCGCCCGTGACCTGCTCCATGAACAGGTCGGCCACATCGGGCCCCAGGTTGGTGAAGCCCCAGGCGATCTTGTCGGTGTGCCCGATGACGACGCCGGGGACACCCGAGAAGGTGAACCCGGTGACGTCGTAGGCGCACCGCTCCGTGATCTCCCTGCAGTGCAGCCCCGCCTGATACCAGACCGACGGGAGCTGGGCCGACAGGTGGGGGTCGTTGGCGAGCAGCGGCTTGCCGCTGGCCGTGTGCCGGCCGGAGACCACCCACGAGTTGGAGCCGATGCCCTCATGATCGGCGCCGCTCATCGTGCCGGGCATGGCGTCGAGCGTCCTCTTCGCCTGGGCGAGCGCCGCCGCGCCCCGGGCGGCGGTCTCCGGCTCCTGCCGCCGCGGGCTGGCCTGCTGGTCGAAGCGTTCCTGGACGATCGCGCCCTGCGTGACGATCGGCTCGTGCTCGTCGAACGGGTAGCCGGGGTAGAGCTGCTCGACCCGCTCCCTGGGGAGCTTGGTGAGGGCGAGCGCGCGGTCGATCTCGTCCTCCAGGTTGGAGCGCAGGTCCCAGGCCATGGCCTTGAGCCAGGCGATCGAGTCGAGCGCGGTCCACGGCTCGGGGGTGTAGCCGCCGTTCTGCGCCTTGAGCACGGAGTATTCGAGGCTGCGGTCGGAGGCGTTCGGGTTCGCCTCAAGCCAGGTGTTGACGCCCTTGGAGTAGGAGTCGAGGTAGCGCCGGGTGCGCTCGCTCAGCTCGGGCAGCTCCTGCTCGGCCACCTGACGCCAGCCCATGGTCCTGATCGCCTTGTCGGTGTCGAGGGTGGCCGCGCCGAACAGCTCGGACAGCCGCCCGGCGGTCATGTGCCGCCGGAAGTCCATCTCCCAGAACCGGTCCTGCGCGTGCACGAACCCCTGTGCCATGAACAGGTCCTCGGACGTGTCCGCGTAGATGTGCGGGATTCCTGATTTATCGCGATAAATCTCCACGCTCCCGCTCAAGCCCGGTAACCTCACCGTTCCCTCCACCTGTGGGAACGACTTCCGTACGGTGTACACGAGCACACCCGAGAGCGCCACGGCCAGTGCGAGGAGGACGGTCAACACCCGGGCGAGCCAGCGCAACGGCCACGGCAGCCAGGCATAGGGCCTCAACCTCACGAATACCTCCAACCTCCCGCGGTGCCCCTAAGTCTGGCAGTCCGCGATCACTGCTCTCACCGCGACGGCGGCCGGCCGTCAACGCCCAGCGAGGACCCAGACCTGCCCGTCGGCCGTGTCGGACACCAGAACGCCGACGTCGGCGAGGGCGGCGCTCAGGCGGTCGGCGGCGGGCCAGTCGTGGGAGTCGCGGGCGCGGGCGCGCTGGGCGAGGAGCTCGGCCGCGCCCGGAGGCAGCACCGGAGTCCTGCCGATCTCGGTCGAGAGGTCGAGCGCCAGCACGCGGTCGAGGTGCAGGAACGACTCGAACTTGGAGCCGGGCGGCACCGACTCGTCGCGTTCGAGGTCGCCCAGGACGCGCAGCGCCGCGGGCGTGTCGAGGTCGTCGTCGAAGGCGGCCTCGGCGCGCTCGACGTAGTCGGCGGCCATCGGCGCGCTCGGCGACTCCGACCACTCGGCCACCCGGCCCCGCCAGCGCCGCAGGGTGCGGTCGGCGGCCCGCAGGGTGTCCCAGTCGAGGCGGGCCTGCCGGCGGTAGCGCTGCTCCATGAACGCCAGCCGCACGGCGAGCGGGTCGAGCCCGGCCTCGGCCACGTCGGACAGCAGCACCACGTCGCCGGCCGGCCCGGCCATCTCGCGGCCGTCGAACAGCAGGTGCTCGCCGTGCACCCAGTGCTTGACGACCTCGTGCCCGGCGGCCGAGTCGGACTGGGCGCGCTGGTCCTCGTGGTGAGGGAAGCGCAGGTCGACGGTGCCGGTGTGGATGTCGACGCGCTCGCCGAGGAAGCGCAGCGACATGGCCGAGCACCCGATGTGGCGGCCGGGGACGCCGCGGCCCCACGGGGTGTCCCAGGCCGGCTCGCCGTCGGCGGGCTTCCACAGGGCCCAGTCGGCGTGGCGGCGCTTGCGCGGATCGGCGTCGCCGTGCCGGTGACCGGGCTCGAGGGTGTCGAGCCGGTTGCCGGAGATCTCGCCGTAGGTCGGGAAGGTCGCGGCGTCGAAGAAGACCGAGCCGTCGGGGACCGTGTAGGCGTTGCCCTGCTCGACGAGCTTGGCGATCAGCTCGACCATGGGCTCGATCGTCTCGCTGGCCCGCGGGGCGTGCTCCGGCGGGCGGATGTTCAGCGCGGCCGTGTCACGCTCGAAGGAGTCCTCGTAGTGGCGGGCGATCTCCGTCATCGAGCGGCCCTCGGGCCGCCCGGGGATCCCGCCCCCGGGGGCCTTCGCGTCACCGGCGAGGTGGCCCACGTCGGTGATGTCGCGACAGACGACCATGCGCACGCGACGGCGTTCCAGGACCCGGCGGATCAGATCGGACAGCAGGTAGGACCGCAGGTCGCCGAGGTGCGCGCGCCGGTGGACGGTCGGCCCGCAGGTGTGCATCCGCAGGGCCCGCGCCGGAGCGATCTCCTCGGTCTGCCTGGTCCTCGTGTCGTAGATCCGCAACATCCTCCGAGCCTAGCCCTCAGCCCGCCCAGGGGGTCATCCGCCCAGGAAGCCGACGATGTCGCGGTCGCCGCGCTCGCGCAGCCGGGCCAGCACCTCGTCGCGGGAGGCCGTGTCGGGCAGCCCGACCCGGGCGCCGATCAGCCGCAGCCCTTCCAGCTCGGAGGTCACCGGCGCGGTGTAGCCGATGAGGTAGAGGGCCCGGTTCAGCGGCGGCATCCCCGCCGGGGCGGCGGGCAGGTAGCGGGTCAGCAGCTCGCCGCCGTCGGAGACGGTGAGGAAGACGTGGTCGCCCTCGCCGGCCTTGAAGTCGGCCAGCACGTTGCGGATCGAGCCCATCGTCGGCTGGTTGTGCCAGCTGATCACCACGTCACCGGACGGCGTCGAGGCGGTGAGCTGGCCGCCGGGCGCCATCCCCAGGTAGGCGGCGAACCCCGTGGGCAGCGGCGAGCCCGAGCCGCGCAGGTGCTCGGCGTTGACGTCCACCCGGTGCCACCAGCGCCCGTCACGGCTGCGGAAGCTGCGCCGGGTCTCCGACACGTCCTTACGCGGCTGGTACGGCTCCGCCTCGCCGGTGGGGGAGGTGCCCGCCACCCGGATCCACCCGCGCTGGGTCCGCTCGAACCCCGGCCCGCCCGAGTAGGCCCGGACCGAGCTCTCGCTCACGTCGTAGCGGGAGGTGAGGTTGGTGACGATGGTGCTGACCGAGGCCTCGCCGCCCGCTCGTTCGATCTCCCGGGCGATCATCTCCCTGATGCCCAGGTACTCGTCGCCGCCCCACCTGGTCAGGCCGTACTTGTTGCGGTCGACCCGGTGGAAGCGCCCGTCGGCGGTGAGCTGGTTGCGGATGCCGACCAGGCTGTAGTCCTCGCCGATGCGCTCCTGGATCTCCTCGGGCGACAGCGGGCGCCCGGCCACCAGCAGCACCGCCTCGGCCTTCTCGTTGATGCTGCGCGGCCACGGCACCACGTGCTGTTCGAGCACCCGCAGCTGCGGCACGGCCGTGATCCACCGCTCCGCCACGTCCTCGCGGATGCCGAGCTGGGTGACCATGGCCACGGCCTCGCCGAGCGGCCGGGGCCCGTCGGTGAACAGCTGGCGCGTCTTCTCCCGCAACTCCTCGGCCCCGCCCGCGATCAGCCAGCCGTCGGCCTGCTCGTACCCGGTCAGCAGCGTGCGCACGAACCGCCAGGCGGGGATGCCCAGCGTGCGCAGCTCGGCGCGATGCCACGGCACCGCCGCCGCCAGGTCGTCGGCGGGCACCGCCGAGCCCAGCCGGCCGCGCAGCCAGGTGACGTGCGCGACCAGGGCGACCGCCTCCGGCCCGCCCAGCCAGGCCTCCACGTGGTCGCGCAGGTCGCGCTCGATCTGCCTGATCCGCTCCCTCGTCACCGAGAACCGCTGCGCCAGCTCGTCGAGCGTGGCCCGCTGCACCGCGTAGAGCCGGTCGCGCGCGATCGCCCGCTGCCGGTCGTCCAGCGCCGCGAACAGCCCGTCGACCAGGTCGGGCAGCGGTTTGTCGGGGCGGGCCGGCGTGGGTTCGGGCGCCGGTTCGAGCAGCCGCTCGAGCACCCCGCCGAACAGCTTCTGCACCACGTCCTTGCCCAGCGTCTCAGGTGTCCGCTCCGCCTCGGCCGGGTCGGAGAAACGCAGCAGCGGCAGGATGTCGCCGACTAGCAGATGGCCCCAGCAGGTGACAGCGAGATCGGCGAGACGGCCCGCCACGGCCTGCGTGCCCACGATGGTGCACGCGCGGTCGAGGGGGATCGCCTGCCACCAGGCCTCGGGCAGTTGGGGATCCTCCGCGATCGGTGCGATCTGCCCAGGGGAGGTCCAGCGCAGGGGTGGCGCGAGGTCACTCAGGCTGAGGTTCATTGACGTCCAACCGGCGAAGGGAAGATATCCGCAGTTCAGAGTATGTGATCAGAGCTACAGAAAGGGGCTACCTCTTCCCGAATGGGATATGTAGAGCATCGAGCGCGCCCTCGTGCACGCGACGTACAGCATGCCCCGCTCCCGCTGCAGAAGTCGTGCGCGGGCGCCGGGATCCACGGGTGGCGTCTCGGGCACGATACCCTCCGCCACGCCGATGAGGGCGACCCGCTCGAATTCGAGCCCCTTCAGGTTCTGGAACGTCGACACCCGGACATCGAGATCGGCCAGAGCCTGCCTGGCCGCGCGCACCAGTTGAGGCGTGCGGGCGCCCACCGCGATCTGCCCGGCGGGCACGCCCTCCTCCAGCCAGGACGCGATCGTCGTCGCCAGCCCGGCCAGCTCCGCCTCGGCCGAGTCGTAGACCCGGATCAGCGGCTGCTCGCCGTTGCGCGTCGCGCGGAAGCCGTACAGGCCGGACATGCCCTTGACCAGCCCGTCCGCCGGCCCGCCGCCGCGCAGCCGGACACCGAACGAGAGCAGCTCCTGCGGCAACCGGCGCGAGACCCACAGCGAGTGCAGGCTCGCGGGGATGCCCACCGCGCCGAGCGCCACGCGCGTGTCGGTCACGCGCTGGTGCGGGTCGCCCACGATGAACAGGTCGTCGTGCGTGCGCGGCACCGCCGCGCGCAGCAGCCGCCACTGCGCCGGGCTGATGTCCTGAGCCTCGTCCACGATGATGTGACGGTACGGCTTGCGTCCCGGCTCCACATCGTCGAGTAGATCTCCCGTGGTTCTCGAAAGCAGCCGGAGCGCCTCGTCGGTCAGCTCGGCCAGGGTCCGCGCCCCGGGGCCGACCAGCACGGGCCGCCGGCCCTCGGCGTGGGCCACGATCCGCAGGGCCAGCCGCTCGGCGTTGTCCACCTCGACCCGCTTGCGCACCGCCTCGTCGCCGAGCAACCGGTCGAGCCTGGCCGACAGCTCCTCGCCCAGGCTCTGCGAGTAGGTCACCAGCAGCACCGGCCCCTTGCCGTTCGCGGCCAGATGGGCGGCGCGGTGCAGCGCGAGGAGCGTCTTGCCGGTGCCCGCCCCGCCGATGACCAGCACGGGGTGGTCGTAGCGGGCGGCGCGGGCCAGCCGGTGCTGCGTCGGATACAGGAACACGCACCAGGCGGGCGAGTCCAGCACCCGCTCCAGCTCCAGCTTGTCGGCGACGAACACCGCCCGGTCCGGGCTGCGGCGCAGCGCCGCGTGGAAGTCGTCGCCGTCGATCGGGCCGGGCTCGCCGTCGTAGGGGCGGTAGCCGTCCAGCTCCCGCCACGCGTCGGAGAGCGACCCGCCGCGCGCCAGCACCGCGAGCGGCGCGTGCTGGGTGGGCGGGAGCAGCGGTTCGAGCGCCTCCACGTCGGCCTCGGTGGTGATGAGCCGCACCAGAGGCAGCGCCCGCACGTCGATGCCGAGGGCGAGCAGGTCGCCGTCACAGATCGGGTCGAACAGCCGCGAGGCGCCCGCCGACCTGCGCAGCGCCGGCTCCACCCGGTCCAGCGCCTCGGCGTCCCACTCCTCGACCACCCCGATCACCGGGTTGATCCCGTAGCGGTGGCGCCGCGCGTGCGACCAGGCCTCCGGGTCGGGCAGCACCGTGAGCAGCCAGTAGACGTCCCGATCGCGCACCACGACGCCGCGGAGCCCCTCGGCCAGCCGCAGGGTGGCGACCCGCGCGTCCCGGGCGCCCCTGACCCGCTCGGGGTGCGGGCCCCCGGTGACGTTGAGCAGGAAGCGGCGGAGTGCGACCACGGTGTCCCTGCGCACCGGCTGGGCCAGTGCGCTGAGCTCCCTGGGGAACTCCGGGCCGATCGCGAGCCGCGGCACGGCTCAGTCCAGCAGGACGAGCAGGTCGCGGTCACCGCGTTCGCGGAGCCTGGTGAGCAGGTCGGGCAGGGCGACCGGGCCGGTCATGCCGATCCTGGTGGCGATCACCCTGGCGGCCTGGTCCTTGGTGCCGCCCGGAGCCGTGTAGCCGACCAGCCGGAGCGCCTTGGTGATCTTCTCGGCGCTCTGCGCGGCGACCGGCAGGTGCCTGGCCCGCAGCACCCCCTCGTCCGACAGCGTGAGGAACAGGTGACCGCCCTCCTTCGCGCCCACGTCCACGAGCAGCCGCTCGATGGACTCGAGCACCGGCCTGCCGTGCCACGTCATGTTCAGCTCGCCGGCCGCGCTCCTGACCGTCCGGCTCTCGCCGGGGGACAGACCCAGGTACGCGGCGAACCCGGTCGGCAGCGCGCACTCGCCTCCGGCCAGCTGCTCGGCCGTGACGTCGATGCGCAGCCACCACCGCCCGTCCGGCTGGCGGAAGCAGCGCCGGGTCTGGGAGACGTCCTTCAACGGCTGGTACGGCTTCGCCGGCTCCTCGCTCGGCCCCCCGTTGCCCTCCACGGGCGTGGCCGGCGCGAACGCCTGGAACAGCGGCGCCGGAGGCGGTGCCCCGTTGGCCGGCACCGGCTGGCCGAACGCGGACGGCACATCAGGCCGCACCCCCGGCTCCTCCTCGGCCTGCGCGCGAGCCGGCAGAGCGGCCGGCGGGTTGGCAGGCGGGTTGGCAGGCAGCGTGGCCAGCACGAACTGCCAGGCCGGCACCTCCAGCGCGCGGATCTCCTTCGCGTGCCAGGACGCCGCCCCGATCAGCCGCTCCTTGGGCGCGGCCGGGCCGATCGACCTGCGCAGCTCGTCCAGATGCGCGCGGTACGGGGCCGCCTCGTCACTGGCCAGCCACTGGTCGAGGCGGGCCCTCAGCCGCGTCTCGGTCGCGGCGATCTCCGCGGGGGGCACGGCGAACAGCTTGGCCAGCTGGTCCACCGCCGACGGCTCGTCGGTGAACACCCGGTTCTGCGCCACGGCCCAGCTCTTGTCGTCCAGCCCGGCGAACGCCACCTCGATCAGCTCGGCCAGATCCCGCCCCGCCTCGCCGCCTCCACCGGCGCCCCCGGACTCCGCGCCGTCGGCGGCCTCCGGCTCGGGCGCCGAGCCTTCGGCCAGTTCCGCCCGACGCTCCTCGGCGTCCGCGTCCGCGACCATCCCGGGCGCGGCCTCGGCCGCCTCGTCCGCGAAGCGCTCGTCCTGTCGCAGTGCCTCGGCGGCCTCGTCCCCGGCGTCTTCGGCCGGTCGGTGTGCCCTGGCGGCTTCGTCTCCGGCGTCTTCGGCCGGTCGGTGTGCCCTGGCGGCTTCGTCTCTGGCGTCTTCGGCCGGTCGGTGTGCCTCGGCGGCTTCGTCTCTGGCGTCTTCGGCCGGTCGGTGTGCCTCGGCGGCTTCGTCTCCGGCGTCTTCGGCCGGTCGGTGTGCCCTGGCGGCTTCGTCTCTGGCGTCTTCGGCCGGCTCGTGTGGCTCGGCCGGTTCGTCGATGGGGGGTTCGGCTTGAAGCCGGGCCGCCGCTTCCGGTGAGACGGGCGCGCCGTCGGCGTGCGGCTCGGCGGGTTCGGCGGCGAGGTCGGCCGGGGAGGGCTCGTCGCCGAGGGTGCGGAACCGGGGGCGGAATACGTTGGCGAGCCCGTCTCCGGAGCCCTCGGCCAGAGCTGCCTCGCCGGACCCGTTCCCGAGGTCCTCGGGCGATCCGTCGATGCCCAGGGGGCGCTGCGGGGTCGCCGAGGGCGCGTCGGCGTCCACCGCGAGCTGCGGCTCGGAGGCGTCCTCGGCCAGGGGCTCGGCGTCGGCGTCGAGCACCGGCTGCGACTCGTCGGTGGCCGGTGCGAGTGCCACGATCTCGGCGTCGGGCGCCTCGGAGGCGCCGGACTCGGCGGGCGGCGGAGCAGCCGCGGCGGGGGAGGGCACGAGTCGTACCAGGACGGAGGAGAACAGCGTGGTGAGCACGGGGCGCGCCTGGATGAACGGCTGGTCGACCAGCTCCCTGCCGGTCAGGGCGAGCAGCCCGGCCCAGGAGCCCACCCGGTCGAGCGCGATCGCGACCTGCGGCTCGTCGGCCTCGTCCGGGTCGAGCACGTGCAGCGCGGGCAGGACGTCGCCGACGGAGGCGGCGGGCCAGTGCTCCAGCGTGATCTCCGTGAGGAGCTCGGCCAGCGACTCCGGCCCGATCGCGGCGAGGACGAGCGGCATGGGCAGGCTGCGCCACCAGGCCGGCGGGAGATCCGGCTGCCCGGTGAGGAGCGTGATCGTGGACGCGTCGCTCCACCTCAACGGTGGTACGAGGTCGCTCAGGCAGAAATTCATCCCGTTCCGTTCACCAGCCCCTCACTCCGCCGAAGCGGTGCAGCCATAATCTCGCCGCCCACGGAACAGACCATAGTCTGGCAAAACGGCCCCACGCATCATGGACCGACGCATCAACGCCGTACAGCGGCGAAGCGCAGACGTACGTAGTCGGCCATCCAGCCGGTCTCCCTGCGCAGCGCCGGCGCGGCCAGCTCGTTGACCCGCCGGAGCAGGGGTTCGACGATATCCGGCGGCAGCCCTTCGAGCACCGAGGAAGCGAACATGCGCACCCAGTCGGCGGCCCCGCCGGGGCACTCGTCGAGCGGGGTGGGCCGGTCGAAGTATTCGAGCAGCCGCACGACGAAGCCTTCCCGTTCCAGGCGCCTGGCGTACTCGGCGGGGGTGGGGAAGTACCACGGCAGGTCGGGCTCGCGCAGCCCGTATTCGCGCCAGGCCGTGAGCATGGCGGCGGTCAGCTCGGCGCAGTTGCCGGCCCCGCCCATCTCGGCCACGAACCTCCCGCCGGGCGTGAGCGCCTCGCGCACGCTGGCGATGACCGCGCCGGGGTCGCGGCTCATCCAGTGGAGGGCGGCGTTGGAGAAGACGGCGTCGTAGGCCTGGGCGACGGTGAAGTCGTGGCCGTCGCCGACGATGAAGTCGAGGCCGGGATACTGGGCGAGGGCCTTCTCGATCATGGCGGGGGAGCCGTCGATGCCGAGCACGCGGGCCCCGCGGGAGGCGAGCTGGGCGGTCTGCACGCCGGTGCCGCACCCGAGGTCGAGCACGCGCTCCCCTGGCCGCGGGTCCAGCAGGTCGACGAGCGGGGCGCCCTGGGCGGAGACGTAGCCGAAGCTGCCGTCGTAGGCGCGACTGCTCCACCGCTCCAAGCTCGGTGTGTCATAGCGCAAGACGATCAGCTCACATTCGTCAGACATCGGGCCCCCGTGGCCGTGCTGTCCATTCACTTTAGAGGCTGAAAGTCCCTATGACATACCAAGTCACATCGGTCTCATCCGCCGCTCTTTGTCCATTCCTTCTTCAGGTAGGACTTCCCGGCGTCCGTCTGCGGGATCGTGAGCAGGATGGGCGGCCCGGGGGCCACGGGCAGTCTGGCGGCCTGCTCGGTGTCGAGCGTGCGCCGCATGAGCATGGCCTCACCCCGGACGGGCCGGGCGAAGCCCTTCTGCAGGAGGTTCTGGCCCTCGTCGGAGAAGACGAACTCCTGCCAGAGCCGGGCCGCGGCGGGATGCGGCGCGTGCTTGCTGATCGCCTGGACGTGGTAGGCGCCGAGCGGCGCGTCCTTCGGGATCGTCACCTTCCACGCGTCGGGGTCCTGGGCGCTGCGGGCGGCGTTGAGGTGGTCCCAGCCGACGATCACGTTGGCCTTGGCCGGCTCGGTGAGCCGCCCCTCCCGCTTCAGCCTGCCGAACAGCTCCACCCCGCGCTGCGGGCGTGGCGTGCCGTGCAGCAAGGAGGCCGCCATCACGCCCTCGAAGGCGCCCATGGACCGCAGCGGGTCGCCGTCGAGCGCCACCACGTAACCGGGCTTGGCCAGGTCGGCGAAGGAGGCGGGCGCCGACACCCTGCGCGGGTCGTAGCCGATCGACATGTAACTGCCGTAGGCGGCGTACCAGGCCCCGGACGGGTCCTTGACGTCGTCGGGCAGGTCCTGCCAGCCCTGCACCTTGTAGGGGGCGAACTTGCCGGCGTTGGCCACCGCCACGTCCAGAGTCAGGTCGAACACGTCGGGCTTCAGCTGCCTGGCCGCGTCGATCTCGCGCTGGCTGCTGGCGGCCGGCTCGAGCTCGTTCACCTTGACGCCGTACTTCTCGGCGAAGGTGTCGATGATCCCGCCGTAGTTGACCCAGTCACGCGGCAGGGCGATGACGTTGAGCTCGCCCTCCTGCTTGGCGGCCTCGGCGAGTCGTTCCAGGCTGCCGAAGCCCTCCTTCATGGAATTGGCCTTGGCGTTGACCGGAGGCAACGGCTTGGACTCTGTGGTCGACGCGCCGCATCCGGCGCTGACGAGGATGGCTGCGGCAGCGGCGCAGGTACGTACGGTCACGCACTGAATACTTACTGTTACGAAGCCCCAGGTCGAGGAGGCGCGGCGGGAACGACTCGGGCCGCTACCAGCGACTCTTCGGGGATCTCCACCAGCGTGCCATCTCTTTTACGAACTTTCAGCACCCCGCCGTCCCATGCTTCGAGGATGCCCACCGCGTCGCGGAACCCCGCGGGATCGCGTCTGCGCGTGGTGATTCGCGTCCCGACGTCTGCTGCTGTGATGCTGATCACGAAGCGAGCGGCCACGAGTTTGCCACCCTCCGTTCCGGCCAGTTGGCAAGCACGGCAATACTAGGGCGTAGCAAACCGCGGTCAGAGACATGCCATGGTGGCGGAGAAGAAGGAGCTCGAGGTGACCTACGTCATCGCGCAGCCTTGCGTGGACGTCCTGGACAAGGCGTGCATCGAGGAGTGCCCCGTCGACTGCATCTACGAGGGCGAGCGCATGCTTTACATTCACCCCGACGAGTGTGTGGACTGCGGCGCGTGCGAGCCAGTTTGCCCCGTCGAGGCCATTTTCTACGAGGACGACCTTCCCGAGCAGTGGAAGGAGTACTACCGGGCCAACGTCGACTTCTTCGAGGACCTCGGCTCGCCCGGCGGCGCGTCCAAGGTCGGCAAGATCGAGAAGGACCACCCGGTGGTGGCGGCGCTGCCTCCGCAGGGCGAGGGCCACTAGTCGCACACGGAGTGGGCCGCCCCTCGGGGCCGCCCACCCGCGGGTCTTCCCGGCGCGACATCGGGAAGACGCGGTGGGCCGGTTCTTCCCCGCCCTCGCGTCCCGCCGCACACCGAGATCCTGGAGCCTCGTGAACACCCTGCCCGACTTCCCGTGGGACCGGCTGGAGCAGCACAAGGAACGTGCCGGCGCGCATCCCGACGGCATCGTCGACCTCTCGGTCGGCACCCCCGTTGACCCGGTGCCGCAGTTGGTCCAGAACACGCTGGCCGCGGCCGCGAACAGTCCCGGCTACCCGCTGACCCACGGCACCAAGGAGCTGCGGGAGGCCGCCGCGGGCTGGCTGCGCCGCAGGCACGACGTCACCGTCGACGCGAGCGACGTGCTGCCGCTGATCGGTTCCAAGGAGTTCGTCGCCTGGCTGCCGACCTATCTCGGCGCCAAGCGGGTCGTCTTCCCCGAGCTGGCCTATCCCACCTACGAGGTGGGAGCCCGGCTGTCCGGGGCGGCGCCGATGGCCTCCGACGGCCTGCTCGCGCTCGGCCCCCAGCACGTGGACCTGGTCTGGGTCAACTCCCCGGGCAATCCCACGGGCCGGGTGCTGCCACCCGAGCACCTGCGCAAGGTGGTGGCCTGGGCGCGCGAGCGCGGCACCGTCGTCGCCTCCGACGAGTGCTACATCGAGCTGGGCTGGGAGGAGCAGCCGGTCTCGATCCTGCATCCCGACGTCTGCGACGGCTCCCACGAGGGGCTGCTCGCGGTCCACTCGCTGTCAAAACGGTCCAACCTGGCCGGATACCGGGCGGCGTTCGTCACGGGCGATCCCGCTCTGGTGCGGCGGCTGCTGCATGTGCGCAAGCACGCGGGCATGCTGATGCCGGGCCCCGTGCAGGCCGCGATGACGGTCGCGCTGGGAGACGACGAGCACGTCGACGCGCAGCGCGAGCTCTACGCCGCCCGGCGCGCCCGGCTGCGTCCCGCGCTCGAACGGGCGGGCTGGCGGATCGACCATTCCACGGCAGGTCTGTACTTCTGGGCATCCAACGGAGAAAACGCCTGGGATCAGGTAAGCAAACTCTCCGAAATCGGTATTTTGGTCGCACCAGGTGATTTCTACGGACCGGCAGGTAAGCGACACATCCGCATAGCCATGACGGCCACTGACGAAAGGATCAGTGCGGCGGTGCGCCGCCTCCAGTAGGATCCCCCGTCATAGTCGGCTCGCAATTGCGGGCAAACATAAATTGATAAGGGCGTTTGCCGAGGCAGACCGTGAGTGGAGCGAGCTGATCGATGAGCATGACCTCCATGGTCGTACTCGGGCTGAGCATCGCCACCGTCCTCCTGCTGCTGGGAGCCTTCTTGGCCACCCTGCGACAGGACAGGAAGGACCGCACAGCCGCGCCGCCGGTTGAGGTCGCTCCCATCGAGACCCCGCTACCGGCGCCGGTGAGCGTGGCGGGGCATGCCGGGTCCGACTACGCCGATCCCCGGACCATCCAGGTCGGCGACCGGATTCACGTCCACGGCTCGCCCGCGCGCGTGCTGGGCGCGATGTTCATGTCGTGGCAGGGCCAGCAGTGGACCGAATACCTGCTGCGCGACCGCACCCGCCGCTTCCAGTGGCTGTCGGTCGAGGTGCGTCAGGGCCTCACCCAGGGCGATCCGCCGCACCTGGAGGTGCTCCTCTGGACCGAGGTGCCCACCCAGGGCATGGTGCCCGCCAAGAGCATGCTGATCATGGAGGGCGTCGAGTTCTTCCCGATCGAGCGGGGCACGGCCGCGTTCAGGTGCGAGGGCGACACGGGCACCCCCGAGCGCGGGCTGCTCGACTTCGCCGACTACCGCGCCTCCGACGGGCGGCTGCTCTCCTTCGAGCGGATCCAGGGCAGGTCGTGGACCGCCAGCTACGCCCGGCCGCTCCCGCCCGGCTCGATCGACATCGTCAGCCGCGCGTCCTAGGACAGCTCGACCCGCCGGTCGCCCGCCTTGCCGCCCGACCGCCAGCCCTCGACCTCCAGGTCGTTGGACCAGGTGGCCCCGCTGAACCCGACCCGGCTCAGGCCGTATTTCTGCGCGTGGGCCACCGACCACGCGGCGATCAGCCAGCCGCGCCTCTTGGTGGTGATGGTGGTGTCGCCGAGCGCCCGCGCCAACTGGCGGCGGGCCTCGCCGGTGCGCGCCACGGGCGCGGCGGTCTGCCCCTTGGCCGGTGGATACCAGCAGTGCACGGCCTTGGGGACCCGGCCGGTGAACGCCGCGGCCAGGATCTTGGCGTCGGTCTCGTGGGGGGCGTAGGCGTAGCCGCCGGCCGAGCGCTGCACCGCCTGCGCGGCCTCGGCCAGCGGGATGGTGCGGTAGTCCTTGACCTTGACCAGCGCGGCGAAGAACTTGTTCGTCGAGTAGACCGGGTCCATGATCTGTTTCTTCCGGCCCCATCCCTGCGACTCGCGCTGCTGGAACACGCCGACCGAGTCGCGGTCGCCGTGGTCGAGGTTGCGGAGCTTCGACTCCTGCAGCCCCGTCGCGTAGGCGATCACCACGGCCCGCTCGGGGAGCCTGCGCCGCGCCGCCACGGCCGCGATGGTGGCCGACACCTGCGCCTGCTCGAGGTCGAGGCCGAGCGCCCCGTCGGGGGTCCGCACGGCGCAGAAGGCCTCGGGCACGGCCAGCGGCTTGGCTTTCTTGAGCAGCGCGTACAGACCCACGGAGATCCCCACCGCGAGCACGAGAACGATGACCGCGATGGTGAAGACTCCGCGGGAGAAGCGCAGGCGCACCCTGAAAAACCTACCCGGCCAGATAGGCTCCGTGGCCATGAGTCACCAGAGCACCTCGTCACCGATCCCGCAGGCCGTCGACGCCCTGTGGGAGCGGCGCGCGGAGCTGTCGCCGAGCGACGCCGAGGCGCGTGCCGTGGTGGTCGGCGCGATCGACCTGCTCGACACCGGCAGGGCCCGGGTCGCCGAGGTGTCGGGCGGCGAGGTGGTCGTCGACGAGCGGGCCAAACGCGCGATCCTGCTCGCGTTCAAGGTGCTCGGCCTGGCCAGGTCACAGGTGGGCGACTTCCAGCACCACGACCGGCTGCCGCTCAAGACCACCTTCGACGGGGTGCGCGTGGTCCCGGGAGCCATCGCGCGCTGGGGCTCCTACGCGGCGCCCGGCGTGGTGCTGATGCCGTCGTTCACGAACATCGGGGCCTACGTCGGCGCGGGCACGATGGTCGACACCTGGGCCACGGTCGGCTCCTGCGCCCAGATCGGCAGCAACGTGCACCTGTCGGGTGGGGTGGGCATCGGCGGCGTGCTGGAGCCGCCCAACGCCGTGCCGGTGGTGGTGGAGGACGACGCGCTGATCGGCAGCCGCGCGATGATCGTCGAGGGCGCCCGGGTCGGGCGCGGCGCCGTGGTGGGCGCGGGCACGATCCTGTCGGCGACGATCCCGGTGATCGACGTGCTGACGGGCGAGGAGCTGACCCGCGGCCGGATCCCCGACTGGTGCGTGGCGGTCGGCGGCACCCGCCAGAAGGAGTTCCCCGGAGGCACGTTCGGCCTGCCCTGCGTGCTGGTGATCAAGCGCCTGGGTCCGGGGCAGCGGCACGACAAGGCGGCCCTCAACGAGGTGCTGCGCGAACACGGAGCGAATACCTGATGCTGGACCTGACACAGGACGTACGGTCGCTGACCGCGGCGATCGTGGACATCGAGTCGGTGAGCGGCGCCGAGAAGACGCTGGCCGACGAGATCGAGCGGGCACTCGGCGCGCTGCCGCACCTCGAGCTCGACAGGTCGGGCCAGACCATCGTGGCCCGCACCTCGCTGGGGCTCGGCGAGCGCGTGCTGATCGCCGGGCATCTCGACACCGTGCCCGTGGCCGCCAACCTGCCGAGCCGCGTCGAGGGCGACCGGCTCTACGGCTGCGGCACCTCCGACATGAAGGCGGGGGTGGCGGTCGCCCTCAGGCTGGCGGCCACCGTGCCCGCGCCCAACCGCGACGTAACCTTCCTGTTCTACGACTGTGAGGAGGTCGAGGCGGAGCGCAACGGGCTCACCCGGGTGAGCCGCGAGCACCCCGCCTGGCTGGCGGCCGACTTCGCGGTGCTCATGGAGCCGACCGACGGGGTGATCGAGGGGGGCTGCCAGGGCACGCTGCGGGCCGAGATCCTGGTGACGGGCAAGCGGGCGCACAGCGCCCGGTCGTGGCTCGGGGTCAACGCCATCCACGGCATCGAGCCGGTGCTGGCCAGGCTCAACGCCTACCAGGCGCGGCGGCCGGTGGTCGACGGGCTCGAATACCACGAGGGCCTCAACGCCGTGCGGGTCGACGGCGGCGTGGCGGGCAACGTGATCCCCGACGCGTGCGTGGTGACGGTCAACTACCGGTTCGCGCCGGACCTGTCGGTGGAGGAGGCGCGGGCGCACGTACGGGAGGTGTTCGACGGGTTCGGGGTCCGCTTCGTGGACGAGGCGCCCGCCGCCCGGCCCGGTCTCACGCATCCGGTCGCCGCCGCCTTCGCCGCGGCGGTGGGCGGCGTGCCCCGGGCGAAACTGGGCTGGACCGATGTGGCGAGGTTCTCCACCTTGGGGGTTCCGGCCGTCAACTACGGGCCGGGCGATCCGAACCTGGCGCATCAGCAGGGGGAGTACGTGTCGCTTTCCAAGATCGTGGAGAGCGAGCGGGCGATGCTCGACTGGCTCACAACATGAAAGTGGCTTTCCTCGCCGGCCATTTGGCGGGGAAAGCCACTTTCAGTCCCGAGCAGCACCCTCGGCAGTTAGACGCAGGGGGGTCGAAATTCGGTTCCTGCTTCTTTCAAGATTTTTTGCGACCTTGACACGAGGCGTCCACCTGCGGTTATACCTTCCATGATGTTCTGCGGGGGCTCACACCCGCCGACCCGCGCGGGGTGAGCGCACAGGGCGACAGGCGCCGCCGACGGCCCCCGGCCGAGACCCGGGAGCCCGGGAAGAGGACTAGCGTGATCCGCATGGAGAAGATACGTCGCGAACGCCGTCAGGGGCAGGCCGTGGTCCGTGGCGCGCTGGTCCCCGAATCCACCCACGATCAGCGGCTGCTCGACCGGCAGGGCCCCGCCGACTGGGTGCACATGGACCCGTGGCGGGTGCTGCGCATCCAGGCGGAGTTCGTGGAGGGGTTCGGGCAGCTCGCCGAGTTGCCCAGGGCGGTCACCGTCTTCGGCTCAGCGCGTTCGGGCAGAGACACCGCCGACTACGCGATGGGGGTCGCCCTCGGCAGGACCCTCGCCGAGGCCGGCTACGCCGTCATCACCGGCGGCGGCCCGGGCACCATGGAGGCGGCCAACCGGGGCGCGACCGAGGTCGACGGCGGCATCTCGGTGGGGCTCGGCATCGAGCTGCCGTTCGAGCAGCGCATGAACGACTACGTCGAGCTCGGCATCGAGTTCCGCTACTTCTTCGTACGCAAGACGATGTTCGTGAAGTACTCCTGCGGCTTCATCGCGCTGCCCGGCGGCTTCGGCACCCTCGACGAGCTGTTCGAGGCCCTCACGCTGGTGCAGACGCGCAAGGTCACGTCGTTCCCCGTGGTGCTGCTGGGCACGGAGTTCTGGGGCGGGCTGCTCGACTGGGTCAAGGGGCACCTGCTCGGCACCGGCAAGATCGCCGTCCACGACCTCGACCTGATCACCGTCACCGACGACGTGGAAGAGGCCGTACGCGTCATCGTCGACTCCGACCGCGCCCGCTCCAAGCAGCACCGGGAGGACCGGCAGGCCACCACGTCGCAGATCGCCGAACCACAATAGGCTGACGCTTTGTGAATGTCTGCGTCTACTGCGCCTCCAGCCAGAAAATCGACCCCAAGTACGTGACGCTGGCCACGGAGGTCGGCACCGAGCTCGCCGGGCGTGGCCACACCCTGGTGAGCGGCGGCGCCACCGTCTCCTGCATGGGCGCCGTCACCAAAGCGGCGAGAGCGGCGGGCGGCCACACCATCGGCGTCATCCCGCAGGTCCTGGTCGACGTCGAAATCGCCGACCGCGAGTCCGACGAGCTGATCGTCACCGCCGACATGCGCGAACGCAAAGGCGTCATGGACGCCCGCTCCGACGCCTTCCTCGTGCTGCCCGGCGGCATCGGCACGCTGGAGGAGCTCTTCGAGATCTGGACGGCCCGGGTTCTCGGCATCCACGACCGTCCCCTCGTCATCCTCGACCCCTGGGGCCTCTACACCCCGCTGCGCCGCCTCGTCGAGGGCATGTACGACGAGGGCTTCACCAGGGCCAACGTGTTCGACGCCATCGCCTGGACGACCACGGTGGAGGCCGCCTTCGCCCACCTGGAAGGCCGGCCGGCACCGGTCCGCCCCTCGGTGGAGGAGCTCAGCGAGGCCGTCGACTGACCCTTCAGGCGAGACCGCGACGGGTGAGGGCCGGGGGGCGGCGACCGGCGAGCGACTCGGTCATGTCCAGGGCGAGCCGTACTTGATCGGGATGTTCCGTGACGAACACCCGCGCACCATGCCAGCAGTAGATCGCGGCCGCCGCGAGCGCCGCGTCGAGCTGGGCGGGCAGTGTGACCAGCACGGTCGCGCCCGCCCGCGCCAGCGCGGCCGCCTCCGCCGGCGAGCCCGCCGGAGTCCAGGAGGGGTCCAAAGGCGCACCAGGCGCGACAAGTGCGGGACTCATGCCCCGATGGTATGAGTACGATGCCAATGTGCTGGTCATACTCGCCATCGCCGCGCTCGCCATCCTGGCCTGCGTCGTGCTGGTCTCCCTAGGCAGGGGCGGTGAGCTGACCGAGTTCCCGCCTGACGTGCCGCCTCTCGACCTGCCTGAGCCGGGTCAGCTGACAGCGGTCGACTTCATGGCGTTGCACCTGCCGGTCAACCTCGTCGGCTATCACACCCAGAGCGTCGACGAGACCCTGCGCCGGGCCGCCAGCGCGATCAGCGCCCGTGACACCAGGATCGCCGTCCTGGAGCAACGGGTCTCGGAGCTCCTGTCGAGCCGGCTGCACGCGCGCCAGGAGGTCTACGCGGCCCCTGGCGGCGGCCTGCGCACCGACCACGAGCCGGAGGCGCCCGCGGCGCCGATGCGACTGCCCGAGGCGGGCGACCCCATGCCGTCCTTCGATCCGGCCGCCCTCGCGCCGTTCGCCGCCGGCCCCGAGCGGCCGGCCCGCAACGGCGACGCGACCGCCACACCCGAGCCCACCTCCCCGTTCGCCCCCCCTGACACGTCGGCTGGTTTGTCGGGCGTCCCGGACGCCCCGGCTGGCCTGTCGGGCGTCCCGGCCGACAACGCGCCGCACGTCTCCGTCGGCCTGTCGGGCGTCCCGGCTGACGTGCCGGATTCTCCGGCCGACGAGGTGCCGGACGGCGCGGCTGGCCCGTGGGATACCCGAGTTGATGTGCCGGAGGCTCCGGCCGAGGGTGGTGTGCCCGATGTGAGCGGGTCTGGTGCGCGGAACGGCGACGCCGGTGATTCCCGGGGCGCCGTTCCGGGTGATGAGGCGTCGCGCGGCGAAGGGGACGAGCGGTCGTGACCGAGGTGGTCCGTTGTGCCTGGGCGGGCATGGCCGACCCGCTCTACCTCGCCTACCACGACGACGAGTGGGGCCGGCCGGTCCGGGGTGACGACCGCGTCTTCGAACGGGTGTCGCTGGAGGCGTTCCAGTCCGGGCTGTCGTGGCTCACGATCCTGCGCAAACGGGAGAACTTCCGCGCCGCCTTCGACGGGTTCTCGATCCCGAAGGTGGCCGCCTACACCGAGTACGACGTGGACAGACTCCTCGGCGACGCGGGGATCGTGCGCAACCGCGCCAAGGTGGAGGCGGCGATCAACAACGCGCGGGCCGCGCTCGACCTGCCCGGCGGGCTGTCCGAGCTGGTGTGGCGCCACGCCGACCCGGACGCGCCGGTGCCCAGGACGATGTCCGACATTCCCGCCGTCACCCCCGGCTCGGTGGCGCTGGCCAAGGAGCTGAAGAGGCGCGGGTTCAGGTTCGTCGGCCCCACCACGGCCTATGCGCTGATGCAGGCCATCGGCCTGGTCAACGACCACATCGAGGGATGCGTCGCGCGGGTCAGCGACTGAACTCCGTCACGAGGCGGCGCGCCGGGCACCGGGGTGACCGGCGCGGTGTGGCGGGCCCGTTGGACCTGCGGCATCGGGCCGGCTCCGGCCAAGGCGGCCGGGGCCGTCAGCGGCCGTGGAAAGCGGGGCGCTCCTTGGCCAGGAAAGCCTTGGTCGCGTCCTGGTGGTCGCGGGTGGCGACGCACTCGTCCTGCAGGTCGGCCTCGACGAGCAGGGTTTCGGGCAGCGAGTGCGACGCCGCGTACGCCAGCGCCCGCTTGGTGGCCGCGTAGGCCAGGGTGGGGCCCTGCGCCAGCCGTACCGTCAGCTCCTGGGCGGTCTTCAGCAGGTCGTCGGCGGGCACCACGCGGGTGACCAGGCCGAGTTCGAGGGCGCGAGAGGCGTCGAACGCCTCGCCGAGCAGCATCAGCTCGGCCGCCCGCCCGGCGCCCACGAGGCGCTGCAGGGTCCAGGAGGAGCCGGAGTCGGGAGCCAGGCCGATCCCCGCGAACGCCATCGCGAACTTGGCCTTCTCCGAGGCCACCCGCAGGTCGCAGGCGAAGGCCAGCGCGGCGCCCGCGCCGGCGGCGACGCCGTTGACGGCGGCCACCACCGGCTTGGCCATGGTGGTGATCAGCTCGACGATCGGGTTGTAGTGCTCGCGCACGGTGTTGGCCAGGCCGCGGCCGGACTCCAGGTTGGCGCCGTGCTCGCGTAGGTCCTGGCCGGCGCAGAAGGCCCGGCCCGAGCCCGTCAGCAGCACCGCCCGGACCTCTGGGTCATCCGCCGCACGGCGCAGCGCCTCCAGCAACGCGGCCTTCACCTCGGCCGTCAGCGAGTTCATCGCATCGGGCCGGTCGAGGGTGATGGTGGCGACGGCGTCGGTCACGTCATAGCGGATCACGATAACTCCCTGTCGACGAACGCGGCTGCGGCGGGCAGCAGGCGGGCGGCCTCCTGCTCGAAGTAGGATCTGGCCTTCTCCCCCGGCCAAGCGGGGGGCAACAGCTCGGGGGGCAGGCCGGGGTCGCGGAACAAGAAGTTGCGCCACCCGTGCACCAGTCTGCTCCTGGTCGCGAAGACCTGATCGGCGGGGGCCCCACGAGGGAGCGCCCCGATCAGCGTGACAGCCTCCGACAGCCAGTGCTCGTACGCCTCGCCGATGGCCGTCAGGTCCCACGCCCGGGCCACCAGCTCGTGAGAGTCGCCCTCCAGGGCCGCGTCGAACCTGTCGGCGCGCACCCCCTCGCTGTCGAGGAGGTTGTCCAGTTCGAGCGAGGAGCGCGGGCCGATCCAGGTGGTCTCCGACAGCGAGGCGTAACCGAGGAAGGTGAGGTCGGCCCTGAGCCGGTCTCTGCGCGGCCGGTCCCTCACGGGCTCGAGGACGATCAGGTGCCAGCGGCCGTGCCAGCTCGGTGTTCCGGCTCGGTAAATTCTCAGTGCGGCCTCGTCCAGCCGCCTGACGCACTTGGGAGTGAGCCCGTAGCCGGCGCCCTGCGGCAGCCTGACCGGCCGCAGCCAGCCCTGCCTGACCATCCGTGAGACGGCCGTTCGCACGGCTGGAGGGGCGATTTCCAGGGGCTTCATCAGGCGTACGAGAGCGGCCACGGACGCCTGCCCGCCACGCGTGCGCAGGTGGTCTCCGTAGAGGTCGAAGAGGGCGGCGCGAGCATGCACGAGGTCCAGTTTGGCCGCCTTGGCCACCATGGACAACGCATTCTGGGAGGAGATCGTTACCCATGAGGGCTCTCGATGCGGGAGAATAGGACATCACAGAAGACGTGAATGCGCCGCCCTCCCTAACGGGCGGTCGAAATCGCGGGCCGCGGGAGCCCAAGGCAGGAAGGGATGCACGCATGGCGGCGATGAAGCCGCGGACCGGCGATGGTCCGCTCGAGGTCACCAAGGAAGGGCGCGGCATAGTCATGCGGGTCCCTCTGGAGGGTGGCGGCCGGCTCGTCGTGGAGATTTCCGCCGACGAGGCAAAGGCGCTCGGTGAGGCGTTGAAGAACGTCGTCGGCTGAGAGCTCCCGAGACAACCTGACCCACGGCCCTGGCGTTCCGCGCCAGGGTCGCTGACGTTCGAGGAGAATGTTTCCGTGCCCATTGAGACCACTGCGTCGGTGGTCACCGACCTTCCCGCAGCCGCCGAGCTGCTGGCCGTCCCCTACTCTCATGACCTGACCCCTTCCCGCGCGCTCGACCTGCCGATGCCGGTGGCCGACCTGCTGGCGCACTACGAGGCCAAGGGCGAGCCGGGCGAGATCGTGGAGGTTCCCGTGGCGCGCCAGGGCGGCGTCGGCCGGGTGCTGCTCTACGGCGTCGGCGAC
This sequence comes from Nonomuraea sp. NPDC048916, assembly GCF_040649575.1. NCBI lineage: Bacteria > Bacillati > Actinomycetota > Actinomycetes > Streptosporangiales > Streptosporangiaceae > Nonomuraea > Nonomuraea sp. NPDC048916. Next base: position 246,123 of record NZ_JBEZFS010000003.1, read on the forward strand.
GGCTCGCCGCACGCGCTGCGCAAGGCCGCGGCGGCCCTCACCCGCAAGGTCAAGGGGCGCGCGGAGCTGGTCGTGGTGGTGCCCGACGGCGACGCCGCCGCGTTCACGGAGGCCGCGCTGCTCGCCGCCTACTCCTTCCGCATCGGCGCGCCGGGCAAGGCGCCCGTCCGCGCGCTGAAGCTCGTCGGCGCCGACGAGCCGTCCGTACGTCGGGCCCGGAGCGTCGCCCAGGCCGTGGCGCTCGCCCGAGACCTGGCCAACACCCCCTCGTCCGTCAAGAACCCCGCCTGGCTCGCCGAGCGCGCCGCCGAGCAGGGGGTGCCCGCGCGGATCTGGGACGAGGAGCAGCTGCAGGCGGGCGGTTTCGGCGGCATCCTGGCCGTCGGCCGGGGATCGGTCAGCCCGCCCCGGCTCATCCAGCTCTCCTACACTCCGGCCGAGCCCGCCGACCGTCACGTGGTGCTCGTGGGCAAGGGCATCACGTTCGACTCGGGTGGCCTGTCGCTCAAGCCGACCGAGAACATGAAGACCCAGAAGACCGACATGGCGGGCGGCGCCGTGGTGATCGCCGTCCTGGGCGCGCTGGCCTCCCTGGGCGCGCCCGTACGAGTCACCGGCCTGATCGCCGCCGCCGAGAACATGCCCTCCGGCACCGCCCAGCGGCCCAGCGACGTCATCACGCACTACGGCGGGCGCACGGTCGAGGTGCTCAACACCGATGCCGAGGGCCGGCTGGTGCTGGCCGACGCGCTCGCCTACGCCGACGCCGAGCTCGACCCCGACATGGTCGTCGACGTCGCCACGCTCACCGGTGCCATCACCGTCGCGCTCGGCCGCAACGTCGGGGCCGTCTACTCCACCGACGACACCCTGGCCCGGCAGCTCGTGGACGCGGGGCAGGTCAGCGACGACCGGCTGTGGCGCATGCCACTGATCGACGACTACGCGCCGGCGCTGGAGTCGTCGCTCGCCGACCTGTCCAACGTCGAGGCCGGCTCCACCTTCGGGGCGGGGTCCATCACGGCGGCGCTGTTCCTGCGGGAGTTCGCGGGCAAGCGGCCGTGGGCCCACCTCGACATCGCGGGTGTGGGGCGCAGCACCGTCGACGAGGGCGTCCTCAGCAAGGGTGCGACCGGGTTCGGGGTGCGGGTGCTGCTGGAGTGGCTCACCCGGCCGTGACCGGCGGGCGTACGGGCCGCTAGTCGGCGATCTTGACGGCGGCGAGCAGGCCGTCGCCGAGCGGCATCAGCAGCGAGCGGAGCCGGTCGTCGCCCTGTACGAGCTTGCCCAGCTCGCGCAGGGCGACCGTGTCGGGGTCGCGCTGCGACGGGTCGGCGACGCGGTTGTGCCAGAGGACGTTGTCGAAGGCGACGATGCCGCCGACGCGCAGCAGCCGGACGGCCTCGGCCAGGTAGTCGGCGTACTCCTGCTTGGCCCCGTCGGCGAAGACCAGGTCGTAGCCGCCGTCGGAGAGCCTGGGCAGCACGTCGAGCGCGCGGCCCGCGATGAGCCGCACGCGACCCCCGGAGAACCCGGCCTCCGCGAACGCCTGCCTGGCCAGCCGCTGGTGCTCGGGCTCCACGTCGACGCTGGTCAGCGTGCCGTCGGGGCGCATGCCCCGGAGCAGCCAGAGGCCGGAGACGCCGCAGCCGGTGCCGATCTCGACGACGGACTTGGCGTTGACCGCCGTGGCCAGGAAGCAGAGCGCCGCCCCGCCTCCGGGAAGGATGGGCACGGCACCCATCTCCAGCCCGCGCTGCCGCGCCGCGTGCAGGATCTCATCCTCGTGATGGAACTGCTCCGCATAGGCCAGAGTGGCCTCTACCGGACTGGTCATCGGCCTCCTCCCCCCACTTTCGTGCGATTGGTCACCGGTCGCAGCCTAGGGGAGACACGCCGGGACGGGAACTCAGGAGCGCCCTCCGGCGTTGCAGGTTTAAACGGGCTTTGCCGGTCCGGAAGGCAGGCAGTACGCACGAAGGGACGAAACCAGGCACTATGGCGGTAGCGGTGGTCCCAGAGAGAGGAGTGCTGGTGGACGATAGCGACCACCAGGCCGATGCTCCCGTGTCTGATTGGACGCCTCCCACCTGGGAGGAAGTGGTGCGGATTCACTCCGCCCGTGTGTATCGACTGGCGTACCGGCTGACCGGCAATGTCCATGATGCCGAGGACCTCACCCAGGAGGTCTTCGTCCGGGTCTTCAGATCGCTGTCGAGTTACACGCCCGGCACGTTCGAGGGCTGGCTGCACCGGATCACCACCAATCTGTTCCTCGACATGGCGCGGCGCAAGCAACGCATCCGGTTCGAGGGGCTCGGCGACGACGCCGCCGAACGGCTGCGCGGTCGCGAGCCGTCACCGGCGCAGGCCTTCGACGACGCCCACTTCGAGCCTGACATCCAGGCCGCGCTCGACGCGCTCACGCCCGACTTCCGGGCCGCGATCGTGCTGTGCGACATCGAAGGCCTGTCGTACGAGGAGATCGCGGCCACGCTCGGCGTCAAGCTGGGCACTGTCCGGAGCCGTATCCATCGTGGTCGGGCGCAGTTGCGGGAGGCGCTCGATCACCGGGCACCCCGTAATTCACAACTCCCCCCGCCAGCATTCCCGTCGGGGACCCGTGGGGAGGAAGTCTGATATGTCGCATCTTGGAGAACGTGTATCCGCGCTTGTGGACGGTGAGCTCAACCACACCGAACGCGAGCGGGCCCTGGCCCATCTGACCTTCTGCGCTGAGTGCAGACGCGAGGTCGAGTCGATGCGGGCGCTGAAGTCGCGTCTGCGGTCGCTCGACGACATGGTCATGCCGGCCGACCTCACCATGTCACTGCTGCGGATGTCGGAGCCGGGTGGCCCGCTTCCGCCCCGGGAGCGGCCTTTCCCTACCCGGACGTTCGGCGGGGTGCCCATCCCGGGCCCCTACAGCATCGCCCCGCCGGACAACCGCCCGCGCAGAGACGCGACCAGCGGCGCTTCCGGCCCTGGCCGTGGGGCTAGGCGGCGGTCGACGTACGTCGCGGTCGGCGTGGTCTCCGCGGCCGTCGCGCTCGGCACCTTCTTCGCCGCCTCGGGAGTGGGGCAGGGCCATCCCACCCCGCCGGCCGAGCTCTTCAACCAGCACCGGCCCGCGACTCCGCAGGTCACCACGCCGCCGATGCCCACACCCTGACCTGGGGCCTGTTAGCTGGGATACTCAATTGGCGTAGTCGGCGGTGACGGGGGCATACGATCTGGGTTCGGGTTTTGTCAGGTGTACCCATTTTTCGGGGGCATCCTTGACAATTGCTTTACGACCCTCGTATGCCGATCGCGCCAGGATTGCGGTGTCCGAGCAAGGAGTGGTGAGAGTTAGATGACCGACGAGACGCGCCCCACCGAAGGACGCACACCGTCGGACTTCCCCGGCTCACAGGGGCGACCGGAGTTCCTGCCCGCTGATGAGCACCCGGAGCAGCCCGGTTGGGGAGCCGAGACGACCTCGTTCGGTCTCTGGAGCGATCCGTCAGGCCGTTCCGCCGGCACGGAGATCCCCGGGCCGCTCGGGCCGCCCGAGCGGCCCTACGGCGCCGCCTCCTACGGTGACGATCCGGGGGCTCGCGCGCCCTACGGCGACCCGTCCGGTCCGCAGCCCACCCAGGCTTCCTTCGGTGACCCGTCCGGCCCGCAACACGCTCAGGGGGGCTTCGGCGACCCGTCGGGCCCGCAGCCCACCCGCGCCTACGAGAGCCCCTTCTTCGGCACCTCGGCCGGCCCGCCCCCCTACGGTGGCGAAGTGCCTCCGCCACCCCCGCGCAGTGCGCTCGGGATGGGGCCGGGATGGGCGCCGCCTCCCGGGCCGCCGGGCGCGGCCACGGCCAGGCGCGGCCCGAGCGTCGGCCTGATGGTCGTCCTGGCGGTCGTCATCGCCCTGGTGGCCTCCACGCTCGGCAGCGTCGGCACCTACCTGCTGACCAGGTCCGGCAACGGCACCGACCCCTCCTACAGCCTCGGTCCCGCTCCCAGCGGCGCCGTCAACAGGGCCCCCGACTCGGTGGCCGGCGTGGCGTCGCGCGTGCTGCCCAGCGTCGTCTCGCTGGAGGTCGGCAACGGCAGCAACACCGAGGGCGCGACCGGCTCCGGCTTCCTGATCAAGAACGGGTACGTGGTCACCAACAACCACGTGGTCGCCATGGCCGCCAAGGGCGGCGAGATCCGGATCATGTTCAACAACCGCAAGACCACGACCGCCCGCATCGTGGGCCGCGACCCGGGCTCCGACCTGGCGGTGGTCAAGCCGGAGGAGACGTTCGGCACCCCCGAGATCACCCTCGGCAACTCCGACCAGGTGGTCGTCGGCGACCCGGTCATCGCGGTCGGCTCGCCCCTGGGCCTGTCCGGCACGGTCACCACGGGCATCGTCAGCTCCCTCAACCGCCCGGTCATCGCGGGCGACGAGAGCGGCACCTCCGCCGAGGAGCCCGCCTACATCAGCGCCATCCAGACCGACGCCGCCATCAACCCCGGCAACTCGGGTGGCCCGCTGGTCAACGGCAAGGGCGAGGTCGTGGGGGTCAACTCCGCGATCGCCACCCTGAGCCGTTCTCTCGGCAGCCAGAGCGGCAGCATCGGCCTCGGCTTCGCGATCCCGGTCAACCAGGCCCGCCGCGTCGCCGAGGAGCTCGTCACGACCGGCAAGGCCAAGCGCCCCAAGATCGGCATCGTCCTCGATCGCGACTACAAGGGCGAGGGCGTCCGCATCACCACGGACCGGGTCGACGGCAGGCAGCCGGTCGACGCCAACGGGCCGGCGGCCAAGGCGGGTCTCAAAGAGGGCGACATCCTGGTCGAGATCGACGGGCTCCGCCTGCAGGACGGCAACGAGCTCATCGCGCTGGTCCGCAGCAAGGCGCCCGGCTCCCAGATCACCGTCAAATACCTGCGCAACGGTGAGGAGCGCACCGCCACCCTCACCGTGACGGCCGACGACGAACCCGTCGCCACCCCGTCCTGATCCCCGGGCACCAGACCCGTCACCGGCCTGGACGGAGCCGCTCTGGTTTGGGATCGTCAGCGTGAGCGGGCGACCGACCTGTCCCGGCTAGCCCTTAGTCTGGGATTGACCCGGGGTCGTCCCCGGTGCGATTTCACTGCGGTAGGAGCTCACCGTGTTCGGACTCGGCTGGATGGAGATCGGGGCGCTGATCGTCATCGCGCTGCTCGTCTTCGGGCCGGATAAGCTGCCCCAGGTGGCGTCGCAGGCGGGCGAGACGCTGCGCAACCTACGCCGGATGGCCACCAACGCGCGCGAAGACCTGCGCGCGGGGCTGCCGCCGGAGTTCTCCAACTTCGACCCGGCCGACCTCAATCCGCGAAACTTCGTCCGCAAGCATCTCCTGGACGACGTGGAGAACGACTGGAACGGCAAGCCGCGCGAGCTGGAGCCGGCCACGGCGCCCCACACCGCGGTGGCGGAGCCGGTCGACGAGCTGGGCTACGGCGAGCTCCCGCCGTACGACTCGGAGGCGACCTGATCTCGGGCGGATCCTGACGAGCACGGCAGGTCGGGGAAGCACGGCGGGCCCGCTCGAGGACGAGCGGGCCCGATGCGCGCAGATGTCAGCAGGGTGTCAACGGTTGGGCGACAGGCCCAGCTGCATGCCCTTCATGCTGGAGGAACGCTTGCTGAGGGCCGCCGCGATCGAGCGGAGCTCGGCCGCGGCCGGAGTGTCGGGATCGGTCAGGACGAGAGGCTTGCCCTCGTCGCCGCCCTCGCGCAGCCGCAGGTCGATCGGGACCTGACCGAGCAGCGACACCCGGGAGCCGAGCGTGCGGGTGAGCGCGTCGGCGACCGTCTGGCCGCCGCCCTCGCCGAAGACCGAGATGCGCTCGTCGCAGTGGGGGCACGGCAGCCAGGCCATGTTCTCGATGACGCCGGCGATCTGCTGGTGGGTCTGGGCGGCGATCGAGCCCGCCCGCTCCGCGACCTCGGCGGCGGCCATCTGCGGCGTGGTCACCACGAGGATCTCGGCCGACGGGAGGCGCTGGGCCACCGAGATCGCGATGTCGCCGGTGCCAGGAGGCAGGTCGAGCAGGAGGATGTCGAGATCGCCCCAGTAGACGTCGGCGAGGAACTGGTGGAGCGCGCGGTCGAGCATGGGCCCGCGCCAGACCACCGCGTTGTTGCCCTCCGGCTTGAACATGCCGACCGAGATGACCTTGATGTCATGCGCCACCGGCGGCATGATCATGTCCTCGACCTTGGTCGGCCGGTCGGAGACGCCCAGCATGCGCGGGACGCTGTGGCCGTAGATGTCGGCGTCGACGATGCCGACCTTGAGGCCGCCTGCGGCCATGGCGACGGCCAGGTTGACCGTCACGGACGACTTGCCGACACCGCCCTTGCCGCTGGCGACCGCGAAGACGCGCGTCAGCGAGCCCGGCTGGTTGAAGGGGATCTCCTTCTCCGGCCCACGATCGCCGCGCAGCTTGGTCTGGAGCGTCTTGCGTTGCTCGGTGCTCATGACGTCGAGCTCGATCTCGACACCTGTGACACCGTCGAGGGCGACGATCGAGGCGGTGACGTCGCGGCGGATGGTGTCCTTCATCGGGCAGCCGGCCACGGTGAGGTAGACGCCGACGCGTACGGCACCGTCGGGAGCGATGTCGATGCTCTTGACCATGCCGAGATCGGTGATCGGGCGACGGATCTCGGGGTCGATGACGGTGGCGAGAGCTGCCGTCACCTGTTCCTGGGTTGGTGCCATCGAAGTCTCGGCACGAGGGGAGTGCCGTCCCTCCTTTGTCATATATGTAGGACAGGCGCTGCACGCCAGTGAGGATGCCCCTCCATGGTATGAACCAGTGCGCCGACACGGTTAATCCGTGCTGTTTAGGTGCCCGTGCAACGTTCTAAGGTTACTCCGTGACTCTTCTGCACGACGAGAGCCTCACCGTCGAGGAGTTGACGGTCTGGCGGCTGCTGCAGCGGGCCCAGCTGCGGATCACCCGCCATCTCGAGGCCGAGCTGCTCGTCGCCCATGACCTCCCTCTGGCCTCCTACGACGTGTTGCTGCAGCTCGCGGAGGCGCCCGAGCGGCGGCTGCGGATGAACGACCTGGCGGGCAGGGTGCTGCTCTCGCGCAGCGGCCTGACGAGGCTGATCGACCGGCTGCAGCGTGACGGGCTGGTGGTGCGCGAGGCGTGCGCGAGCGACGCGCGCGGCCTGTACGCCGTGCTGACCGACGCCGGAGCCGCCCGGCTGGCCCAGGCGACCCCCACCTACCTGCACGGGATCAGGAGCCAGTTCCTCGACCTGCTCGGCCCCGGCGAGATCGAGCGGATCCGCGCGATGCTGACCAGGCTGGCGGAGCTCGACCTCACCGACGCTCCCTGAGCTCCTCCAGCAGCCGCTGCACCTCCGAGTGGAGAAAGTCACGGGTGGCCACCTCGCTCAGGGCCATCCGCAGCCCGGCGATCTCGCGGGTCAGATACTCGATCTCCGCCTGGTTGCGATCGGCCGCGTCGCGGTCCTGCTCGTACTGCACGCGGTCTCTGTCGGCCTGCCGGTTCTGCGCCAGCAGGATGAGCGGCGCGGCGTAGGACGCCTGCAGCGACAGCATGAGCGTGAGGAAGATGAACGGATAGGGGTCGAACCGGAGGGGTGCGGGAACGAAGACGTTCCAGGCCCCCCACACCGCGACGAACACCGTCATGTAGACGAGGAACCTGGCCGTGCCGAGGAAGCGGGCGATCCGCTCGGCGAGGCGGCCGAACGCCTCCTGGTCGTAGTGCGGGCGCAGCGTGCGACGCAGCTCGCGAGGCTGGTCGAGGCGTTCGCCGGCCGTCACGGGTGCAGCCTTTCGCGCCAGTCTCTCGGCAGCATGTGGTCGAGCACGTCGTCGACGGTCACCGCGCCGACCAGCCGGCCCAGCTCGTCGACGACCGGAGCCGCCAGGAGGTTGTAGTTGGCCAGGTAGGAGGCCACGTCGGGGAGCCTGAGGTCGGGCTTGATCGGATCGATCGAGGGATCGATCGCGGCCCCGAGCAGTGTCGAGGGCGGATCGCGCAGCAGCCGCTGGAAGTGGCTCACGCCCAGGTAGGCCCCGGTCGGGGTTTCGGTGGGCGGTCGTGTCACGTAGACCTGGGCGGCGATCGCGGGTGTGAGGTCCTTGAGCCTGATGTGCGCGAGCGCCTCCGCGACGGTGGCGGTCGGCGGCAGGATCACGGGCTCGCTGGTCATCATGCCGCCGGCGGTGTCGGCGGGGTAGGTGAGCAGCCGCCGCACGGGGGCCGCCTCACCCGGCTCCATCAGCGCGAGCAGCCGGGCGGCCTCGTCGGCCGGAAGGTCGTGCAGCAGGTCGGCGGCGTCGTCGGGGTCCATCTCCTCGAGGACGTCGGCGGCCCGCTCGGGCTCCAGGGTGCTGAGGATGCCGATCTGGTCGCGGGGCGGCATCTCCTCCAGCACGTCGGCGAGCCGGTCGTCGTCGAGGGCGCGGGCGATCTCGAGGCGCCGCTTGCCGGGCAGCTCGTGCAGCGCACTGGCCATGTCGGCGGCGCGCATCGACTCGAAGGCGGCGATCAGCCCGGCCGCCCCCTGGTCCTTCTGCAGCACGTCGAAGCCGGACACCTCGTCCCAGTCGACGACCTTGGCGTCGCGCCGCCGCCTGCCGCGGTAGACGGCCACGCTGGTAATCTCCCAGGCTGAGGGCTTCGTCTCCTCCATCGCCACGTCATAGACGGTCATCTGCTGGCCGCCGACGGTCACGGTGAGGTCGAGCATCTCGCCGATGACGAGCGTCTCGCTGGCCCGTTTCTCAAACCTGCGGACGTTCAGCTTGCCGGTGAAGATGACCGCGCCGGCCTCGATGCCGCGCACCCGGGTGATGGGCAGGAAGACCCGGCGGCGTGGCTGCACCTCGACCACCATGCCGTGGACACTCGGCGGGCGGGAGCCGCGCAGGCCGACGACGACGTCCCTGATGCGGCCGATCTGGTCGCCCGCGGGGTCGAAGACCGAGGTCCCGGCCAGGCGGGCCGCGAAGATCTTCACGTGAGCAGGCTAACAGTGGCGAGGCATTGCGCCTGGAACACCCAGCGTGTCAGGATCAAACGTTTCAAACGGTGCTTACTCAGGATGGTGCTGCATGAGGAATGCGGGTCTCGCGATCGCGCTGGCCTCATCATGGTGTTTCGCCTTCTCCGGGCCCATGGCGAAATACCTCATCGCGGCCGGGCTGACCCCGATCGAGGCCGTCTGGTGCCGCATGGCGGGGGCCGGACTGCTGTTGCTCGCCGTTCTGGCCGTGTTGCGGCCGGCGGCGCTGCGGATCCCGCGCCCCCGGCTGCCGTTCTTCGCGATGTACGCGATCGTGGCCGTGGCCGGAGTGCAGTCACTGTACTTCGTGGCGATCACCCGGCTGCCGGTGGGGATCGTGCTGCTGCTGGAGTTCATGGCACCGGTCATGGTGGTCGTCTGGGTGCGGTTCGTCCGCGGCATCCGGCTGGCCCGGGCGGCCTACATCGGGGCCGTGGTGGCCGTGCTGGGGCTGGGCATCGTCGTGGAGGCCTGGGACGGGCTGCGCCTGGACGGGCTCGGCCTCCTGCTGGGCCTGGTGGCCGGGGCGTGCTGTGCCGGATATTTCCTGATGAGCGATAGCTTCGGCGACGACGTCGACCCGCTCGGCCTGATCGCCTGGGGCATGGCCGGAGCCGCCACCGTGCTCCTCCCGTTCGCCCGGCCCTGGGGCATCCCGTGGGAGTCGTTCACCGTCTCGGTCGCGCCCCAGGGCGGGATCACGCTGCCGGTGCTGGGGGCGTACCTGTGGATGGTGCTGATCGCCACCGTCACGGCGTACATCCTGGGCGTCAACGCGGTGCGGCGGCTCTCGGCGGCCGTGGGGGCCACGGTGGCGTCGCTGGAGGTCATCGGCGGCGCCGTGGTCGCGTGGGCGCTGGTGGGCGAGACGCTGGGCGCCTTCCAGATCATCGGCGGCCTGATCGTCCTGTCGGGGGCCCTGGTGGCGCAGACCGCCTCGACCCGCCGCTCCCCGGCGCCGGTGCTGGAGATGGCGGAGCCGGTGCGGGTGAGCTGAGACCCGCGGCCGCTCAGTTCGCGAGCGTTCAGGCCGCGGGGGTGAGCCGCAGCACTGTGGACTCCCGCGCCCACCGGTCGGTCAGGTGGACGCTGTCGGGGGCGTTGAGGCGCTCCTTGGCCAGCGCGGCGACGGCGTCGGGCTCGGCCGCCTGGTCGACCACCCGGACCACGGCCTCGAACTCGACCAGCCGGGCGCCGTTGTCCTTGCTGCGCAGCGTCACGCGCACCCGGTCGAGGGCGTCGAGCCCCGGCAGGACCTGTTCGCCGCCCCCGGTGACGAGGTAGATGCCGCCGTCGTACCAGGCGTGCCAGGCCAGGCGCGGACGGTCGAGCGTGAGCCAGAGGATGCCCGACTTCTTGGCGCCCTCCTCGATGGCCGCGGTGTTGTCGCTCACAGCAAGACTGTAACCCCGGCCCGGGTGCTTCGGAGCGCCCCCGTTAACGTGTGCGCATGCGCTCTCGTCGTTCTGTTCTCGCGGTGCCCGGCAGCAACCCCCGGTTCCTGGAGAAGGCCCAGACCCTGCCCGTCGACGAGGTCTTCCTCGATTTGGAGGACTCGGTCGCGCCGATGGCCAAGGAGGAGGCGCGCAAGAACGTCGTGACCGCGCTGCGCGAGGGCGACTGGACTGGCAAGACCCGCGTGGTCCGGGTCAACGATCTGACCACGCAGTGGACCTATCGCGACGTGATCGAGATCGTGGAGGGCGCGGGCGAGCACCTCGACTGCCTGATCCTGCCCAAGGTCCAGGACTCCACCGAGATCGTCTGGCTCGACACCCTGCTCACCCAGATCGAGAAGACGATGGGCTTCGAGGTCGGCCGCATCGGCATCGAGGCGCAGATCGAGAACGCCCGCGGCCTGGTCAACGTCGACGCCATCGCCGGGGCGTCGCGGCGGCTGGAGGCGCTGGTGTTCGGCCCCGCGGACTTCATGGCGTCGGTCAACATGCGCACCCTGGTGGTGGGGGAGCAGCCGCCCGGCTACACCGAGGGCGACGCCTACCACTACATCCTGATGCGGCTGCTCATGGCGGCCCGGATGCACGACCTCCAGGTCATCGACGGCCCCTACCTGCAGATCAAGGACGTCGAGGGCTTCAGACGGGTGGCCCGGCGAGCCGCCGCGCTCGGCTTCGACGGCAAGTGGGTGCTCCACCCGCTGCAGGTGGACGCGGCCAACGAGGTGTTCTCGCCCAGCCAGGAGGACTACGACCACGCCGAGCTCATCCTCGAGGCGTACGAGTACTACACGACGGTGGAGAAACGCGGCGCGGTCATGCTGGGCGACGAGATGATCGACGAGGCCTCACGCAAGATGGCGCTCGTCCTCGCGGCCAAGGGACGGGCCGCCGGGCTGGCCCGTACCAAGACCTTCAGCCCGGAGGGCTAGACCTTCAGGCCGATCGTGGTGAAGAACCAGAACGACGAGGTCAGCCAGAGCCCGACGAGCAGGGTGAACGTGAGCCCGCCCAGCACGGGCAGCGACCAGCCCGGCAGGCCGCGCTTGGGCAGGGCGAGCAGCTTGGCGGTCAGCAGCCCGTAGAAGAAGCAGCCGAGCAGCGAGTGGGCGAGCACCCGGGGCACGTCGTACTGCAGGCCCAGGGCGTACAGGCAGTGGAACGCGACCGGGATGGTGAGCAGGAAGGCCAGCCGGCCCGACCAGCGGTGCACGGCGGGCGGGATGGAGATCCCGAGCTTGCCCCACATCGACAGGGCGGAGATCACCTGGACGAACGCCAGCACGAAGGCGCCCGTGGTCAGCCAGGCCTTCATCGGCAGCGCGGCGGAGAAGCCCGCGGGGCCGACGGCGAACCCGGTGGGCGTGTGGACGCGTCCGTAGACGCCGAGCGCGACCATCACCAGGCCGCCGGCCAGTAACGGCACGGCCAGCGGGGTGAGGCTGCCGGACGGTTGCCGCGTGGTGGTGGTCATCGCATCTCCTGGATGAAGCCGTCGACGTCCTTGGGGTAGAGGGTGGCCTGGTCGATGGTCACGGGGGCGGTGGGCCGCTCGTTGTTCAGCTCGGGGACGTTCAGCTGCCTCTCGTCCACGAAGGCGGCGCCCACCTGCGTGAACCCGCCCTGCGGCCGGGCCAGCACGATCCAGCCGGCGCGGATCTTGGCGCCTCTGACCTGCGCGGTGGCCCGGTAGAGGCCGGAGGGCTTCTTGACTGTCGGGGCGTCGAAGTTCCACTTCTTGCCGCCGACCTTCAGCCAGCCCCTGGCCTTGCCGTCGCCGAGCGTGGCCCCGGCCTCGGCGTCGCCGAAGCCTTCGAGGCCGATCTTCCCGGCTCCGGCGGTGCCCTTGAACCAGGCCTCGGTCCTGCCGTCGCAGAAGTAGCCGATGGCCTTGCCGCCACGGATGGAGATCGCGATGAGGCCGCCGTTGCCCCTGACGCGGCCCGCGTAGTCGAGCTTCGTCACGGCCGTATCGGTCGGAGTGGGCTTGGCGCTCGCGGACGGCTCGGCCGCGGGCGCCGTCGCGTCGCCGGTGTTGTCCCCAGTGCTGTTCTCTGTGTCGTCGTTCTCTGTGTCGTTATCGGTGTTGCCGGTCGCGGTGTTCTCGGTGGCGTCGCCCGCGGTGTCGGAGGCGGCGGCGGTCGGGTCCGCCGCTGGTGTCGCGGTGGTGCTGGCGACACCGAGCCCGACGGCGAGCACTGCCCCGGCCGCCAGGGTGATGACAGGTCCCAGCCTTGACATTGGATTGCTCCCAGGGTCGAGATGTGTACCCCCCGAGCATCCGCCCGAATGGGCGGACCGTCTGTGAACTAATGCGCACCAGACGGACACAATGTAAAGATGCAGGAGAACCCAGGACCCCAGATCCCGTACGGTCCGCGGCCGCCGGAATGGCCCGCCGCCCATCCCTATCCGCCGGCGCCGCAGCCGACGCCCTGGTTCCTGCCGACGCCGCGAGGCGCCAGGTACGACCAGCTGGCCAGGACCCCTGACGCCCGCCTGTGGCGCCAGATCGTCGGCACGATCACCGTGGCCGGCGGATTCCTCCTGATCGGCGTGTTCGTGGTGGTCGCCGGCGCGGTGGTCGCGACGATGGCGGGAATCTCCGCGCCGATGCGGGTGGGCCGGTACTTCGGCGACCCGGTGTTCGAGATGGTGGTGTTGCTGCTGTCGATCGCGCTCGTCCTGCCCCTGGTCTTCGGTACGGCCGCGCTGGTCCAGCGCCGGCGGCCCGGAACCCTCTCCTCGGTCGCCGGGCGGTTGCGCTGGTCCTGGCTGCTGCGGTTCATCGCGCTGGGGGTGCTGGCCCTCGCGCTCGGGCAGGCGGCGCAGGTGGTCGCCCTCGTGCTGACGGGGGAGGAGGCCTCGGAGCTGTTCGGCTGGGTCGGCTGGTCCGCCTTCCTGCCCGCGCTCGTCGCCATCGTGCTGCTGGTGCCGTTCCAGGCGGCGACCGAGGAGTACCTCTTCCGCGGGTGGGTGTTGCAGGCGTTCGGGGCGCATCTGCGCAATCCGGTGTGGGGGATCCTGATCGGGGCCGGGATCTTCGCGTCGTTGCACGGATACACCTGGGTGGGCCTGATCGACGTGTTCGCCTTCGGGGTGGTCATGGGATGGCTCGCGGTACGGACCGGAGGGCTGGAGGCGGCGATCGCGCTGCACGTGGTCAACAACATGGTGGCCTTCGGGCTCAGCGCGGCGGCCGGAAAGCTGGAGGAGGCGTTGCAGCAGGGGGCGGTGCCGTGGCAGTCGCTGGCGGGGACCGTGGTGCAGCTGGGTGTCTTCACTGTTGGGGTGCTCTATCTGTCTAAAAAACGGTCTATCAGCACTATTTCGGGATAAATGGGGCCGAGGTCCCGGGAATCTCGCTAGAGAGGTCTCGCCATTCCGGCTCAGGCATGCTGGTCTGGATGCTGTGGGGTGGCGAGGATGGCGGAGGTGATCATCTCTGTTCGACGGGGTACGAGTAGACGCGTGCCGCAATTCCATGCTGTTGGCGCATGGAGGCTGAGAGAGGCACATGAAAATGAGCGAGCACCCCTGGAACGGTCCCAGCGGCCGCCAGATGCTCGGCCATTTGCCCGGTTGACCAGGTTGGACCCGCTCGACAAGCGCGACTAGGAGGTGCGCCGCGTGGCCTCCGGCCCCAGCGACCCGCCACGGCGACTGCCGGATGACGACGACCCGCGTTCCGAGGATTCACCTGCCTCGGATCCGCGCGCCCCGCGCTCGTCGCATTCCCCGCACGAGCCCCGGATCCGGCACTCGCCGCCCGGGCCCACGGACGACCGGGCCAGAGGCTTACCCCTGGCCTCTCCCTGGGGTCTGCCACCCTTCTCCTCACCCACTCCTGACGACTCACCTACTCCTGACGACTCACCCACATCTGGCGACTCACCCAGTCCTGACGACTCACCCAGTCCTGACGATTCACCCACCTCTGACGACGAGCCCCAGGAGCCTCCGAGGGGTCGCAGGCCCTACAGCTCCCCGACGGCCGAACCCGAGACCGACCAGCGGCGCCGCCCCCGGCGTCAGGTGAACCGCCCCGACAAACTGGTCGCCTCCGGTCCACCCCGCCCCCATCCCACCCCTCCCGACCGGCCACGGCCCGGCCATCCTGACGCTGATCAGTCCGAGGCCGGTCAGCCGGATGCCGTTCGGCCCTACATCGATCGGCCCGGACCGGAGCCGACCAGCCTGCCCCCTGGGGTGGTGCCCCGATCCTGGTTCGAACCGGAGGCCGGGTCCGAGCGGCAGGAGCCCGAAACGCCGCCCCGGCGAGGGACCGGGACACCTCCCTACGGCATCCCACGTCCCATTCCGGTGGCCCCGGAGATCGCGGCGGAGCCCGAGCACGTCGCCGGCGGGAAACCCGCCGAGGCCGAGCCGTCCCTCGCCGAGGACCCGGCGAGGCGGGCTCCTGAGGAGGCAGGGCCGATCCGGGAGACGCGTGCCGAGAGGGAGTCCGTACGTCCTGTGGAGGAGCCGGCGAGGCGGGCCCCTGAGGAGGAGGCGGGTCTCGAGGAGGAGTCCGTACGTCCGGCGGCGGAGCCCGAGCACGTCGCCGGGGAGGAGGAGCAGGCGGAGGAGGAGCGAACGGGGGAGGAGCCGGCCGGGGACGACGGCGCCGTGCGGCGGGTGGGGCGGCCGCCGGGGGGACGACCCACGCGGCCGGACCTGCTGGTCGCCACCGGACCCACCCGTCCCGGAGCCGCTGGCAGGCACCACAGGGGCCCGGCGCCGGCGGCCGTGCGGAGGGCGAGCCCCGTGGGGCGGCGCCGGGGCGGTGCGGCGCCGTTCGCCATCCTGCTGGCCCTGGCCCTGGTCGTCGCGGGCGGCGTGCTGGTCTGGCGATGGACCAGCCCCGAGGAGGCCGGGCTGAGGCTGGAGGCGGGCAGCGGGCAGTCCGGCGACGAGCTGTTCACGGTGCCGTCGGCCGGCGACGGCTCCGACCAGAAGCTCAACGACATGACCTCGGTGGGCCGCGCCGTGGTCGCCGTCGGCAGTGACACGACGAGCCCGACGCCGCGCCCGTTGTTCCTGTTCTCGCCCGACAGCGGCAAGACGTGGCAGCTGGGCCAGGTCACGGGCTCGACCACGCCGACCGTACAGCGGGTGGTGGGCGGTGACGGGCTCTGGCTGGCCAGCGGGGGCGACGGCCAGGGCGGCGAGCGCGGGCTGTGGACGAGCGCCGACGGTTTCAGCTGGACGGCCGTGGAGCAGGCCGGGATGTCGGCCTTCCACGCCGGCGACCTGATCTCCGACATCGCCAGGACCCGCTCAGGGTTCGTGGCGGTGGGCCGTACGACGCTGGATGACGGCAGCGCCGGCCCGGCGGCCTGGCAGTCGCCGGACGGGCGCGCCTGGCAGCGGGTGGAGACGCGCGGACTGGACGTACGGGAGCTGAAGGCGGTCGTCGCCAGGGGCGACACGGCGATCGCGGTCGGGCAGCCCGCGGAGGGCGACGGCTCGCGGGTCATCCGGTCGGCCGACGGCGGGCGCACCTGGCAGGCGACCGGCTTCCAGCTGCCCGAGGCGGCGCCGCGTCCGGGGTCGCTCGCCGTGCTGGCCAAGCAGTTCGTGCTCGTGCCGACCCGGCAGCGTACGGTCACCGGCGAGGTGCGCGTCTACTGCTCGCCGACGGGCGCCCAGTGGTCGCTGTGCGGCTCGATCGGCGGGCTCGGCGGCGAGAGCCCTGGCGTCGAGTCGGTGATCAGCCACCCGGCGGGCATCGCGGCGATCAACCAGGTGAACCTCGGCCGGTACTCGGTGCTGACCAGCACCGACGGCCGCACCTGGACCAAGCGCGCCGACCTCGGCAACCTGTCGGGGGCGACGCTGCGCGGGTTCACGATCACCGAGTCGGGCACCCTGTTCGCGGGCGGCGACCAGGCGGCCGCGGACGTGGACAACCAGCTCGTCCTGATGGCCGCGCCCGCGCGCGGAGACGCCTCCCGGGTGCGGCTCGCCGGCGTCGACGGCCTGTCGAGGATGGCCAGGGAGACCAACGGCCTGGCGCACCACGACGGCAGGTACGTGGCGGTCGGCTCCGCTTCGGGCGACGCGGGCATCTGGACCAGCCTGAACTGGCAGAGCTGGACGTCGATGAGCCTCGGCGGGCCGCGCCAGCAGATCCTCGACGACGTCGCGTACGGCCGGCGCGGGTGGCTGGCGGCCGGCAGCACGCAGACGGGCATCGGTGTCACCGAGCCGCTCCTGGTCTCCTCGCCGGACGGCCGCACCTGGAAGAGGATCGCCTCGTCGGGCGACCTCACCCTGCCGAAGGACCACCCCTACCTCGGTGTCCGCGTGGTGGCCGCGGGCCCCGAGGGCTACGTGCTCGCGGGAGAGGACAGCGGCTCCTCCGGTACGGCCGCCGCCCTCTGGTTCACCCCCGACCTGCGTAAATTCACCCGGTCGAGGAAACTGCCGCAGGGCGGGTCCGGCACCCGAATCCACGATCTGGCGGCCACGGCCTCGGGTTACGTGGCGGTGGGCGGGGCGGGCGACGGCGACCAGGAGAGCGGCGTCGTGTGGGTCTCGGAGGACGGCGTCAACTGGAAGGCCCGCAAGCGGGTCGCGCCGCCCGACGCCACGGCCGCGGGTCTGCGGCAGGTGGCGTCGTACCAGGACAAGCTCGTCGCCATCGGGTCGGCGCTGGCGCAGGGGTCGCGGCGGGTGTTCTCGGCGGTCTCGGACGACGACGGGGTCACCTGGCGCACGGCCTGGCTCCCCGCGGACCGGGCGGCGGCCGTGTACGACCTGGCGGCGGCCGACCAGGGCCTGGTCGCGGTCGGCTGGCACGGCTCGCCGGACGACGGCGACAGCGCGGCCTGGATCTCGCAGGACGGCCTGACCTGGAACCGCTCGGACCTGACGAAGGACCGCCTGGCGGGACAGGGCATGCAGTGGCTGGCGGCGGTCACGGTGTCGGGCTCGGAGGTGGTCGCGCTGGGCCGGAGCACCACCTACAGTGCCGACCACCTGATCCTGTGGACCTCCACCCTGACCTCCAGCCGCTGACGGCGATCTCACTCGGGAGGGAGCACGCCCCACTCCGTCAGGGCGTCAACGAGACCGCCGGTGAGCGGAAGCCCGGCCAGGTCGGCCGGGGAGCACCAGCGGGCGTCGGCGGCGTCGTCTCCGGCGGCGAGCGCGCCGCCCGTGACGGTGGCGTGGTAGTCGCGGATGTCGTATGTCACCCCGGCCGGCCCCGGACGCTCGACCGCGCCCGCGAAGGGGCCCACCTCGACGCGCAGGCCGGTCTCCTCCAAGACCTCGCGCTCCAGGGCGGCGTGGTCCGTCTCCTGGGGCTCCACCCGGCCGCCAGGAATGGACCAGAGCCCCTCGCCGGGCGGGTGGCCACGCCGGACGAGGAGGAGTCTGCCGGAGGCGTCGACGATGATGGCGCCGACACAATTTACATGCACATGGTCAAGATTACGACGAGATAACGAGATGTGGTCTTGACGGCGCGGTATTCCACGAAGCACCGTGGGTAGCTGTGAGAGCGGCTCCAACGTGTTCCCGCTGCTTTGGCCCGCTTCATGGGCCGAGCGCCTGGTCGAGTGCGTGGCGTTGTGACACGCATGGTGATGTCGTGCCCTACCAGCCGCCCTGGCCGCCGTCCACGGCGGCCGTCGAAGCGATGCGCAAAAGCGCGGTCGTGCCCGTCTGGTTGCCCTGGCCGCTGCCTTCCGGCTGGCTGGTGACCGGGTTCTCCGAGGCCGGTGACCAGCGCACCGGGGGTGTCGCCAGCGTGGTCGCGCTGTGCGGGCCGTCGATCAGCGCGGGCCCCGCCGACCTGCTGATCGTCGCCGAGGAGCCCGGCGTCGGCCTGGGCGCGGCGTTCGCGGGGGTGGACGGGCCCGACCCCGGTGAGGGCTTCGACTCAGGGCCGCCGAACGCCAAGATCGGGGTGCTGGGTCACCCCAGCCCGCTGTGGTGCGTCGAGGGTGCGCCCGACAGGGCCGTCTACGCGGGCGAGGCGCTGGGCAACTGGCTGTGGGCGATCGCCTGGCCCGCCGAGGCCGGTTGCCTCATCGCGCTCAGCGAGCTCAACCTGCTGGACCTGCGCGACCTCGACCTCGACCTGCCCTTCGGCGCCTTCTCGCCGAAGCTCGAGGACTAACCGGTACGACTCATCCGCAACTCATCCGCAACGCGATTCGCGCTGCCATCCAGACGAGCTAGAGTTCGGAGGCGTGACAGCGCGTATCGAACGAGTGGTGACCGAGGGTGCCGTCGACATCGACGGCACCGAACACAAGGTCGAGAACAACACCTGGATCGTGGGCGACGACGACGAGGTGATCGTCATCGACCCGGCGCGAGACGCCGCGAAGATCCTGGAGCAGGTCGGCGAGCGAGAGGTCCTCGCCGTCATCTGCACACACGGCCTGCCCGACCATGTCGGCGCGGCCATCGAGGTGGCCAGCAGGGACGAAGCCGTGGTCGCCCTGCACCCCAAGGACAAACCGCTCTGGCGGGAGACCTGGCGGGAGACCTGGCCCGACATCGACATGGAGGACGACGGCATCTTCGGCGTGGCCGACGTCCAGCTCGACGTCATGGAGACGCCCGGCATCACGCCCGGCGGCGTCTCGCTCTACTGCGAGGGGCTCGGCGCCGTGTTCACCGGCAAGTCGCTGCAGGCCGACGGCCCCGGCAAGCTCGGTGGCGAGTATCCGGCGCTGGCCGACCAGCTCACCTCGATCGGCGGCCGGCTGTTCACCCTGCCCCCCGACACCCGGGTGCTGGGCGTGCACGGCGAGGAGGTCACGGTCGGCGACCTGGAGCCACACTTCGACGCCTGGGTCTCGGGCTCGCTGACCCGCACCGAGACCGAGACCGAGGCCGAGGGGCCGCTCACCGACGGCACCAGGGTCGCGGGCATCAGGATCACGCCGGGCGACGACTAGGTGTACGACCAGTTACCGCTGGAAGGGATGCCGCGGCGGCTCTACTCGTGCACCCCGTCGCGGTTGAACACCTGGCTCGACTGCCGCCGCCGCTACCGGTTCACCTACCTCGACCGGCCGCAGCCGTCGAAGGGTCCGGCCTGGGCCCACAACAGCGTGGGCGCGAGCGTGCACAACGCGCTGGCCGGCTGGTGGCGGGAGCCGTACGAACGCCGGACCCCGCTGACGGCGGCCATCCTGCTGACCAACGGGTGGATCACCGAGGGTTTCCGGGACGCCGAGCAGTCCTCCCGGTGGCTCGGCCGGGCTCGTGACCTGGTCTCCGGCTACGTCGCCACGCTGGACCCGTCGGACGATCCGGTGGGGGTGGAGCGCACTGTCGCCACCCGCACCCAGGTCATCGCGGTCTCGGGGCGCATCGACCGGCTCGACCGCCGGGGCGACGAGCTGGTGGTGGTCGACTACAAGACCGGCCGGCGGCCGCTCACCCAGGACGACGCGCGCTCCTCGCTCGCGCTGGCCATCTACGCGATCGCGGCGTCCCGGATGATGCGCACGCAGTGCCGCGCGGTCGAGCTGCACCACCTGCCGACGGGCGAGGTCGTCGAATGGCGTCACACCGACGAGTCGCTCGGACGTCACCTGCGGCGCGCCGAGGAGATCGCGGCCGAGGCCGCCGACGCCGACGAGCGCTACCGCGCGGCGATGGGCGCGCCCGCCCGCGCCGCCCGCCCCTCCGGCGCGGCCGATCGCAGGCCGCTGGTGGGTCCCGCGCCCGTGCCGCCGGAGATCGACGCTCGGTTCGCCCCCAGCCCGGGGCCCATCTGCTCGTGGTGCGACTTTCGCCGCCACTGCCCGGAGGGGCTGGCCGCGGGGCCCGAACGTCATCCCTGGGACGGGCTCGCCGAGCTGCCGGAGTGAGCCTCAGGCGG
The DNA here is from genome assembly GCF_040649575.1 of Nonomuraea sp. NPDC048916. Taxonomy (NCBI): domain Bacteria; kingdom Bacillati; phylum Actinomycetota; class Actinomycetes; order Streptosporangiales; family Streptosporangiaceae; genus Nonomuraea; species Nonomuraea sp. NPDC048916. The sequence goes on from NZ_JBEZFS010000003.1 coordinate 266,509, forward strand.
CCGGCGCCGCCGGCCAGCGGCGGGGATCGGTCAGGCCCTTGAGCCCCTTGCTCACGTCGTAGCCCGCCGCGCCCAGCCGCTCCCGCGAGGCGTGCAGCATGTCCCTGGTGGCGGGCATGAACGCGCGGTCGTGCAGGTGCTCGGGCAGGGAGTTGAGGCCGAGCCTGAACGCCTTCAGCCCGGCCGTCACCGACGCCTGCGGCACCTCGGGCAGCACGCCGTACATCCGCCTGGCCCATTCGGGCAGCGTGTAGTAGCAGAGCGCGCCGAACGGGAAGTAGGCGGGCTTGCCCGGTGACAGCATCCGCAACTCCTGGGGCAGCCGCGGCCAGAGCAGGAACCGCACGGTCGAGGCGGCCTCCTCGGTGACGCGCAGGCTGGGCCGCATCCGCTTGAAGTAGGCGTCCATCTCCGCGCACGAGCCGGGCACGTCGTCGAGGTGCAGGCCGACGTAGGCGGCGCTGGTGCGCTGCTCGCGCAGGTAGCGGTCGGCCTGGCGCTCGGTGAGGCCGAGCCCGCCGCGCCTGGCCACCTCCAGATAGGACGCGACCTCCGCGCAGTGGATCCACAGCAGCAGCTCCGGATCGTCCACGCGGTGGACCCGGCCCGTGTCGGGGTCGGTGATGCGCAGCCGCCGGTGGATGCCGCGCACTCGCCTGCCGACCTCGTCGGCCTCCTCGGGACTGCCGAACGTCACCCTGCCCACGAAGTCGGCGGTGCGGCGCAGCCGGCCGAACGGGTCGTCCTGGAAGTTGGAGTTCTGCCAGACACCGCGCATGGCCAGCGGGTGCAGCGCCTGCAGCATGAGGCCGCGGACCCCGCCCACCCACATGGAGCGGTCGAGGTGGACCTGCCAGGTGGCGCTCTGCGGCGGCTGGACGACTATCTCTTCGATGCTCGCCATAGTAAGTAGATGATTACATGGAATTGGACCGCTTGTCCAAAGAGTGGCTCTCGGCGCCGTTCCAGAACCGCACCAGGGCCGCCGCGGTCGTCTCGGGCGCCTCCACGGCCGGGGAGTGGGCCGCGCCGGGCACGACCATGTAGTCGGAGCCCAGGGCCGCGGCCATCTCCGACTGCAGGTCGGCGGGCCAGCCGTCGTCGTGCTCGCCGTAGAGCACCAGCGTGGGCACCTCGATCTGGCGCAGCTCGTCGACGCGGTCGCGCATCGTCACCACCTGCTCGGACATGCTCGCCAAACCGACGGGCGAGCTGGCCAGCAGGCGCTTGTGGAGGAACGCGAGGATTTCGTCGGACACGTCGGCGGCCAGTGCCTCGGGCTCGAACCTGGTGTGCCAGACCTGCTCCAGCCCTTTGGCCGGGATCTCCTCCATGAGCCGGCGGGCGTGACGGGCCCGCTTGCCGACGATCGCGGCGGGCCCGGAGCTCATCAACGTGAACGAGGCGAACTTGGTGCGGCCGTCGATGACGGCCTCACGGGCCACGAGCGCGCCGAAGGAGTGTCCGACCAGGTGGATCGGCTCGCCGTCGCCGAGCTCCTGGGCCAGCAGGTCGATGTCGGCGCCGAGCGCGGCGCAGGAGTAGGCGGCCGGATCGTCGGGCCCCGGAGTCTCGTACTGGCCGCGCAGGTCGATCGCGACGACCCGGCGGCCGGACTGGGCCAGGGTCTGCAGGATCGCGAGGAAGTCTTCTTTGCTGCCGGTCAGGCCGGGCACCAGGAGCGCGGTCCAGCGTTCCACCACACCGCTCACCGGAAGCGCCTCGAGGGCCGCGAACGTGCCCTGTGGCGTGTCGATCCTCCGTGGCGCGACGCCAGGAGGCAGGCTGAGGAATCGCGGCGTACTCACGTGGGGCAACAATACCCAGAGGTCAGCGCTTCGACACCGGCAAACTCAGTACGCCGGTGCGACTTCTGGGGAGTTGTGACGAATGCGCAAAGTGGAGATTCGGTTCGCCACCTCGTGGGCCCACGTGGCGTCGGTGCTCGGCCCGCGGGGGCCTGCCCGGACTGCCGGCGCCTGTGGCTCGGGCGCCGGGACGGACTTCCGGCGGCTCGCCGATCCCGCCGATCCCGCCGATCCCGGCGAGATCCGGTGAGACCGGCGATCCCGGGCATGACCCGGCGAGACCCGAAGATCCGGCGATCCCGGCGAGATGAGGCTGACATGACGAGGGGGGGGGGGGGGGGGGGGGGGGGGGGGGGGGGGGGGCGGGGGGGGGGGGCCGTCGCCAGATCGGGTGACTGGAAGATCACCGCGAACGGGCTGGGTGGGATGATCCGCTCCGGCTCCTTGCGGGCCGGAGGCGGCGGCGTGGACAGGAAGCTGGGCTCGTGGCCCTGCTCCGGAGCCGCCACGCGATCCGCGACCTGCTCGCGGTCGTGCCGACGGTCCGGCTCACGGTCCGGCTCACGGTCCGGTGTCGTGCGGCGGTCGGTGACCAGCTGCGCGGACCGGTCGTGCGCGACCGGCTCGTGGTGCTGGACCGCCCGGTCGTCCGAGTGGCGCCCGGCGGACCGGCGAGCCGTGACCGGATGCGCGTCCGCCACCGGCTGTGCGTCCATGACCGGCTGTGCGTCCGCGACGGGTGCGCGGCCGAGGTCGGCGACCGGAGCGACCGCCGCGACGGTGGTGCGGCGGGTGCGACGCCGTGGCTCGGCGGCCACCGTCTCCACCTCGTCGGTGGAGATGATCGCGGGTGTCTCGTCGGCGTGGCGCGAGTGGTTGTCCACGGGCTCGACCTCCGGCGTCTCGGCGGGCGAGGTGCCCTCTTCGGTAAGCTTCCCGCCGCGGGTGCGACGGCGCTGGCGTGCTGTGCGGGGAGGACGCTCCTCGCGTTCCTCGCGACGGCGACCGCCGACGCGCGTGCGTGTCCGGCCGGTCTCACCGAGGTCCTCGATGCGCTCCGCCGACAGCCCCGCCCGTGAGCGGCTGGCATGCGGCAGGACGCCTTTGGTGCCCTCGGGGATGTTGAGCTCGGTGTAGACGTGCGGCGAGGTGGAGTAGGTCTCCTCAGGCTCGGCGAAGTCGAGCCCGAGCATCTGGTTGATCATCTTCCACCGCGTCAGCTCCTCCCACTCGACGAACGTGACCGCGATGCCCGTGCGGCCGGCTCGGCCGGTGCGGCCGATGCGGTGCACGTAGGCCTTGTCGTCTGCGGGGCAGTCGTAGTTGACCACGTGAGTGACGTCGTCGATGTCGATGCCTCGGGCCGCCACGTCGGTGGCCACCAGCACGTCGATCTTGCCGTTGCGGAACGCGCGCAGGGCCTGCTCGCGCTGGCCCTGGCCGAGGTCGCCGTGGACGGCCGCGACCGCGAAGCCGCGGGTGTCGAGCTGCTCGGCGACCATGTCGCAGGCCCGCTTGGTCTCACAGAAGACCATGGTGAGCCCGCGTCCTTCGGCCTGGAGCAGCCTGGCGACGATCTCGATCTTGTCCATCCGGTGGGCACGCCAGACGATCTGACGCACCTGCGGAGTGGTGTCGCCCTCGCCCTCACTGCCGTGCTCGGCTCGCACGTGGGTGGGACGGTTGAGGTATTTGCGCGACAGCGCGACGATCTCGCCCGGCATGGTGGCCGAGAACAGCATGGTCTGCCGCTGCTCGGGGATGAGCTTGAAGATTCGCTCGATGTCGGGCAGGAAGCCCAGGTCGAGCATGCGGTCGGCCTCGTCGAGCACCAGCGAGGTGATCTGGCTCAGGTCGAGGTGCTTCTGCTTGACCAGGTCGAGCAGCCGGCCGGGGGTGCCGACGATCACGTCGACGCCGGCCTTGAGCGCCTCGATCTGGGGCTCGTACGCCCGGCCGCCGTAGACGGTCAGAACTCGGGAGCCGAGCTTGCCCGCGGCGGTGACCAGGTCGCCGCTCACCTGGTGAGCGAGCTCGCGGGTCGGCACGACGACCAGCCCGCGTGGCTTCTTGCGGTTCTTGCGCGGCTTACCGATGCTTTGGAGCATGGCGATGCCGAACGCGTAGGTTTTGCCCGTGCCGGTGCGGGCTTGGCCGATCAGGTCCTGGCCGTCCAGGGCGAGCGGGAGCGCCATCTCCTGGATGGGGAACGGTGTGGTGATGCCCTCGGTCTCGAGGGCATCGGCGATTTCTGGTGTGACTCCGAGGTCTCGGAAAGTCGTCAGCGTGGCCTGCCTCAGTCTCAAATGAAGGCGGGCCTGCCGGGACCAACGGGCGAAAACAATCCCCGTGCCTGGGTCCTCGCGGTAGAGCCAGCCCTCTCGCGTCATCAGCGACCGCAGCCCGGGGAGCGGGGGTTATCGGGGAAATCCCCCGAATTAACACAGTGCGGTCGCACTTTCACAGATCAGTGTACTCGATACCACAACGCTGGCCGAGCTATCGGATGTTCCCGAAGATTCCGCGAAGTACGCTGCCTTCCATGAACGAGTCTCCTGGAGTCGTCGATCTGCTCGGTGTGCTGGCCTATGCCGAGCTCAGCGCCTACGCGCACATGACGGAGGACGCGGCCTCGCTGGCCCCCTCGCTGGCCGATCGGGCCGCGCTGAGCGAGCTGGCCGTGGCCGAATACGGACACTTCCGGCTGCTGCGTGACCGGCTGGCCGAGCTCGGGGCGGATCCCGAGGAGGCGATGTCGCCGTTCGTCGAGGCGCTGGACGCCTGGCACGCCCAGACCACGCCGGCCGACTGGCTGCAGGCACTGGTCAAAGCCTACGTGGGCGAGGGCATCGCGTTCGACTTCTACCGGGAGGCGGCCAAGCGGCTCGATGCGCCGATCGCCAAGCTGGTCGACGAGGTGCTGGCCGACGAGGGGCGTTCGGAGTTCGCGGTCGAACGGGTGCGGGCCGGGCTGGCGGCCGACCCGGTGGCCGGCGGGCGGCTGGCCCTGTGGGCCAGGCGGCTCGTGGGCGAGGCGCTCAGCCAGGGACAGCGGGTCGCGGCGGCCCGGCCCGAGCTGGCCCGGATGCTGGCCGAGGCGGAGGCCGACGACCAGGCGGAGATCTCGCGGATGTTCGCCAGGCTGACCGAGGAGCACGGCAAGCGGATGGCCGCCCTCGGGATCTGAGCACCGTCCACGGACGAGGGACCGGGGTCGCCCATCCAGCGGCGCGGAGGCACGAACGGCGGTAGCGTGCCAGGCATGAGGGCCTCGCGCCGCTATGACGGTTCGTTGACGAGATGTGGGCCGAATCGCTGGACTACGCGCGCCGTGCTGAGGAGGGGGAGCGCGAGCTGCCCCACGATCGGGCCAAGGCGCCACGACCTCCACAGGCGCCGGCGACCGCCGGGATGCGACCTCGGAAAGCCCGGCGAGTGCACCTGACCGGCGGGGGCGCGGCCGGGGTGGCCGCTCCCTGCCGCCGGTCGACGTCTAGAGGGTGCCGCCGAAGCCGACGGGCCTGGACTCGTCTTCGCCGATCTCGACGAAGCCGAGGGAGGCGACGGGCACCAGCACCCGCCTGCCCTTGCTGTCGGTGATGGCGAACACGCCTCGATCGGCGGCCAGCGACTTGCGGATCTCCTCCTCGACCTGCTCCGCCGAGAGGTCGGTCTCGACGACGAGCTCGCGGTGCACGGATCGTACGCCGATCTTGACTTCCATCATGCTCCCTTTCGTGCCTGTGGGGGGCGCGGCGGCCGCGGAGCTTGCGCTGGACGGCCGGTCGTACCATGGTCGCCGCTGGGTGGCCGGAAAGGGGCAGTTGATCGCCCCGAGCGAACGGGTTATGCCGTACGCGGAAAACCGCTGATGCCGCGCCAGGCGAGCCGGGCCATGAGCTGCTCGGCCGCGTCCTTGGGGATCGAACCGTGCGTGGTGACCCAGTAGCGGGCGCTCACCTCGGCCATGCCGACCAGGCCCACGCCGAGCAGATGGGCCTCGTCGCTGGCGCAGCCGGTGTCTTCCTGGATCACCGCGCTGACCATCTCCGCGCACTCGCTCAGGGACCGCTCCACCCGCTGGCGGACCGGCGCCACGTTGCGCAGGTCTGACTCGAAGACCAGGCGGAAGGCCTCGCCCTGGGTGGAGACGAAGTCGAAGAAGGCGCTGAACGTCGCCTGGACCCGCAGTTTGTTCTCGCTGGTGGAGGCCAGCGCCTCGCGGCAGCGGTTGACCATGTCGTCGACGTGGAGGTCGAGCAGCGCGAGATAGAGCTCCAGCTTGCCCGGAAAGTGCTGGTAGAGCACGGGCTTGCTGACGCCGGCCCGGTCGGCGATCTCGTCCATGGCGGCCGCGTGGTAGCCGTTCTCGACGAACACTTCCTGCGCGGCGCTGAGCAACTGCCGTCGGCGGGCGAGTCGGGGCAGCCGGGTGCCCCGGGGCTTGGCGTCCGGGGTAGCGGTCACGCGGTTCTCCAAGAGGTCTGGCGGCAGGCCGGATCAGCACATCCTACGTGTGGGACCTCAGCGATAGTCGTCATCGTCCAGCTCGACGACGCGCTCCTGGTCCGCCGTGTCGGCGGGGTCGGCCTCGAGCGGCAGCCGCCAGCGCGGCTCGTCGCCCTCGCCGGCCTCGCGGAGCTGCTCGGCGGCGTCGTCCTCCGGCGCCTCGACGGACAACCCTCTCTCGTCGAAGGGGCCGTCGTCCCCGCGTACGTCCATCTCCGACATGTGAAGTCCCCTTCCAAGGTGTGGACGGCACCAGCCTACGCCTGGGCGAAAAGATCACCGTGTTCTTCCACTCTGGCGAGTACGTCCGGGGCGGTGAACACCAGCTCGTCAGGGTGCTCGCAGCCCTCGACCTCCTTCCACAGCAGCGGTGTGGAGACCGTGGGACGCTGCCCGGCCCGCAGGGAGTAGGGGGCGACGGTGGTCTTGGCCGGGTTGTTCTGACTCCAGTCGATGAGCACCTTGCCGGGGCGGGCCTTCTTGGCCATCACGCTGACCACCTGTTCGGGGTGCTCCTTCTCCAGCAGCCGGGCGAGTCTCCTGGCGTACGCCGAGGGCTCCTCGTCGCGGTCCCAGGCGGTGTACAGCTGCATGCCCTTGTTGCCGCTGGTCTTCGGCCTGGCGGTGAGGCCGTCGGCGCGCAGCACCTCGCGCAGCACGACGGCCACGCGGCAGCACTCCACGATGGTCGCGGGCGCGCCCGGGTCGAGGTCGAACACGAGCGTGTCGGGCGGCAGCGCCTCGCCGCCGGCGGAGACCCGCCACTGCGGCACGTGCAGCTCCAGGGCCGCCAGGTTGGCGTAGTAGACGAGCGTGGGCAGGTCGTCGACGACGGCGTACTCGATGCTCTCGCGGTTCTTGGTGCTGCCCGGCACCGGGAGCCTGACCTTCCTGACCCACGCGGGGGTGTGCCGGGGGGCGTTCTTCTCGAAGAAGGAGCCGCCTTCGACGCCGTTGGGGTAGCGCTTGACGGTCAGCGGCCGGCCGGCGAGGTGCGGCAGCAGCACCGGCGCGACGCGGCTGTAGTAGTCGATGACCTCGGCCTTGGCGAAGCCGTCCGCCGGGTAGAGCACCTTGTCGAGGTTGCTCAGCACCAGCTCCCGCCCGTCGACCCTGACCGGGATTTTCGTGCTCATCCGCCGGGCTCCGGACGCTTCAAAGGACCACCTCCGAGGGGAGCTTGTCGGGGCGAAGGCCGCGCCACACGGGATGGCGGAGTCTCAGCTCGTCGGTCCACATCGTGTAGGCCACCTCCCCGACGAGATCGGGTCTAACCCAGCGGTTGCGCCAGGGGATGTCGTCGGCGAACGGGCTGCGCGGGATCTCCAGCGGGCGCAGCGTGGTGTACAGCTCGTCGAGCGTGGCGTCGGTGAAGCCGGTGCCCACGTGACCGACGTACATGAGCCCGTCGTCCGTGAAGACGCCCATGAGAAGCGACCCGATCCCGCCCGACCTGCGGCCCTTGCCGGGTTTCCAGCCGCCGATGACCACCTCCCTGGTGCTCAGGTTCTTCACCTTGACCCACCAGGGGGAGCGGATGCCCGACCGGTACGGAGAGTCGAGCCTCTTGGCGATCACGCCTTCCAGGCCCTGCGCGTGCGTGGCCGTGAGCAGGTCGGAATCTCCGGGAAAGTACGGCGGAGCACCGATGTCCAGCTCGTCCAGGAGGCTGCGCCGATCGCGGTAGGGCAGCTCGAACAGCGGCGTGCCCTCAAGGTAGAGCAGGTCGAACGGCATGTAGGTGATCGGGTACAGCTCCAGCATGGCCGGCTCGGGATCCGTCAGGTGCATCCGCCGCTGCAGCCGCTCGAAGCTGGGCCTGCCCCGCCTGTCGAGGGCGACCACCTCGCCGTCGAGGACGGCATTCTGCACCCCGAACCCCGAAATTTCGGGATACCTGCGGGTGTAGTCGGTCCCGTGCCGGCCGGTCACCCTCAGCCCGCCGCCGAGGTGAACGATCGCCCGGATGCCGTCCCACTTGACCTCCAGGCCGTATCTTTCCCGATCTGTGGGTAGTTGCCCAGGTACAGCCAGCATTGGTGCGATCGGGTATGGCATCGCTTGCCCCATGACGGGTATGTGCCCATTGGCGAGCTGCCCGCTACAGCTGAGGAGTGCCCATGCGCAGCATCTGGAAGGGTGCGATCTCCTTCGGGCTGGTCACGATCCCGGTCAAGCTGTTCTCCGCGACGGAGCAGAAGGACGTCAGCTTCCATCAGGTGCACCGCGACGACGGCGGCAGGATCCGCTACAAGCGCGTCTGCACCAAGGACGGCGAAGAGGTCCCCTACTCCGACATCGCCAAGGGCTACGAGCTGGCCACCGGCGAGATCGTGGTGCTGACCGACGAGGACTTCGAGGGCCTGCCGCTGAGCACCTCGCGCCGGATCGACGTGCTGCAGTTCGCCCCGGCCGACCAGATCGACCCGATCTACTTCGCCAAGTCCTACTACCTCGAACCCGACGCCCAGGGCGCGAAGCCGTACGTGCTGCTGCGCAACGCGCTGGAGAGCTCGGGGCAGGTCGCGGTCGTCAAGGTGGCGCTGCGCCAGCGCGAGTCGCTGGCCACGCTGCGGGTGCGCGACGGGGTGTTCGTGCTGGAGACCATGCTCTGGCCGGACGAGATCCGCCGGCCGGACTTCGAGTTCCTCGACGAGGACATCGAGGTGCGGCCCCAGGAGCTCAAGATGGCCGAGTCGCTGATCGCCACGATGGAGGCCGACTTCGACCCGACCGCCTACCACGACTCCTACCGCGAGGCGCTGCAGCAGGTGATCGAGGCGAAGGTGGCGGGCAAGGAGGTCATGGCCCCCGCGGAGGCCGAGGAGGAGGGCGGCCCGGCCGTCGACCTCATGGCGGCGTTGCGGGCCAGCGTGGAGGCCGCCAAGCGCGAACGCGCGGGCGAGCCCGCCAAGGGCGGGAAGGCGGCCAAGGCGAAGGACGTTGAGGAGAAGGCCGCTCCCAAGCGCAAGGCCCGCAAGTCGGCCTGACCGCGAGACCGTGCCCCCGGATCGGGAGCACGGTCTCGTCGTGTCGGTGCGGTCCCGTCATGACGGCGAAACAAAAGAATGCGCCTCCGGCGATAATTCGCCGGAGGCGCAGACTTTGTGACAACCGCTCCGTTGATGAACTCCCTTGAATGCTCCTCGGGTAATTCTGAGAACGCATTCTCGGGGACGGAGCCTACCCGTGGGGCCTTTTTCTGAATGCCTGTGTCCTGCGCAGTCTAATCGCACTGCCTTAGCGAACGATTCTCCTGGAGAACACAGGCACCCAGCTTCGAGCCCGCACTTCAGGTCGACCGGGATCCGGCCGCCTGTTCACTACTCGACCACCTGGACGCCCTCAGTGGAGCGTCGCCGGCGTCACGTACGACTACTGAACCGCCCCGGAGCTGGTGGGAGGGGTGTAGTAGTAGTACGGCGGGTAGTTCTTGTTGTCGGTCTCGCTCTCTTCGCTCTCGTTGTCGTTCCTGTTGTCGTTGTCGTTGTCGTTGTCGTTGTCGCCGCGGTTGAAGTTGCGAGCGCGGGCGTCAGCGTCAGCGTCGTTGTCGTTGTCGGTGTCAAGGTTGTTGTGGTTGAAGACCTTGACCTTGACCTTGAGCTTGCTGCGGTGGTGGCCGCCGCGGTGACCGCCCCAGCCGCCCCCGCAGTGCCGGCGCCAGCAGCCCGTGGTGAAGCTGGCGGTGGGCGTGGCGGTGGAGGCAGTCGTACCAGCGTTGGCGCTCGACGCGGTGGTCAGCGCGCCCAGGCTGATGACTCCGCCGGTCATGGCCGTGCCGACCGCAAGTCCCGCGATGAGACTCTTGAACTTGGGCATTGAATTCCCCCCTAAAGGATCGGTTGCCCCGTTCACGATATTCTCCGGACTGATCAGAAAATATCGCGGATGACAGTTAATGCGCCATCCGACCGTTTTCATTTCCGGCGGGAGGGCAATACAAACGGCCGTAGGGGTGTTTTACGATAGACTAACGCTCTCATTGCTATTGTTAACCTTTTATGAAATGAAATGGCATGATTTGTCCGTTTTCAAGGCGGTCGCCGGGGCGCGGTGAATCCACACCTCCCGTGCACGCTTTATCCGCATAAGTAGCAATAAAGGTGCATTTGTCCGATATGAGATAGTGTGGTAGACCGCGATGGATGTCGTGAGGCGAACGAGGAGGACGGATGGCAACAGAGCCGATCCCGCACTGGCCAGGACGCACAGTGGGCGCGGTGCACGTCAGATCGACCCCGGGCGGCGCGCCGGAGCAGGCCGTGTTCGTGCACGGCCTGGCGGGATCCGCCACCAACTGGACCGACCTGATGGACGAGCTCAAGGACGTCGTCACCGGCCACGCCATCGACCTGCCGGGCGCCGGTCACTCGCCCGCGGCCGCCGACGGCGACTACACCGTCGCGGGCCACGCCCGAGCCGTGATCGAGCTGATGGAGCACACCGGCCCGGCCCACCTGTTCGGCAACTCGCTGGGCGGCGCGGTCTCCGTCAAGGTCGCCGCGGACCGGCCCGACCTGGTCCGCTCGCTGACGCTCGTCTCGCCCGCGCTGCCCGACCTGCTGCCGAGGTACGGCCCGTTCCGCGTGGCCGCCGCCGCGACGCCGTGGCTGGGGGAGTGGGTGACCGACAGGCTCCGCCTGCTGTCCGCCGAGCAGCGCGTCAACGCCAGCCTCGCGATGGTCTGGGCCAACGTGAGCGCGGTCCACCCCGTACGCCTGAGCGAGGCGATCGAGGAACTGCGCCGGCGCGACGACCTGCCGTACGCCGTCCAGGCCATGCTCGGCTCGGCCCGGGGCATCGTGGCCGAATACTTCCGCCGCGGCGCGGACAACCTGTGGAGCCACGCGGCCAGGGTCCAGGCGCCCACCCTGATCATCCACGGCAGGCACGACCGGCTGGTCCGGCCCGCCATGGCCGCCAAGGCAGGCCGTACGTTCCGGCAGGTCAGGCTGGTGCTGCTGCCCAGGGCGGGACACGTGGCGATGATGGAGATGCCCGGCGTGGTGGCCTTCGAGGCGCGCCGCCTGATCGCTGAGACACGATTGGGGAATGCCCCGCTGGCCAGCTAGGTTTCACCCAGGGATAGGTCCCCCCTGAAACGGGAGCGTAGAAAGTGTCGTTGCCACCGCTGGTCGAACCAGCCGCCGAGCTGAGCGTTGACGAAGTGCGCCGCTACTCGCGGCACCTGATCATTCCCGATGTCGGGATGGCCGGGCAGAAGCGGCTGAAGAACGCCAAGGTGCTCTGCGTGGGCGCCGGCGGTCTCGGCTCGCCCGGGCTGCTCTACCTGGCGGCCGCCGGGGTCGGCACGCTCGGCATCATCGACTTCGACGTCGTCGACGAGTCCAACCTGCAGCGCCAGGTCATCCACGGCCAGTCCGACGTGGGCAGGCCCAAGGCCGAGAGCGCCGCCGCGTCGGTCCGCGAGATCAACCCGCTGATCGACGTCGTGGTCCACAACACGACGCTGACCACCGAGAACGTCATGGAGATCTTCTCCGGCTACGACCTCATCATCGACGGCACCGACAACTTCGCCACGCGCTACATGGTGAACGACGCCGCGGTGCTGCTCGGCAAGCCGTACGTCTGGGGCTCCATCTACCGTTTCGACGGCCAGGCGAGCGTGTTCTGGGCCGAGCACGGCCCCTGCTACCGCTGCCTCTACCCCGAGCCCCCGCCTCCCGGCATGGTGCCGTCGTGCGCCGAGGGCGGCGTGCTCGGCGTGCTGTGCGCCTCGATCGGCTCCATCCAGGTCAACGAGGCCATCAAGCTGCTCACCGGCATCGGGGAGCCGCTGGTCGGGCGGTTGATGATCTATGACGCCCTGGAGATGAAATACCGCGACCTCAAGGTCCGCAAGGACCCCGAGTGCGTGCTGTGCGGCAAGACCCCCTCGGTCACCGAGCTGCTCGAAGACTACGAGGCGTTCTGCGGAGCCATCTCCGACGAGGCCGCCGAGGCCGCCAGCGGCTCCACGATCACCGCGGCGGAGCTCAAGTCCATGCAGGACGACGGCGCCGACATCTTCCTCGTCGACGTCCGCGAGCCCAACGAGTACGAGATCGTCTCGATTCCCGGTGCCACGCTGATCCCCAAGGGCGAGTTCCTCAACGGTTCCGCGCTGGAGAAGCTGCCGCAGAACAAGCGGATCGTGCTGCACTGCAAGTCGGGCGCGCGCTCGGCCGAGGCTCTGGCGGTCGTCAAGAGCGCCGGATTCGCCGACGCGGTCCACGTCGGCGGCGGCGTGCTGAGCTGGGTCAAGACCGTCGACCCGAGCCTGCCGTCCTACTGAGTCCGATGCGGCCGGGCGCCCGGTTTCCGGGGATGTCGCCGGGTCGCCCGCATTAAGGTCGGTGCCGTGGACATCGCCCGCCCCTGGCCGACCCTGGTGGTGGCCTCCGTGCTGACGATGGTCTGCGCGGTGGCCGCCGGGGTCTCGGCCGGCGCGGCGGGCACCGAGCTCACCAGGGGGCCGACCAGGGCCGAGCTCCACGCCGCCGCCGAGCGGGAGGTGGCCGAGCGCTGGCGCACCTGGACCGCCGGGCGTGTCTTCCCGGCAGCCCTGCCCTACTCCGCGGAGCAGGGCGGTCGCGAGCGGGCCAGCAGGATCGGCATCTCGCCGCGCGCCGGCTGCGCCGGCGCGGTCGACTCCAAGGTGGCCACGGCGCTGCGCAGGGCCGGCTGCAGGGGCGTGCTGCGCGCCACCTACATCGACGCGTTACGCGGGGTGCTCGTCACCGTGGGCGTCGTCGCCCTGCCCGATGAGCTGAGCGCCGTGCGCGCCAAGGCCGCCTTCCCCGAGGGGGGCCGGCCCGTGCCCGGCCTGCGCCCGCTGGCCTTCAAGGACACGCTCTCCGACCGTTTCACCCCTTCCGTACGCCAGGCCGGTTCCGTCCGCCAGGCGGGCCCCTACCTCGTGCTGACCACGGCCGGACAGGTCGACGGGCGGCCCGCGCGGGCGGCCGGCGAGCAGCGACCGGCCATCTTCGCCTTCGCGAGCGAGATCTCCGAGCAGGTCCTGGCGGAGCTGAGCACGCCGCGGATGCCCGACTGCGGGGCCGAGGAGTGGCAGTGCTGAGGCGCGCGGCCGTGCTGGCGGTGGCCGGGGCGGTGCTGATGGCCGGCGACCCCGCCCTCGCCGACGAGGTGCGCGCGGGGCAGCAGCCGGTGATCGACACGCTGGCGCTGCCCGAGGCCTGGCGGACCAGCAAGGGCGAGGGCGTCCTCGTGGCCGTGCTCGACTCCGGCGTCGACCCGCACCACCGCGACCTGAACGGCTCGGTGACCGTGGGCAGGGACTTCACCGAGGGAGCCAACCCGCCGGGGGTGGCGCCGCGCCGCCTGCACGGCACCTACATGGCCTCGCTGATCGCCGGCCACGGCCATGGCCCCGGCGGCCGGCGCGGCGTGATCGGCGTCGCGCCCAAGGCCGAGCTGCTGTCGGTCCGGGTGATCCTGGAGGACGAGGAGCCGGGGTTCAGGGAGTTCAACTCCGCCGAGCGCTTCGAGGACGTGGTGGCCAGAGGCATCCGCTACGCGGTCGACCAGGGCGCCCATGTGATCAACATGTCGATCTCCAAGGAGCTGGCGACCAGGGAGGAGCGGGCCGCGATCCGCTACGCGATCTCCAAGGGGGTGGTGCTGGTGGCCGCCGCGGGAAACGACGGGGCCCGCCGGCCGGGCCGCGCCGGGGCCGCCCCCTATTCCTATCCGGCGGCCTTTCCCGGTGTGGTGTCGGTGGGGGCGACGGACCGGCGGCTGCGGCGGGCGACGTTCTCCAACTGGAACTCGTCGGTGCTGGTGTCCGCTCCCGGGGTCGACATCATGGGGGCCGGGCCCGGTGACGAGTACTGGGTGGGCAGGGGGACGTCGCAGGCCACCGCGCTGGTGTCCGGAGTGGCCGCCCTCATTAAGGCAAGATATCCGGATATGTCGCCCCCGCTGGTCGCGCAGGCCATGACCGCGAGCGCGACCGACCGGCCGCCCGGCGGTTACGACACGGGCACCGGGTTCGGCGTGGTCAACGCGGCCAAGGCGCTGACCGAGGCGGGCAGGCTGGCCGAGCACACCGAGACCGCGCGGGGCGGGCAGGCGCAGGATCCGGCGGCGCCGGTCGGCGGCGGGTCCGCGGGCGGCCCGATCAAGGTCGTGGTCAGGGACCAGACGCGGATCACGGTCTACGCCATGGTCGCCGTGGCGGCCGCCATGGGGTCGCTGGCATCCTTGATGTTGATATATGTCCTGGTCAGGCGCGTACGCCGCGCCCAGAGTCCCCAAGACGCATGATCCGCGCATCAAGGGGGACGAAATAGACACGAGCCGAGCCTGGGAACGAGGCGGTGGTGAAGTCACGTAGGTCCACCTCAGGGCTGCCACGCGGCACTGGAGCCACGCCGGGAGGGAGAAACCCGCTCGGGGCCCCAGCCGGCCGCCGCTCGCGCGTGCGCGCCTGGCCGGCGGCCACCTCCCGCCGCACCACGGCCGTCCGCGAACGCGAGGAGGCGGCGGCGCTCCGGCAGGGCGTGCGCTACCGCCGCTGGTTCGTGGCGCTCGTGGGAGCCGTGCTGGCCGTGTCGGCGGTCGTCGTGCTGATCGGCACCGTCGGGCTGTTCGCTGAGACCAGGTCGCGACCGCTGACCGGGGCCGAGCAGGCCCGCTACAAGCAGGAGGAGATCGCCCGGCGCTGGCAGGCCTGGCCCGCGACCGGAGTGTTCCCCGCAGAGGTGAAGTACGTCGGGCTCGACCGGGCCCAGCAGTACGCCCGGCGCGTCGGCATCGCCCCCGAGACCGAGTGCCGCGACGCCGTGGACACCTCGGTCGCCGGGATCCTCGACGACCACGGCTGCGTCGCCATGCTCCGCGCCACCTACATCGACCAGACGTCCACGTTCGTCTTCACGGTCGGCGTCGCCGTGCTGAAGGACGAGGACTCCAGGATCTCGGCCACCGAGCAGCTCAGCCAGGACGACCGGGTCGGCGTGCTGCCCGTCGCCTTCCCCGGCACGGTGACCGAGCGGTTCGGCAACACCCAGCGCCAGCGCACCGGCTGGGTCGGCGCGGGGCCGTACATCGTCTTCTCCACCGCGGGCTACGCCGACGGGCGCACGCGGGCCGCCATCCCGCCGGAGGAGATGCTCCACAGCGAGCTCTGGCCGGCCGCCAAGTCGATCGGCAACCAGATCGCCTACTTCTTGGCGGATCCGCCCAAGGTCCCGCCCTGCACCCAGGGGAACGTGTGCTGAGCGTCGTGCGCGCGCTGACCGCCGCGGCACTCCTGCTGCCCGCGCCCGCGGTGGACGAGCCGATACGCGAGCAGCAGCAGTGGGTCCTCGACGCGCTCAACGTCGAGCAGGCGTGGACGGTCACCAAGGGCGCGGGCGTCACCGTGGCCGTGATCGACAGCGGCGTCGACGCCGAGGTCAGGGAGCTGCGCGGCCGCGTGACCCTGGGCCCCGACATGAACTCGGCGTCGGTCGAGCGCAAGGTGGAGCCGGGCAGGCACGGCACCGCGATGGCCGCGCTCGTCGCCGGTTCCGGCGCCGGCGACGGGCTGATCGGCGTGGCGCCCGAGTCGCGCATCCTGTCGCTGCCGGTGGCCGTGACCGACGACCTGCCGGCCGACAGCCTCGACCCCCTGGAGGAGCCCGAGGAGACCACGCTGGAGAGCCCGCTGGCCCGCGCCCTGCGCTACGCCGCCAACCACGGCGCCAAGGTCGTCACCATGTCCATCGGCTCGTACGGGCCGGTCAAGTCCGAGCGCGAGGCGGTCTCCTACGCGCTGAGCAAGGGCGTGGTGCTGGTCGCCGCCGCGGGCAACGACGGGCAGACCGACTACGCCAAAGACAAGGGCACCTCCTACTGGAGCTTCCCCGCCGGATATCCCGGGGTCATCGGCGTGGCGGCCGTCGACAAGCAGGGCCGGCCCGCCGCGTTCAGCAGCGACAACCTGTCCGTGCTCGTCGCGGCCCCCGGAGTGGACGTGCCGGTCGTCAAGCGCACGGGCGGCTACGAGCCGGCCAAGGGCACCAGCCCGGCCGGCGCGCTGGTGGCCGGGGTGGCCGCGCTGATCAAGTCGCGCCATCCCGCCCTGCCGCCCGAACAGGTCGCGCAGGCGCTGATCGCCGGCGCCAGGGGGCGTCCGGCCGCCGGATACGACGACAAGACCGGCTTCGGCGTGGTCGACGCCGGCGCGGCCCTCAACGCCGCCGCGAATCTCGCGGGGGTCCGGTCCGAGGTGGCCGCGCCCGAGAACCTGCACTTCGGAGAGGGGAAAGACGCGCCGCCGCCGTCACGGCCAGGCCCCGATCCATGGCGCCTCTGGTTGTACGGCGGGGGCGTGCTGGTGGCGCTGGTCACGTTCTCCGGGGCCATCATCGTGCTCAATCAGCGTAAAGGTTAAAGATCCGCTAGGGTCGCGCGTCATGGGATACGAGCTCCGCGTGGTTCGGGAGGCACCGATCGCCTTCCCTGACCTCGCGAAGGCGATCTCGCCGGCCGGATTCGAGCTGCGCGGATCGCACGAAATCGTCGCCAGGCACGGCGGCGGCGCACACGCCGTGGGGCGTTGGCAGGATCAGGTGATCGGCGAGCCCGGCTCCGACTGGCAGGTGGCCCAGCTCGTCAGGCTGGCCTCCCTGCTCGGCGCCCGGCTCATCGGCGAGGACGGCGAGACCTACGCGCTGCGCGACGGCGTCCTGGAGGTCCTGGCCGACGGCACCGCGATGGAGATGGGCAAGTTCGACGAGATCATCGAGGCCGGTCCGGCCGAGTGGAGCCCGTGAACCCCTACGCCGAGCGCGTGCTCGAGGTGGTGGAGTCCATTCCCCCGGGCATGGTGATGTCGTACGGCGACATCGCCGAGTATCTCGGCGAAGGCGGGCCGCGTCAGGTCGGGCGGGTCATGTCGACGTGGGGCGGCGGTGTGCCCTGGTGGCGGGTCGTCCACGCCGACGGCACGGGTGCCCCTGACCACGAGCAACGCTGCCTGGTCCACTGGAGGGACGAAGGCACCCCTCTGCGCGGTGATCGTGTCGACATGCGGCGGGCCCGGTGGAGCGGGCGTTCAGGGGATTTTCAGGAAGGTGTTTGACCTGCGGATTCGTCTACTTGACGGATCCGTGGCAAATGACTCCCCTTAGCATGGGCTGAACAGTGATGGCGGTCCGAAAGGCGGTCCCCCGATGGCCACCGGCGTTACAGCCCAGAGCCAGGGCGGCGACCTTGCCGCCGACCGCCTGAAGGCTGTCCAGGACCTCTGCGATCGGGGTGAGTCACTCGAAGCGGTCATGCGGGCCGTGGGGCCTGGCGGTCGCGACGCGGCGTTCGACAGCGAGGTGCTCAGCGGTCCGCTGGGCGCCCGCATGGACCTCGCGGTCAAGCGCGGCGTGCCCCGCAGGCGCGAGCTGCTCACGTTGGTGCGCCCCTATCTGGCGGCCGTCGACGCCGGCGTCAAGCGCGAGCTGCCCGTCGCCCGGCGGCTCATCTGCCATCTGATCGAGCACCGGCCCGACGAAGAGCTGGTCGAGGGCGACACGCTGACCACGGTCGTGGCGGCCGCGGCCGAGCCGTCCAAGCGGATCCGCAAGGGCCTGCGCTGGTACGCCGACCTGCCGTTCCGCGACGAGCTCCCGCCCGCCCTGTTCCGGCTGCGCCGCGCCGACCTGGTGCCCGTCACCCACATCGACGACATCCAGTGGATCGACGGCAAGCTGCGGATCACCGGGTTCGCCTACCTCGCCGGGCTGTCCGTGCGCAGCCGCCGGTTCAACTGGGCGACCGTGGTGCTGCGCGGGCCGCGCTGGCTGCCGCCCGTGCGCCTGCGCACCCGCCGCGTGTTCGAGCCCGAGGCCACACACGGCGCCCGCGAGCCGGGCTGTAACTACGACTGGTCCGGGTTCTCCGCCGACCTCAGCCCGCTGGCGCTGCGCTGGCGCGGCGCGGTGCGCGGCCTGGTCTCCGCCGTGCGGCGGCGCATGCGCCACCGGCCCGCCGTCCGCGACGCGACGACGTGGCGCGCCGAGATCGTGTTCTGGAGCCGCGGCGCCAGGGCGACCGGCCTGCTGCGCGGCTCGTCGATCGGCCGCCCCGAGCGGCCCGCCGGGCGCAAGCTGCGGCCCGGGCTGTGGGCCAGGCCGGTCTGGACCTCCGACCGCGCCCTGCAGATCGTGCTCCAGCCCAACCGGGCCGAGCTGGCCGAGGCCTCTGTCCACGGCGACCGCCTCGACCTCAGGATCTTCCTGCCCGGCCGTACGGTCACCAAGGGGCACGCCCGCCTCGGCGGGCACCGCATGGCCGCCGAGTTCACCCCCGTCGCCAACGGCACCGAGGTCCTGGTCGGCCTCGCCGTCCCGGCCCTGCTGCAGGAGAAGGACGGCCGGCGGCTCTGGGTCGAGCCCAAGGGCGACCCCGCCGCGTCCGTCATGCTCGCCGATTCGGGAGAGATCCGGGCGCCGTCCGGCGACCGCGAGATCACCGTGCTCGGCGACCGCCGCGACCGCGTGATCGTGTCCGCCCACCGGATCCGCCCGGTGATCACCTCGGCGGTGTGGGAGGGCGAGTCGCTGGTCCTGCGCGGCCGCTACCCCGACGCCGCCGGGCCGCGTGTGGTGACCCTGCGCCACCGCTCGGGGCTGTGCTACTGGATCCCCATGGACCGCTCGGGCGACGAGTTCTCCGTACGGCTCGCGCCCGCGTCCATGGACCGCTTCGGTGAGGCGGTCCCGCTGTCGTCCGGCACCTGGAACATGTCGATCCGCCATCCCTCGGGCGAGATCGTCCCGCTGCGCATGGACCACGCGGCGCTGCCCGGCCTCGACGAGGACCCGCGCACGTTCGACGGCCGGGCCTACCGCATGGTGTCCACCCGCTTCGACGTGCCGGTGGTCACCGTCGAGGAGGCCCGCCCCGCCGACGAGAAGGGCGTGGCCGGCACCCATGTGCTGCGGCGCGTCTTCTACCCGGCGCAGCGCACGGAGCCGCTCAACGACGCCACCGTCTACGTGGCCAACGACGGGCGCCTCTACGCCGACAGCGTCCGGGCCATCTACGAGGAGCGGCTGCGCCGGGGCGACGACCGCGAGCACATCTGGGTCGTCAAGGACGGCGCGTTCGTCCCGCCCGGTGGCGCGACCGTGGTGCGCGCGGGCAGCCGCGAGCACCACGCCGCCCTGGCCAGATCCCGCCACATCGTGACCAACGCCTTCCTGCCCGTCTGGTTCCGCTCCCGCGAGGACCAGGTGGTGCTGCAGACGTGGAACGGCACCCCGGTCAAGCACATCGGCAACGACCAGCCCCACATGGCCCGCGACCCCCGCCCGCCGGTCTACCACCGGCAGGTGGCCGAGGTGCGCGGCTGGGACGTGCTGCTGTCGCAGTCGCCGTGGGCCACGCCGGTGCTGCGCCGGGCGTTCGGCTACCAGGGCGAGGTCCTGGAGAGCGGGCTGCCGCGCAACGACGTGCTCTCCTCTCCCGACCGCGACCGGCTCGCGGCCTCCGTGCGCGAGCGGCTGGGGCTGGCCGAGGGCAAGCGGGTGGTGCTCTACGCGCCGACCTGGCGTGACTACGACCGCAAGAACGCCATGGTCAAGCTCGACCTGGCGAAGGCGCGGGAGGCCCTGGGCGCCGACCACGAGCTGCTGGTGCGGGGGCATCCGATGCAGGCGGTGCCGGCGGTCCCGGACATCGCCCGCGACGTCACGACTTATCCGGATATGGCTGATCTCCTGCTCGTCACCGACGTGCTGGTCACGGACTACTCCTCGGTCATGTTCGACTTCGCCGCCACCGGCCGGCCCATCGTCTTCTACGGCTACGACCTGGCGAAGTACGCGTCGAAGCGGGGGCTCTACCTCGACCTGCCGGAGACCGCGCCGGGGCCGCTGCTGTCCACCTCGGCCGAGGTGATCGAGGCGTTGCGGTCGATCGACGAGGTGGCGGCCGCCCATTCCGACCGCTACGACGCCTTCCGGGCCACCTTCGCCCCCCGAGACGACGGCAAGGCCACGGCCCGGGTCGTCGACCACCTCTTCTCGTAGCCGCCCGCGTCAGACCTCCGACGCCGCCCAGTCGACGTGGGGTTGCTGATCAGCGGGGTCTCGCCTGGCTCGTCGAGGAGTCGGCTGTCGTCTGGCAGAGCTGTCGTCAGGCATCAGTGTCCACTCGCCGGCCGAGCCCACGGTCTGTCATCGAGCCGGACCGCGCCAAAGGGGGCGCAGGTGTACGGTTCTGGGCGGCGTGTCGGCGAGAACTTGGATATTTGCCTCGATATCGTTGGCGGATTCAGCGAGGAGACCGGTCAACTCGGCACGATCTACCCCTGTGGTCTGGTGGAATCTAGTGTTGTGAGTGGTCAGACCTGGCGGCTGGTGCGACGTGGGGGCGGGGGACCCGTTGAGGCCCCTGTGCTCGATGAGCACCAGCGTGCCGTGGTCCGGCACCAGAGCGGCCCGCTGCTCGTCCTCGCGGGTCCCGGCACCGGCAAGACCACGACCGTGGTCGAGTCCGTGGTCGAGCGCATCGAGCGGCGCGGGGTCGATCCCGAGCGGGTGCTGATCCTCACCTTCAGCCGCAAGGCCGCGGGAGAGCTGCGTGAGCGGGTCACCGGCCGCCTCCGCCGCACGACCAGAACCCCTCTGGCCCTGACCTTCCACAGCTACGCCTACTCCCTGCTCCGGCGGGAGGCGGTGCTCGCCGGGGAGCCGCCGCCGCGTCTGCTCACCGGCCCCGAGCAACTGCTGGAGGTCCGGCGGCTGCTGCACGGTGAGCTCGAGGACGGGGCCCCCGATTGGCCGGCCTCCCTGCGGGAGCCGCTGAAGACGCGCGGGTTCGCCGAGGAGCTGCGCGACTTCCTGTCGCGGGCGAACGAGCGCGGGCTCGACGGGGAGCGCGTGGAGGAGCTCGGCAGACGGCACGGCAGGGCCGACTGGGTGGCCGTCGGCCGGTTCGCGCTGCGCTACCAGGCGCGGTTCGACCTCGATCCGGAGCCGGCGCTGGACTACGCCGAGCTGATCAGGGCCGCGGCGGCGCTGCTGGCCGATCCCGAGGTGCGTCGCAGGGAACGCGCGGCTCACGATGTGGTGTTCGTCGACGAGTACCAGGACACGGACCCGGCGCAGGAGCTCCTGTTGCAGCAACTGGCCGGCGACGGGCGCGACCTGGTCGCGGTCGGCGACCCCGACCAGTCGATCTACGGGTTCCGGGGGGCCGACGTGCGCGGGATCCTGAAATTTCCGGAACGGTTCCGCACCCTGGACGGGCGCGACGCCCCGGTTCTGGCCCTGCGCGTCTGCCGCCGCAGCGGTCCCGACCTCTTGGAGGCGTCCCGTCGCATAGCCACCCGCCTCCCCGCCGCCCCCCTCCCCGATTCCCCAGCCGTCCCGGCCCCGGCCCGTCCGGGCGTTCTGGCTCCGAAGTCCCCGGCCGTCCCGGCTCCGGACCTTCCGGCCGTCCCAGTCCCCGACCTTCCGGGTGTCCCGGTCCTGGACTCTCAGGCCGTCCCGGCCCCCACCTCCTGGGACGACTCCCCGCGAGCCGGGGAGCGGCGGGTGCACGGGCATCGGGAGCTGGTGCCGCTGGCCGAGGCTGACGCCGGCGAGGTGCGGGTGCTGCTGGCCGACAGCACCAGCCAGGAGGCGGCGGTCGTGGCCGACACGCTGCGCCGGGCTCACCTGATCGACGGGGTGCCGTGGCATCGGATGGCGGTGCTCGTGCGATCCGCCACCCGGCAGGTGCCGCTGCTGAGGCGGGCCCTGGTCAGTGCCGGCGTGCCCACGATGGTGGCGGGCGACGAGGTGCCGATCGCGCAGGAGCCGGGCGTGCGGCCCCTGCTGACGATGCTCAGGGTGGCTCTCGAGCCCGGCGAGCTCGACGAGGGCGTGGCGGAGGAGCTCCTGACCGGCCCGCTCGGCGGCACGGACATGATCGGCGTCCGCCGCCTCCGCCGAGCCCTGAAGATCGCCGAGAACGAGGCGGCCGCACTGGATGAGGACGGCGCCGTCCCGGGGGAGGCGGCGTACCCGTCGAGGGTGCGTTCGTCCGGGGAGCTGCTGGTGGCGGCCGTGAAGGACGTGCGGGAGCTCACGCGGGTGGAGCCGCACATCGCGCTGCCCGCCGAGCGGGTGGCCGGGCTGCTGGCCACGGCCCGCGAGGCCGTACGGCGGCAGGGCACCGCCGAGGACGTGTTGTGGGCCGTCTGGCAGGCCAGTGGGCTGGCCGAGCGGTGGACCGAGCTGAGCCTGGGAGGGGGCGCCAGAGGGGCGCAGGCCGACCGCGATCTCGACGCGGTGGTGGGGCTGTTCGATCACGCGGCGAGGTTCGTGGACAGGATGCCCAAGGCGGGTCCCGAGGTGTTCCTGGACGACCTGGCCTCGCAGGAGATCCCGGGCGACACGCTGGCCGAGCGGGCGCCCGACGGCGACGCGGTGCGGGTGCTGACCGCGCACCGGTCCAAGGGGCTCGAATGGGATGTGGTCGTGGTCGCCGGGGTGCAGGAGGGCGTCTGGCCCGACCTGCGGCTGAGGGGTTCGATGCTGGGCGTGGAGGATCTGGTCGAGGTGGTGGAGGGGGCGCGGCCCAGCGCGGCGTCCCTGGCCTCCAAGCTGCTGGCCGAGGAGCGCCGCCTGTTCTACGTGGCCGCGACGCGGGCCAGGAAGAGGCTGGTCGTCACGGCGGTGGGCGGCGAGGACACCGACGAGCGGCCGTCCAGGTTCCTGAGCGAGCTGATGCCGGGGGCCGTCGACACGGCCACGGTGGACGACCGGGCGCGGTGGCTCAACATGTCGGCCCTCGTGGCCGACCTCCGGAGCGCGGTGACCGATCCCACTAAGTCAGCAAAAGTCCGGCAGAAGGCGGCTCAGCAGCTCGCCCGGCTGGCCGCCGCCGGAGTCCAGGGCGCCCACCCCAACGACTGGTACGCCCTCACGACCATGACCGACGACCGCCCCCTGAGCTGGCCGGACGACATCGTCAGGATCTCCCCGTCGGCGGTCGAGAGCTTCAGCAAGTGCGGCCTGCGCTGGCTGCTGGAGACGGCCGTCGGGGCGGCCGGCACCAGCTCCGCCCAGGGGCTCGGCACGGTCATCCACGCGCTCGCCGTGCTGGCCGCGACCGACCTGCCGAACGAGGACCTGCTGGGCGAGCGCCTCGACGAGATCTGGAACGAGCTCGACTTCGGCGGCGTGTGGTTCAACCGCAAGCAGCGCCAGGTGGCCGAGCAGATGATCGGCAAGTTCCTGCGCTGGCACAAGGAGAACCCTCGCGAGCTGGTCGCGCTGGAGGAGGCCTTCATCGCGACCGTGAGCGACGGCGTTCAGATCAAGGGCCGGGTCGACCGCGTGGAGCGCGACTCGGAGAACCGCGCGGTGATCATCGACCTCAAGACCGGCGGCTCCAAGCCCAAGGCCGGCGAGCTCGACCGCCATCCCCAGCTCGGCGTCTACCAGCTGGCCGCGCTGCTCGGCGCGTTCGCCAGGCACGGCATGACCGAGCCGGGCGGGGCCGCGCTGGTCCAGCTGGGCAAGGCGGCGGGCAAGAGGGAAGCGCTCGAACAGGAGCAGGGCGCGCTGGCCGACGACCCGAACCCCGGCTGGGCCAGAGACCTGGTCGACACCGTCGCGGTCGGCATGTCGGGCCCGTTCTTCCAGGCCAAGGTCAACGACGGCTGCCGCACCTGCGCGGCCAGGGCCAGCTGCCCGGTCAACGACAACGGGGGTCAGGTGTGCTGAACCCCGCCGAGCTGGCCGCGAAGCTCGGCGTCCTGCCGCCGACCCCCGAGCAGGCCGAGGTCATCAAGGCCCCTCTCGAACCGATGGTCGTCATGGCGGGCGCGGGCTCGGGCAAGAGCGAGACCATGGCCGGCCGGGTCGTCTGGCTGGTCGCCAACGGCATGGTCAGGCCGGAGAACGTGCTTGGGCTGACCTTCACCCGCAAGGCCGCCGCCGAGCTGGCCACCCGGGTGCGGGAACGACTGGCCGGGCTGGCCGAGGCCGGCCTGGTGGAGCCGGGGCTGCTCGACGAGGAGCCGACCGTCTCCACCTACCACGCCTACGCGGCGCGCCTGGTGACCGACCACGCGCTGCGCGAGGCGCTGGAGCCGACCATGCGTCTGGTGACGCCGGCCGTCTCGTGGCAGCTGGCGTCGAGGGTGGTGGCCATGTACGACGGGCCGATGGACCGGATCGAGCTGGGCCCGCCGTCGGTCACCGCAGCCGTGCTGGAGCTCGCGGGTGAGCTGTCGGAGCACCTGCGCACCGCCGCCGACGTGCGGCGGGTGGGGAAGTGGCTGGCGGAGCGCCAGGCCGGGCTCCCGGGCCGCATCACGCTCGCGCAGCGCAAGCCCGGCACCGTACAGGCCGCGAGGGAGCAGTTGCTGCCGCTGGTGGAGGCGTACGAACGGCTCAAGCGCGCCAGGGAGGTCATCGACTACGGCGACCAGATGTCGCTGGCCGCCAGGATCGCCGCCAACCACAGGGAGGTCGGCGAAATCGAGCGCTCCCGGTTCGCGGTGGTGCTGCTCGACGAGTACCAGGACACCAGCCACGCCCAGCTGGTCCTGCTCAGAAGCCTGTACGGCAACGGCCACCCCGTCACGGCGGTGGGCGATCCCTGTCAGTCGATCTACGGCTGGCGCGGCGCCTCGGCGGGCAACCTGCGCCGGTTCCCGTCCGACTTCCGCACCGGCGCCGGCGATCCGGCCCCGGTGCGGCAGCTCGGCGTCAGCTTCCGCAACGGCGACCGGGTCCTCGACGTCGCCGCCCGGGTCCAGCTGCCGTTGCGCATGGAGGCCCGCGAGGTGCCGGTGCTCGTCCCCGGCGCCAACCGGGTCGACCGTGGCCGCGTCACCTGCGCCTTCCACGAGACTGCCGAGGACGAGGCGAAGTGGATCGCCGACGGCGTCGCCGCGATCCTCGGCCAGGAGGTCGCACCCGACGGGCTGCCGTGGGGCGACGGCGAGCGCAAGAAGACGCCGGCCCTGCAACCGCAGGACGTGGCGATCCTGGCGCGGAGGCGGTCGCAGTTTCCGGCGCTGCGCAGGGCGTTCGAGGAGCGTGACATCCCGGTCGAGGTGGTGGGCCTGGGGGGCCTGCTGACCGTGCCGGAGGTCAACGACATCGTGGCCACGCTGCGGGTGCTCTACGACCCGACGGCGGGTGACGCGCTGGCCAGGCTGCTGGCCGGGCCGCGCTGGCGGATCGGGCCCGCCGACCTGCGGGTGCTGGGCGAGTACGCCAGGGAGCTGAACCGCGAGCCGCGCGAGGGCCGCCGGGAGCAGGACCCGCTCGACCAGGTGGTGGCGGACCTGTCCGAGGAGCGTGGCAGCCTGGTCGACGCCCTCGACGAGCTGCCCGACCGGGAGGCGTGGCTGGAGTCGTTCTCGCCGCTGGCGAGGACCCGGCTCGTGGCGCTGGCCCACGAGCTGCGCCAGCTCAGGGCGCACACCGGTCAGCCGCTGCCCGACCTGATCACCGAGGTGGAGCGGAGGCTGGGCCTGGACATCGAGGTGGCCGCGCGCGGAGGCACGGTCAGCGCCTTCGCCGCCCGGGCCGACCTCGACGCGTTCCTCGACGCGGCCTCCCGGTTCGCGGGCGACTCCGAGGATCCGACGCTCGGCGCGTTCCTGGCCTATCTGCAGGCGGCGGAGAGCGAGGAGTTCGGGCTGGAGGCGGGCCGGGTCGGCGAGAGCAACAGCGTCAAGCTGATGACCGTCCACGCGTCCAAGGGTCTGGAGTGGCCGGTCGTGGTCGTGCCGGGCCTGTCGCAGCTGGTCAGCTCGAAGGGCACGATCGCCAGCGGCAGCATCTTCCCCGCCACGCCGGTCACCAACAGTCGCTGGACCGACAATCCGCGCAAGCTGCCCTATCCGCTGCGTGGCGACGCCGGCGACCTGCCCCGCCTGACCGGGCTGAGCAAGGAGGAGCTGGCGGCGTTCGAAGAGAGCTGCCGCGAGCGCGACCTCATGGAGGAGCGGCGGCTCGCGTACGTGGCCGTGACCAGGGCGCACTACCACCTGATCGCCTCCGGCTACCGCTGGGGCACCGCGTCCAAGCCGCTGGAGCCGTCCGACTTCCTCCTGGAGATCCGCGACACGGCCGACCGGGTCGCCTTCTGGGCGCCCGCCCTGGCCGACGGCGCGACCAACCCGTTGCTGGCCGAGCCCGCCGCGGCCGTCTGGCCGGTCACGCCCGAGGGCCTGCGGTACGAGTCGGTGCTCGACGGCGCCCGCCTGGTGGAGGGCGCGCTGGCGGGCGACCTGGAACCGGCCGAGGACGAGCCGCTGCGCCCGTTCGAGGAGGAACGCGTCCGGGCCTGGGAGCGCGACACCGACCTGCTGCTGCGCGAGCGGGAGCTGCACCGGCGGCGCGGCGCCACGACCGTCGGGCTGCCGTCCAGGCTGACCGTGTCGTCGCTGGTCACGCTGGCGGCCGACCCTCGCGAGCTGGCTCGCCGGATCCGCCGCCCGGTCCCGGTCAAGCCGGCGCCGCTGGCCCGCCGGGGCACCTCGTTCCACAGGTGGCTGGAGTCGCGCTGGGATCAGCAGCGGCTGCTCGACGACTTCGAGCTCCACGACCTGGACCGTGAGGAGGCCGAGGAGGCCGACGTGCGTCTGGCGGAGCTGCAGGAGCTCTTCGAGCGGAGCGAATGGGCTGAACGCCGGCCGCTCGACCTGGAGGTGCCGTTCGAGACCATGATCGCCGACCGGCTGGTGCGCGGCCGGATGGACGCGGTCTTCGAGCTGCCCGGCGGGCGCTACGAGGTGGTCGACTGGAAGACCGGCGAGCCGCCGAAGGGCAAGGGGGCCAAGGCCGCGACGGTGCAGCTGGCGGCCTACCGCCTGGCCTGGTCGCACCTCGCGGGGGTGACCCTCGACCGGGTGGGCGCGGCCTTCCACTACGTACGCGCCAACCGGACCGTCCGCCCGGTGGACCTGCTCGACGCCGACGGCCTGGTGGCGCTGATCGAGGCGGTGCCGGTCGGCCCTCAGACGTAGTGGAACTCCGGGTGGGGGTGCATCAGGAAGTCGTGGTGGGAGATGTTCCAGGCGTAGGCCCCGGCCATCGCGAACACCACCGTGTCCCCCATTCGAACCGAGGTCACGATATTTCGGGCGAAGACGTCTTTCGGGGTGCACAGCTGGCCGACGAGCGTGACCGGTTCGTCCGTCACGCCCGGTCCGTCGCCCGTGGGCAGGACGGTGAACGGCTGGTCATGGCCCTTGGTGACCGGCGTGCGCAGGTGGTGGGTGCCGCCCAGCAGGATGGCGTACGCCTGGCCGCGCACCCGCTTCACGTCCACGAC
Organism: Nonomuraea sp. NPDC048916; assembly: GCF_040649575.1. Taxonomy (NCBI): domain Bacteria; kingdom Bacillati; phylum Actinomycetota; class Actinomycetes; order Streptosporangiales; family Streptosporangiaceae; genus Nonomuraea; species Nonomuraea sp. NPDC048916. The sequence continues at coordinate 294,123 of NZ_JBEZFS010000003.1, forward strand.
CGTGGTCACGTAGTGGCCGCAGTAGGCGGTCAGCGCCCTGCCCGGCTCCACCCGCACCCGCTGCCCCGCCCGCCGCAGCCCGGCCAGCCCGCCGCCGTAGCCGGCCCAGTCGAACCTCGCCTCCGGCGCCGCGTAGTCCACGGCCATGCCGCCGCCCAGGTTGACCTCGGCGTGGTCGGTGTCCAGCAGCCGCTCGGCCAGGCCCAGCAGCCGGGCGGCGTCGAGGCCGCTGGCCAGATGGGCGTGCAGGCCGCGCAGCCGTACCCGGTCGGTGAAGAGCGGCAGGCACTCCTCGACGCCGGCCTCGTCCATGCCGAACGGCCCGTTCATGGTGAGCGCGGCTCCCTCGACGGGCAGGTCGGGGTTGACCCGGAGCAGCACGTCGGCCTCCCGGCCGGTGGCGAGGAGGCGGCGCAGCTCGTTGGGCGACTCGACGTGCAGGCGGTGGCAGGGCAGCCGCAGCTCGGCGTCGGTCTTGCCGGGACCGCCCAGGGCCAGCGGCCTGCCCGGGAGGAGCGCCGCGACGTGCGCGTGCTCGCCGCCCGAGGACACCTCGAAGCCGTCCACGTGCCGGGCCAGCACGCGGAGCAGCTCGGGGTCCGGGTTGGCCTTGACGGCGTAGTAGAGCTCGATGTGCGGCAGCGCCCTCCGTACCTCGGCGGCGTGCTCGTCCAGCGCGGACAGGTCGTAGACGTAGGCCGGGACGCCGGACGCCCGGAGGGCGGCGGCCCGGACGCTCGGGCTGATCATGCGAAGGGATTGGCGATCGGAACATAGCCGGCGGACCGGTCGGCCGCCCTGGCCCAGCGGACGCTCAGGTTGGCCTTGGCGGGCAGCGGGTCGCCGGCCAGCAGGTTGGACAGGGGGAGCGGCCAGCCGAGGTCGGCGGCGTGCCGGGCGAGGATCTCGCGGGCCGCCCGCCACAGCTCGCGCAGCAGCTCGTCGCCGTGCGGCGCGGCCAGCGTGGCGGCGATCTCGGTGAGGTGGTTGACCAGCAGGCAGTAGACCACCCGGGCCCAGCCGCGCTCGGCGTCGTAGGTCAGCGCCTGCGCCACGCGCGACGCCATGCCGCCGAGGTCGTGGCGGCCCGCGGCCAGCTTGGTGCCCTCCAGGTCGCGGAAGACCGCCTCGACGGGCAGGCCCGTGGCGTCGTCCAGGCCCACGAGTACGTTCTGCAGGTGGGGCTCCAGGATCACGCCGTGCGCGAAGTACAGCTCCAGCACGGGCAGCGCCACCACGGAGACGTACGCCGTCCACCAGGCGAGCGGGTCGCGGGCCGGCGCGTCGAGGGCCAGGGCGCCGGCCAGGACGGGCACCACGCCGGGAGAGCACACCGACCACGGGCTGGCCCTGACGATCACGCCCAGCCCTTCGAGCAGCCGGGTGCCGAGCGCGGCCGAGCGGTAGCCGGGCTCGGGCAGCCATCGCGTGCCCGGCAGCCTGGCGGACACCTCGTCGAACACCGGGCCGAGCCGCGAGGTCAGCTCCACCGCCCCGGCCAGTTCGTACCAGGCGTTCTTCCGCACGCAGTTGGTGATCCGGACGTCCAGGCTGAACTTCAGGCACGCCCCCGCCTTCGCCGCGTACACCGTGCGGACCGACGAGGTGGGCACCACATCCGGGCCCGGACCCAGGTCGGCCAGCTCCGCCCCGAACGCCGGGCGCAGCAGATCGAGCTGCCACGGGTGCGCCGGGAGCAGCAGGTAGCCGGACGGCGCCTCGCCCAGCGCGTCGAGCGCCGACGCGTCCCCCTCCTCGGCGAGCATGTCCTCGCGCACCCCGAGCAGCCGCACCGGGAACTCCGCGTGGGCCTCGGGCGCGTAACGCAGCCAGTCGTGCTCGTCACCGCCCCGCGCCTTGGGGCTGGGATGGAACGGGTGCCCGTAGACCAGGGCCTGCTCGGAGGCCAGCCATGGGTCGGCGGGCGGCTCGGCCCCGGCCCTCGCCGCGAGGATCGCGGCCACCGCCGCCCTGCTGGCCGCCACCTGCCGGGCGAACTCCCCGTTGTGGGCGGCGGGCAGCCCGCCCGACAGCTCGGCCTCGGCGAGGCGGACCAGCTCGCCGGAGGTCAGCGGGTGCCAGGCGCCGTTGTCGAGGCGCTCGGCCGGCCCGTCGAAGCGCAGCGCCGCGCCGCCGTGGGTGCGGACGCGCAGCAACCGTTCCGCCACCCTGAGCAGAAGGTACGGCGGAGCGGGCCAGACCAGCCCCCGGGGGCCGGCCACCTCCCGCACGCAGCAGCGGAGCAGGGCCGCCAGCGTCGCCTCCTCGGCCAGCGTGGCGGGCGCGTCGAGGACCAGACCGTGCATTCAAGCTCTCCTCAGATAGTTGGGCCCGCTGGTGCCGTAGAACTTGTTGATGTCAAGCGCTCCGGAACGCTCCTTGGCCACGAGGGTCCCGGCGGTGAGCATGGACTTGCCGGTGAGCCTGGCCGCGTCGAGTGTCCTGGCCCGCAGCAACCTGGCCATGGGGTCGCCGCCGTGCTCGTCGAGCGCCTCGGCGAGGGTGTCGCGCAGCAGGGCCGCCGCCCGCCGGTGCGGCAGGGCGCCGAAGACGACCGCGGCGGCGGCCAGGTGCAGGGTGATGGTCACGAACACGTCGGCCAGCGCGTGGGGGTCGTCGGTCAGCATCCGCCGGTCGGCGAAGGCCGGCGCCTCGATCCCGGCCGCGGCCAGCCGGGCGGGGGAGGCGAGCAGCCCGTCGTTGTCCTTGACCAGCAGCCGCATCCGGCCCTCGTGGAAGACCAGCGACAGGTTCTGCTGGTGCGCCTCCAGGGCCACGCCGTAGCGCACGAACAGCCGCACGTGCCAGCGCAGCAGCACGCGCAGATAGCCGGGCAGCACCTCGCCCAGCTCGGCCCGCACTCCGGGCACGTTGAGCGCCGCCACCGGCACGATCGTCCCCTCGGGCAGCCGCCGCACCATCCAGGCGAGGTACTCGTGGCCGGCGTGCGCGTAGGTCTGCTCGTCGGCCAGCAGCACGTCGGGGTCGGCCAGCCGGCGCAGCAGGAGCTCCGCCCGGGCGCCGTCCTCGAGTGTGCCGGCCTTGATGGAGCGGCGGTTGCGCGCACCCAGGGTGCTGGTGGGCAGGGGCAGCTTGAGATGCGTACGGGGGCCGACCTCGACGGTCCGCATCGACAGGGTGGGCCGCACGGTGAGCCGGGACTCCTCCAGCAGCCGCACCCCGCCGGCTTTCCGCACCTCGTCCACGGCCAGCGGGTGCACCGGGAACAACACCCCGTCCGCGGCGAGACCGGGCGCGACGTCGGGCGGGAGCGCGGCGGCGGAGCCCGGCGCCAGCGCCTCCCGCGACACCACGACCCACCTCAGCTCGAACGAGGGCGCGAACTCCGGCGCGTAGGCGAGCAACTCCGAGGCGGACAGCCCGAGCCGGGCGCGGGACGTCGGGTAGACCGGATGGTCCGCGAAGGCGGCCAGCGACTCGTAGGACGGCCCCGAGGCGAGCACGGAGGCGAGCCGGTCGTCGTGCAGTCGCGAGGCGGCCAGCGCCTGCGTGCACTCCTCGGAGAACGCGGCCACCCCCTCAGCGTCCGCCGGATCGGCGACCTCGGCCAGGGTGTCGAGCACCTCGCGCAGCCGCAGCCGCTCCTCCGGCGCCACCACGAAGTCCTGGAACAGCACGCCGGGCGCCAGCCGCACGGTCCGCCCGCCGGCCAGCGTCACCCGGACACCCTCCCGGCTCCGGCTCACCCGCGACGACAGTCTCCCGTAGTCCTCCCGCAGCAGCGCGTCCAGCACACGGGCCGCAAGGTACGACTCGCGCTCGCTCACCCGACCACCCACGGCCGGGCCGCGCGGTAGGCGCCCACGGCGGCCTCGACCCGCTCCCTGTCGGGCCCCACCGCCCGGATCACGCCCAGATAGTCGCGGTTGGTGTGGGTCCGCCGGACGACGTCGCCCACGGACCGCAGCGGCCGGTGCCACAGCCGGACGTCCCCGGACTCCACCGACTCCGCTCCGGGCGCCGACCTGATCGTTCCCGACCGGTCGGCGACCAGGCTCACCGCGCTGCCGTAGCCGGAGCTCTCCGGCACGGGCGGCACCGGCTCCCCGAGGTGCACCCGCAGGATCCACTCGAACAGCGGCACCCCGAGCACGTCCGCCAGCAGGAAGTCGCAGTGGTCGCCGATCACCCGGTAGTTGACCTCGACGATGCGCGGGCCGGCCGGCGTGATGACGTACTCGGTGTGGCAGGCGCCGAAGCCCACGCCCAGCGCCCGCAGCGCGGCCAGCACGTGCTCGTGCGGCCCGCCGGGGGCCCAGTCCAGCCGCTCCTCGACGAAGTGGGGCAGCGGCCCGAGCGTGGTCTCGAACCCGCCCAGCACCCGCAGGCCGGCGCCGTCGCCGAGTGTTTCGAGGGTGCGCAGCGGCCCCTCCAGGTATTCCTCCACGACCAGCGCCTCGCCGGGCCGGCGCTTCCTCACCCCGGCCACCGCCCCGGCCAGGTCGCTCTCGACCAGCACCACGTCCTCGCTGGCCACGCCTTCGCGCGGCTTGACGACCAGGGGGTAGGGGAGGTCGTCAGGCACGGGATCGCCCGGCGCCAGCCGTACCGAGCGGACCCGCTCGACGCCCGCCTCGGCGAGCCGGCGACGGGTCAGGAACTTGTTCTTGGCCGACAGGCAGGCCCGCCAGTCCTTTCCGGGGAGCCCGAAGTAGTCGGCGGCCAGCGCGGTCTCGGCCTGCAAGTGGTCGGAGTTGGTGAAGATCGCGTCGGGCCGGCCGAGACCGGCGATCACGTCGATCACGGCCCGTGGGTCGCGTACGTCGCAGGCCACCGCGCCGGGGTGCCGGTCCGGCCGGTCGGTGAGGATCGTCACCTCGCAGCCCAGGGCCCGCGCGGCGGGCAGGAACCCGTCGGTCACCGAATCGGTCGGCTTGATCGCGGTCATGTAGAGCCGCAACGCGTGGCACCCCCGCTGATCAGGTAAGGCTAACCTAACCGCTAGATCCTAACTCCTGAGAGATCACCCCGCCGCCCGGATACCGTAATCGGTGGCTAACTCTGAGGTCATCGAATCTCATCAAGCCGGAGGCCTCGTCCTTCAGGGTAGAGCCGGAACGGCGCCCGCGGGATCGAACAGACGCGCGATATTTAGCCGATCTTGAAGTATCGTGTGAGGCGTGTCACGGATCGTGAAGCGGGCCTACAAGTACCGCTTCCACCCGACCTCTGAGCAGGCCGAAGAGCTTGCCCGGACGTTCGGCTGCGTCCGCCTGGTCTACAACAAGGCGCTGGAGGAACGCACTCGCGCCTACGCGTTGGAAGGTCGGCGCGTCTCCTACGTGGAGTCCTCGGCGGCGCTGACGGCCTGGAAGCGCAGCGGCGACTACGACTTCCTGTTCGAGGTCTCCTCGGTGCCGTTGCAGCAGGCGTTGCGCCACCTTCAGGCGGCGTTCGCCCACTTCTTCGCCAAGCGGGCCGAGTATCCTGCGTTCAAGTCCCGCAAGAAGTCGCGCCTGTCGGCGGAATACACCCGTTCGGCGTTCCGCTGGTGTGAGGGCCGGTTGACGCTGGCGAAGATGGACCTGCCGCTGGACATCGTGTGGTCGCGGCCTCTTCCCGAAGGCGCGCAGCCGTCCACCGTGACGGTGAGCAGGGACGCGGCCGGGCGCTGGTTCGTGTCGCTGTCGGTGGAGGAGAAGATCTCCCCGCTGCGCCCGGTGGAAGAGGTGGTGGGGGTGGACGCGGGCCTCAGCGCTCTGGTCACGCTGTCGACCGGGGAGAAGATCGTCAACCCGCGTCATGAGCGGGCCGACCGCAGGCGGGTGGCCAAGGCCCGGCGGATGCTCGCCCGTAAGGAGAAGGGCTCCGCCAACCGGGCCAAGGCCCGGCTGAAGGTGGCCCGGGCGTATGCGCGGATCTCCGATCGGCGCCGTGATTTTCTGCACAAGCTGTCGACTCGGCTCGTCCGTGAGAACCAAACGGTCGTGATCGAGGACCTGACCGTGCGCACCATGGTCAAGCACCACTCGCCGGCGCGCGCCATCTCCGACGCGTCCTGGCGGGAGCTGCGGTGCATGCTGGAGTACAAGACGGCCTGGTACGGGCGGAAACTCGTGGTGGTGGACCGCTTGTTCCCCTCCTCCCAGCTGTGCTCGGCCTGCGGGGCCCTGCGCGGCAAACCGCCGCCGAACGTCCGGACCTGGGTGTGCGCCTGCGGAGCGACCCATGATCGGGACGTGAACACGGCGAGGAACATCTTGGCCGCCGGGCTGGCGGACAACTGAAACGCCTGTGGAGCCGGCGTGAGACCTCAAGGGAAGTCCTTCCTGGCGGGCGGCCGGCGGTGAAGCAGGAAACCTCACCCGTGAGGGTGAGAGTCCCCCTCGTTGAGGAGGGGGAGGAGGTCAAAGGACGGCATGGAAAGGGAAGGGTGGGCCTGTGGAGACCAGGGCGGCAGAGCAACTCATCGGACCGCTGCTGCTCGCACGCGGCACCATCGACAGATCGTCCGCGCTGCGGGCCGACAACGGCTGGCTGGAACAAGCCTGGGCCGAGCCGACGAGCAGGGTCCTGGTCGTCCACGACGGCCAGACGCTGGTCAGGCGGGTCGGCGACGAGGTGCGGGCGGTGCTGTTCACCACGCGGGAGGCGCCGCCCGGCGAGCGCTACCTCCTGGGCGTCGACGGCGACGTCGTCTACTTCGCGGTGGCCGCGCCGCTGCCCGGTGGGCCGGCCGCCGACGTCAACGGCCGCGTGACGGTCCCGCTGGGCCTGCGCGACACGCCCGACGGCGCGACGGTCCCCGCCGGTCTGCGCCAGGCGGGCGGGCTGCTGGGCGACCGCGACGCGGGGCTCCTGGTCTACGCGGTGGCGCTGGACGCCTGGCACACGACCCACGAGTTCTGCCCACGCTGCGGCGGCCGTACGAACGTGATGGCGGGCGGCCACATCCGGATCTGCCCGCACGACTCCAGCCAGCACTTCCCGCGCGTCGACCCCGCGGTGATCATGCTGATCCGCGACGAGCACGACCGCTGCCTGCTCGCCCGGGGCCCCCAGTGGCCGGAGGGGCGCCTGTCGATCCTGGCCGGGTTCGTGGAGCCGGGCGAGTCGCTGGAGCACGCCGTGGTGAGGGAGGTGGCGGAGGAGGTCGGCATCACCGTCGTCAACCCACGCTACCTCGGCAGCCAGCCGTGGCCGTTCCCGCGCAGCCTCATGCTCGGCTTCTTCGCCGACGCCCTGTCCACGACGCTCACCCTCGACTCCGAGGAGATCGCCGAGGCCCGCTGGTTCTCCCGCGCGGAGCTGTCCGACGCGCTCGGCTCAGGAGAGCTACGCCTCCCGCCGGCGGTCTCGATCGCCCGCCGCCTGATCGAAACCTGGTACGGCGGCCCTCTGACCGGAGACTGGTAAGCCACCATCACTTAGCGTAAATTCGAAGACACCTTCGGTAGCGGAAGGAGTAAACTCGTGGACATGAACGAGTCACACATCGTAGAGATCCTGGATCTCGAGCGTCAGAAGTTGGCCATCCAGCACGCCGCCACCGAGGTGCGGATGGATGACAAGATCAAAGCCTCGGAAAGGCGGATCATCGACGCGGTCACGGGTGCCATCACCAACGCCGTGGTCGAGCTCAAGGGTGACATCATCGACGTGCGCAACGAGCTCAGCAGTACTCGGACCGAGCTCAAGGACGACATCGCCGAGCTGCGGACCGAGCTCAAGAGCGACATCGCCGAGGTGCGGACGGAGCTCAAGAGCGACATCGCCGAGGTGCGGACCGAGCTCAAGAGCGACATCGCGCGCCTCGAGCGGAAGCTGGACAGTCACGTTCACTGATATGAGGACCTGAGTGACTCAACCACCCAGGTCCTCACGGGCATGGTAACCAACAACTAGAGCCTCCGGCGGAAGCCGGGGGCTCTATTCAGTGGTCAGGCCGCTTCGAGCAGAGCCTTGACCTCGCGAGCGGAGGGGTTGGTGCGCACCACCCGGCCCCGGGGGGTCTCGATCACCACGGTCGGTACCACCTGGTTGCCGTTGTTGACGCTCATCACGAACTGAGCCGCGTCCGGGTCACGTTCGATGTCGATCTCGTCGAAGCTGATCCCCTCGCGGGTCAGCTGCGACTTCAGCCGCTTGCATGGGCCGCACCAGGTGGTGCTGTAGACCGTGAGCGCCATGTCGGTGAATCCCTCCAAAGGACAAAGGAAACAGGCGTTCGGTGCAACAACGGGGAACGGCCTGGTAATCCCTAACCGATGCGGTCGGCGATCCACCGCTGCACGCGCTCCGCCACGCCCTCTTCGCGGTAGAGGGCGGAGCTGTGCGACACACCGGGCATCGTGAAGATCGTCACCGGCACACCGGCCTGGCCGAGCATCTCCTTGAGCACCTGGCTGTGCGTGGCCGGGACGAACTCGTCCTGCGAGTGGATGGTCAGCATCGGCGCGTCCTTGCGGCTGGCGTGCCAGGCGATCTCCATGCTGGCCCAGATCCGCGAGCACTTGCCCTTGGGGGCGCAGCCGCCGGCCAGCTTGATCGCGGACGTGCGGAGCTTGCGCTTGTAGGGGTCGGTGCTGGCCGCGCCGTCGGAGTAGGCGCGCAGCGGGGAGACGATCGGGGACAGCCCGACGACCCCCTTGAGCCCGTTGAGGCCGTCGCCGTAGGTGCCGACCGCCCCCGCGATGTGCCCGCCGGCGGAGAAACCCACCACCACGTAGTTCTTGGGGTCGAACGACCAGCGCTCGGCGTGCTTGCGGGCCATCGCGATCGCGGCCAGGGCGTCGGTGCGCTGCGCGGGCCAGGCCGCCTGGCTGGTGAGCCGGTAGTTGATGTTGAAGACGGTGTAGCCGAGCTCGGCGTAGCTCCGCGCGATCTCGCTCATGCCCCTCTTGTCGCCGCTGGACCACCAGCCGCCGTGAACGAGGAAGACGCCCGGGCGCTGCGTGCCCTGGGAGGTCCACCAGACGTCCATGTCCTGGCGGCGCTGCGAGGCGTAGGAGACCGTCTCGAACGACAGGCCGCCCAGTCCGGACGGGTCGGTCGGCATCGTCACCTCGGGCCCGGGAGTGGGCCCGATGGTCGCGTGTGCGGTCACCGGTGTGAGCGCGACGGTTGCGAGCGCGAGCGCGCCGGCGGAAACCGCAAATCGCACAGCGTTCCCTTTCCCCATGGACATGGTCGGGCCCCATTGTGAGGGAAGTGACCAGTTCTCGCATCTCGGCGACCCGAAAGAGGCGACGGGCGGCATGTTGCCAGAATGGAGCACCGCACCGCCACCGGCTGGGAGGATTGACAGGTGAGCGACGTGAACGACGTGCTGACCGGGCTGGATCCGGAGCAGCGCGAGGTGGCCGAGGCCGTGCGCGGGCCGGTGTGCGTCCTCGCGGGTGCCGGCACCGGCAAGACCAGGGCCATCACCCACCGCATCGCTCACGCGGTGCGCAGCGGGGTGGTCGACGCGCCGAGCGTGCTCGCCGTGACCTTCACCACGCGGGCGGCGGGCGAGCTGCGGCAGCGGTTGCGCGCGCTGGGCGCGCCGGGGGTGCAGGCACGCACGTTCCACGCGGCGGCGCTGCGGCAGCTCACCTACTTCTGGCCACGGGTGATCGGTGGCGAGGCGCCTTCGGTGATCGAGTCCAAGCTGCCGGTGCTGGTGGAGGCCTGCCGCCGGATCCGGAAAAATCCGGATCGGTCCGAGCTGCGGGACATCGCGGCCGAAGTGGAGTGGGCCAAGGTCACCCAGATCGGGCCGGAAGACTACGTCGCGGCCGCGGGCAAGCACCACCGCACCCCCCCGGTGCCCGCCGACCAGGTGGCCGTTCTCTACGAGACGTACGAGCAGATCAGGCGCGAGCGGCACCTGGTCGACTTCGAGACGATCCTGGAGCTGACCGCCGCGGTGATGACCGAGCACCAGGAGGTGGCGGCGCAGATCCGCGGCCAATACCGCTATTTCGTGGTCGACGAGTACCAAGACGTCAACCCGCTGCAGAAGCTGCTGCTCGACACCTGGCTCGGCGGCCGCGACGACCTGTGCGTGGTCGGCGACCCCAACCAGACCATCTACTCCTTCACCGGCGCCACCCCCCGCTACCTGACCGGGTTCGCCGTCGAGCACCCCGGCGCCGCCGTGATCCAGCTGGTCCGCGACTACCGCTCCACCCCGCAGGTGGTCGACCTCGCCAACCTGGTCATCGCCAAGGGCAGGTCGCCCCACCGGCTGCGGCTCGTCGCCCAGCGGCCCGACGGGCCGAGACCGGTCTTCCACGACTACGACGACGAGCCGGCCGAGGCCGCCGGGGTCGCCCGCGCCATCAGGAAGCTGCTCGACCGGGGCGTCGCCTCGCGCGAGATCGCCGTCCTGTTCCGCACCAACTCGCAGTCCGAGGCGTACGAGTCGGCACTGTCGAAGGCGGAGATCCCCTACGTGCTGCGCGGCGCCGAACGCTTCTTCGAGCGGCCGGAGGTGCGCCAGGCGGTCGTCCTGCTGCGGGGCGCGGCCAGGTCCGCGTCCGGCGAGCCGCTCGCCTCGGAGGTCCACCACATCCTGGCGGGGGTCGGCCTCACCCCGGAGCCACCCGGCGGCGGCAAGGCACGGGAGAAGTGGGAGTCGCTGAAGGCGCTGGCCGACCTGGCCGAGGACATGGCGGCCGACGGGGCCGGGCTGCCGGAGTTCGTCGCCGAGCTGGAGCGCCGCGCCTCCGAGCAGCACGCCCCGCCGGTCGAGGGCGTCACGCTGGCCTCCCTGCACGCCGCCAAGGGCCTGGAGTGGGACGCCGTTTTCCTGGTCGGCCTCACCGACGGCATGATCCCGATCATCTACGCGGAGACGCCCGAGCAGATCGAGGAGGAGCGCCGCCTCCTCTACGTCGGCATCACCCGTGCCCGCGAGCACCTGTCGCTGTCATGGGCCCTGGCCCGCTCGCCCGGCGGGCGCAAGGGGCGCCGGCCGTCCAGGTTCCTCGACGGCCTGACCGGTCGTGCCTCCGCCCCGCCGCGAGCCGCCTCGGCCACCCGCGAGCGCCGCCAGGTCGCGGCCCCGGTGAGCTGCCGGGTGTGCGCCAAGACGTTGACGGCCGCCGCGGAGCAGAAGCTGGGCCGGTGCGCCACCTGCCCGGCCGACTACGACGAGGCCCTGCTGGAGAGCCTGAAGGCGTGGCGCACGGCGGCCGCCAAGGAGGCCAAGGTCCCGCCGTACGTCGTCTTCACGGATGTGACGTTGCAGGCGATCGCCGAGCGGGTGCCGGCGAGCGAGCAGGAGCTGCTGTCGATCGCGGGCATCGGCCGCGTCAAGGTCGACCGCTACGGCGAGGCGGTCCTGGGGCTCTGCCGTTCGGCCGGCGGCTGACGCGCGTCGTAACGGGACCGAAATGAAGGCGCGCCATCATACGTTGGGCGAGTTTGGTGTGGTGTGGGCGACAAGTCAGACTTGCCAATAGACGGTTATCGCGAGGGGGACCCGTGAACGAGGCGCTGAAGGAGCTCCTCGACTTGCTCGACCTGGAGCAGATCGAGCTCGACATCTTTCGCGGCCGCAGCCCGGAGGAGCGCATCCAGCGCGTGTTCGGGGGACAGGTGGCCGCGCAGGCGCTGGTCGCGGCCGGCCGCACGGTGCCGGAGGACAGGACCGTGCACTCGCTGCACGCCTACTTCATCAGGCCGGGCGACCCGTCCATCCCGATCGTCTACAACGTCGAGCGGCTGCGCGACGGGCGGTCGTTCAACACCCGCCGGATCATGGCCATCCAGCACGGCAAGGCCATCTTCACGATGTCCGCGTCCTTCCACATCTTCGAGGAGGGCGTGGAGCACCAGGCGTCCGTGATGCCGGAGGTCCCCGATCCCGAGACGCTGCCGATGTTCCAGGACCAGATGTTCGGCCTGGTCGGCGACGCGCCCGAATACCGCGACTGGCTGTCGCGGCCACGCCCGGTCGACGCCCGCTACGCCTCGCCGCTGACCTGGGAGGCCTACCGGAATCCCGCGCTGAAGAGCGCCCAGACCAACGTGTGGTTCCGCTACCACGCCGAGCTGCCCGACGACCCGCTGCTGCACGTGGTGCTGGCCGCCTACGCGTCCGACTTCACGCTGGTCGACACGATCATGCTCGCCCACGGCATGGCGTGGGGCGCCTCCGACGTGCAGGGTTCCTCACTCGACCACGCCATGTGGTTCCACCGGCCGTTCCGGGCCGATGACTGGCTGCTCTACGCCCAGGAGTCGCCGTGGGCGGGCATGGGGCGAGGGCTCGCCCGGGGTGAGATGTTCACCGCGTCGGGTGACCTCGTCGTCTCGGTCGTCCAGGAAGCCTTGATTCGCCGCACAAGGTCATGAAATCGCAGGTAGAAAATATGTTGCCGGGTCCCGGGTTCCCGGTTTAGGGTCATGGTCAAGCAAGTCGGACGCTCCTGTCCGACTGTCCCAGAGTGGAGGTGAGTCCCAGTGATCAGCATCAAGGTGTCGGCCACGCCGTGGCTCACGTCCGCATGCCGTAATTCGGTGAGGCTCGTCGATGGGCCGGCCAGACTGCGGCAGCACCAGTCTGCCCGTAGCCAGGCCACCGCCTATGCGCTCGCCCACCTGGGCGCCCGCGCTGAGAGCGCGCCCGTCTTCTTCGCAGGCGCCGAAGTGCCGACCCGGCAGATCACCAAGGGTGGAATGCGTGGTCCGCAACCCTGGAGGGATGCTCCGGTCATAACCTGACCGGCACAAGAGCAGCCCCCAGGCCGCGGATCCGCACACAGGATCCGCGGCTTCTTTGTTTTCCGTGATCCCCCCACCACCCACGAGGTGCCCGAACAAGATCAAAAAGATCGATCAGAAGGAGAAACAAGATGGGGGCGAAGACGATCATGGACCTGATCGACGAAGCCAAGATCCCCTGTCGTACCGACCCCGACCTGTGGTTCGCCGAGTCGCCGGAGGACGTCGAGTTCGCCAAGGCGCTCTGCGGCGGCTGCCCGATCCAGAAGGCCTGCCTGGACCGCGCGCTGGAGCGCGAGGAGCCCTGGGGCGTCTGGGGTGGCGAGCTGATCCTCCGGGGAGCCATCGTGCCCCGCAAGCGGCCCAGGGGTCGCCCGCGGAAGCACCCGGTCGCTGCCTGAACACGCACCATCGAACGAGAAAGCAGACAGACAGATGAGCACGTACTTCACCAGAGGCTTCGAACTGCCGTATCTCTACCATGATCTGGTAAACGACCGAATACAAACGCTCCACCGCGAGGCGGAGGAGCAGCGCCTGATCGCACGCGTCCGACGCGTGCAGCGGGCGCGGCGCGAGGTCCGGCGGGCGAACGAACGCCTCAGCCGGGCTCTGAGCCGGGAGGTCTGACGCGGGAGATCCTGCCGCCGGCGCAGGATCTCCCGCGGATCCTTCTGAGTAGGGCCGGGCGCGACCATCGCGCCCGGCCCTTTTCGTGTCCGGTGCCTCGTGTGCCTCGTGTGCCGTGCGGCTGCTCAGGCGAGGAGGCGGCGGGTCTCGAGATGCGAGACGGCCAGAGCCCGGCCGGCTCGCGCGGTGCCCGTCAGGATTTCGGCCCGGGCGTCAGGATGCAGGCGCAGGGCTTTCAGGGTCGCACCGGCCAGGCCGGGCAGGGCCAGCGTCTCGCGGGGGTCGCGCAGGCGGGAGTAGACCTCGAGCACCTCGCGCACCCCGGCCGGACGGTTGACCAGCGCCCGGAGGAGCTCGAACTGGACATGGGCCAGGCCGTCACCCCTGCCCAGCAGGTTGGTCCAGTGGTAGGTGTGGACGCATTCCACGTTCCGCCCGCGTTCCCAGGCCCGTACGGCCCGGTCGAGCGAGGCGGGATCGTCGAGGGCGGTGGCGGCGGCCTCGCCGAGCAGGCGCCCGAAGCGCAGGGCGTCGCGGATGCCCTGGGCGGTCACCGGGTCCTTGAAGTGCCCGGCGTCGCCCGCCAGAGCCCAGCCGGGTCCGGTGGAGCTCCGGAAGTAGGACGGGTGCTCGGCGGAGCTGACGATCTTCGAGACTCTGACGCAACCGTCCAGCCGCTCGGCCAGTCCCGGCACCAGGCTCACCGTACGGTCGAACTCGGCCTCCAGGTTGCCCCGGAAGTCGGCGACGCGGTCGACCGGGGGCATCAGCAGCACCATGGTCAGTCCGCCGTCGCAGGGGAAGGCGTTGCCCAGTTCGCGACCGGTGAGCCACATCGCCGCCGTCGAGCGCCACTCCTGGCGGGGGTCCTCGTAGTAGGCGTAGTAGCAGGCCCTGCCGTTCGGGTGGGTGAGGCGGGGGCGCGCGGCGCCGACCAGCCGGGCGACGGTGGAACGCCGGCCGTCGGCGCCGATGACGAGAGACGCGCGCACCTCGTAGTCCTTGCCGTCGTGGTCGCGGGCGCGCACTCCCGCCACCCGGCCGCCGTCCCACAGCAGCCCGCTGACGCGGTGGCCCTCGCGCACCTCGGCCCCGCTCTCCCGGGCGGTCTCCACGAGTGCCTGGTCCAGGGGCGCCCGGCGTACGCACAGGCCGTAGTCGAGGTCGTCGACGGGGGTGTACTCGCCGCGCGCGGCGAGGCCGGGACCACCGATGAAGGCGTGCGGCAGCCGCGGGGCGCCGATCTTCTCCACGCGGTCCAGCGCGCCGAGGCGGGAGAGCTCGGCGACGCCGCCGGCGAAGAGCAGGTGGGTGGAGACGGTCGGCGACGGGATGCGGGCCGGGTCGAGGGCGAGCACGTGCCGGCCCTTCCGGGCCAGCGCGGTCGCCGTGGCGGATCCGGCACACCGTGCCCCGGCGATGACGACGTCGACTCGCTCGGCCATCCGACCTCCAGGCTGGGTAACCGACTGGGGTGTCGGTTATTGTGGACGGTAAGCCGTCGGATCCCGCGAGTCAACGGGTAGGGTGCGGGCGTGGATGTCAGGGAGCCGAAGAGGCGAATGGCGGGATCCGCGCGCCGGGCGCGCATCACCGAGGCGGCGCTCGCCGTGTTCGCCGCCCGCGGCTACCACGCCAGCGCCATGGAGGAGATCGCGACCTCGGCCGGCGTGACCCGCTCGGTGCTCTACGACCACTTCCCGTCCAAGCGGGTGCTGCTGATCACGGTCCTCCAGGAGCAGAACGCCCTGCTGGTCGCGCATGTGGGCGCGCGGATCACCGGCTCCGGGTCCCCAGGCCACCGCCTGCGCGCCACCCTCGACGCCTACTTCAGCTTCGCCGAAGATCGGCCCGAGGCTCGCTGCCTGCTGTTCGACCGCACCGACGAGGACGACCCGGAGATCAAGGCCGTGCGCTGGGGCATCAGGGAGGCCCGCACCCGGGCGGTGGCCGCGATGCTGGCCCGCGACCTGAGCCGCCTGGGCCTCGATCCGGGCGCGTTGATCACCGAGGCGGTGGTCGAGCTGCTGATCACCGGCACCGACGGGCTGGCCCAGTGGTGGATGAGGCATCCGGAGGTGCCGCGCGCCGACCTGGTCGAGGCGGCCATGCGGGTGCTGTGGAGCGGGCTGTCCCAGCTTCCCGCCGAGCCGGGCGAGCCCGCCGGTAAGTGATCGGTTGCGTTCACGCACAGCACGTATTGACAGAAGCGATCCTGGGCTTCATCGTTCCGCGTAACTGAACCAACAGAGGTGTCGGTTATGCGGGAGGTTCGATGGCTGAGCAGGAGCAGGGCGGCACGCGGGCAGGGATCGGCCGGCGTGAGCTGATCGCCGGTTCCATGGCCGCGGCGGCGGGCGCGGTGGTGGGACCTCTGGCGGGAGCGCCGGGGGCGAAAGCGGCGGCGCCCTCACTGGTGCCGGCCTCGGCCGGCCAGCGGGTCGCGATCTTCGGTGGCGGGATGGGCGGACTGAGCGCCGCACAGGAACTGGCCGAGCGTGGCTTCCAGGTCACGGTCTACGAACGCAAGGCCCTCGGCGGCAAGTGCCGCAGCATCCCGGTGCCGGGCACGGCCGCCGACGGGCGCCGTGACCTGCCCGGTGAACACGGATTCCGGTTCTTCCCCGGTTTCTACCAGAACCTCCCTGACACGATGAGCCGCATCCCACGCGCGGGCGGCGGCAGCGTACGCGACAACCTCGTGTCCGCGAGCCTCGAGGTGATCGCCTACCGGGGCAGGGAGATCAACATTCCGGTGCCCGGCAGCATCGACGGCGTCCTCACCCCCGACTCCCTCAAGAACTACTTACGCGCGGCGGCCACGCTGGCAGGCGAAGTGCCGATCCTCGAGGTCGAGTTCTTCATCTCCAAACTGGTCGCCTTCGCCACCAGTGGCCCCCGCCGCCGCCTCGGCCAGTGGGAGAACATGGGCTTCGCGGACTTCATCAAGGCCTCCAGGATGTCGGAGGGCTACCGCGAGTTACTGGTGAAGATGTTCACCGCCTCCCTGGTGGCCGCCCAGCCCGACAAGGCCAACACCCGCACCATGGGCCTGATGTTCGAGGCGCTGGCCTTCAGCGCCCTCGGTCTCGGCCCGTACGGCCCGCCGGACCAGGTGCTCAACGGCCCCACCAACGAGGTGTTCATCGACCCGTGGGTCGGCTACCTGGGCGGCCTCGGCGTCGACCTGCGGGTCGGCTGGACCGCCACCGGCATCACCTACTCCGGCGGCCGCATCACCGGCGTGCAGGTCAGCGACCCGTCAGGCGCCTCCGGCACGGTCACCGCCGACCACTACGTGCTGGCCCTGCCGATCGAGCGGATCCAGCCGCTGATCACCACCTCCATGAAGGCGGCCGACCCCGCGCTCGCCCGGCTCGCCGGCCTCACCACCGACTGGATGAACGGGGTGATGATCTACCTCAAGGAGCCGCGCCCGATCGCCGAGGGCCACCTGATCTACGCGGGCACCCCCTGGGCGCTGACCTCGATCAGCCAGGCGCAGTTCTGGCAGAACAACTTCCCCACGACCTACGGCGACGGCACCGTGAAGGACTGCCTGTCCATCGACCTGTCCGACTGGAACACCCCCGGCATCCTGTTCGGCAAGACCGCCAAGCAGTGCACGAGACCGCAGATCGTCCAGGAGTGCCTGGCCCAGATGCGGGCCGCGCTGCCCAACGGCGCGACGGTGCTGCCTGACTCGCTGGTGCACTCCTGGTTCGTCGACCCGGCGATCACCGGCGAGGGCACGCCCTCGGTGGCCAACGACGAGCCCCTGTTCATCAACACCACCGGCTCGTGGGCCGACCGGCCGGAGGCCACCACGAAGATCCCCAACCTGTTCCTGGCCGCCGACTACGTGCGCAACAGCATCAACCTGGCCACGATGGAAGGCGCCAACGAGGGCGGCCGGATGGCGGCGAACGCCATCCTGGACGCCGCCGGCTCCTCGGCCACCAAGGCGAGGCTGTTCAGCCTCTACCTGCCCTCGCAGTTCAAGTCCCTCTACGACACCGACGACCTGCGCTACCGCCTCGGGCTGCCCAACCAGTTCGACCTGCTCAGCCCGTACTGGCCCTGACCCGGTGACCTGACCAGGCGGCCGGTGACGCCGCGCCGCCGGTCATGGCACGCTCTGGTACGCCGCGCCCACCGCGTGCGTGACGAGGGTGGTGAGGACATCCTTGACCGAGGCCCGGTTGCGCGCGTCGCACATGACGACCGGGGTCAGCTCGTCCAGGCCGAGCGCTCGCCGTACCTTCGCGGGATCGTGGCGGCGGGCGCCGTCGAAGCAGTTGACCGCGACGACGAAGGGCAGGCCGCGCTGCTCGAAGTAGTCGACGGCCGGGAAGCAGTCCTGCAGGCGGCGGGTGTCGGCGATGACGACGGCGCCGAGCGCGCCGAGCGACAGCTCGTCCCACATGAACCAGAACCGATCCTGGCCGGGGGTGCCGAAGAGATAGAGCCAGAGGTCCTCACGGATGGTGATGCGGCCGAAGTCCAGCGCAACCGTCGTCGTGACCTTGGTCTCGACGCCCGAGAGGTCGTCCACGCCCATGCCGCGGTCGCTCAGCAGCTCCTCGGTGTGCAGCGGGCGGATCTCACTGATCGTGCCCACCAGGGTGGTCTTGCCCGCACCGAAGCCGCCCGCCACCAGGATCTTCAAGGCGGTCGCGGCGGTGAGCGCCCTTCCAGCGGGCCGGTGACGGTCAGAGCCTGCGAATTCCATGCAGTACTTCCCTGTAGGTGCGTTCGTCGATCGTCTGGTCGGTGGTCTTCGGCGGGTCGATGGTCACCAGGCCCTCGCTCCGCAGGTCACCGAGCAGCACGCGGGTGATGTTGAGCGGCAGGCCGACCTGCGCGGCCACGTCGGCCACCGGGGCCGGCCTGCGGCAGACGGACAGGATGGTCTGGTGCTCGGGGTTCAGGCCGGCCGGTTCGAACGGCAGCCTGATCGTCGTCACGATCGCCACCAGGTCGAACGTCTCGCCGGGCGGTCGCGCTCGGCCGCCCGTGAGCCCGAACAGCCTGACCAGTGGCCCGGGATCCTCGTCCGTCACGGGCTCGTGCCGTTCCATACGGGCGCCGGGGCCGCTCCCCTCGGCTGCGTGGACAGGTGCTCACCCACCCGCTTGACGAGCAGTGCCATCTCGTACGTGACCAGGCCGAGCTCGGCGTCACCCGCGGCCAGCACGGCCAGCCGGGCGCCCTGCCCCGCGGCCGTGACGAACAGGAAGCCGCCCTCCAGCTCGACGATCGTCTGGCGCACTCCGCCGAGGCCGAAATGGCGCCCGGCGCCCATGGCCAGGCTGTGGCTGCCGGCCGCGATGGCCGAAAGATGCTCGTTGTCCTCCCTGGACATCCCCTGTGAGCCGCCCATCGTCAGACCGTCGGCGGACAGCAGGATCGCGTGCCGTACGCCCGCGACACGCTGGGTGAGGTCGTCGAGCAGCCAGCTCAGCTCAGTTCTCGGGTCTGCCATGAGGGTCCTTTCCGTTCCGCGCGTCGTGGGTCCACTCGGCCTCCTCGCGTCCCTGCCGCCAGCCTTCCTGCATGGAGGACATGACACGGAGGAGCTCCTCGGGGGAGCGGGTGGTGACGTCGGGCTCATCCCGCGGATGCGGCTTGCGTAGTTGTGGTGCGAGGCTGGCCTGCCGAACTCGTACCGGCAGGCCGTCTAGGTCGTCGGCGGTGTCCGGCGGCGGCGCGGTCGCCGCCCCGACCGGCGCCGTTCCGACCGGCGATGGCCCGGCCGGTGGGGCCGCGTTCAGCGTCCGTACGGCGGGCGCGGTGCGGAGTGCCCCGGCGGCCGGGGGAGCAGGCCAGGAGGGCGCGGCCGTGGAGGATCGGCCGGCGTCGAACAGCGAGACCTCGGTCCGCGTGTCGGCGCCGCCGCATTCGGCGATCAGGCTCGACGGCAACATCACGATCGCCGTGGTGCCGTCGTACGGCGACGGGCGGAGGACGACCTTGATCCCGTGGCGGGCGGCGAGCCGCGACACCACGAAGAGTCCCATCCGGTCGCTGCCCGCCAGGTCGAACTCCGGCGGGGCGGCCAGCAGGGCGTTGAGCTGCTCCAGGGTGGCCGGGTTCACGCCCAGGCCGCGGTCCTCGACCTCCAGGGCGAAGCCGTTGGCCGCGGTCAGGCCGCGCACCTGCACCATGGTGTTCGGCGGCGAGAAGACCGTGGCGTTCTCCACCAGCTCGGCGATCAGGTGGATGACGTCGGTCACCGCGCCGCCGACCAGCAGCGGAGCCTGGGGCATCGCCTGCATGGTGACCCTGGTGTAGTCCTCGACCTCCAGCACCGCGCTGCGCACCACGTCGTAGACGGGCACCGGGTCGCGCCAGCGCCGGCCGGGGGCCGCGTCCGACAGGATGATCAGGTTCTCCGCGTGCCGGCGCATGCGGGTGGTGAAGTGGTCGAGCTTGAACAGGCCTTCCAGCGTCTCCGGATCCTCGACCTTGCGCTCCATCGCGTCGAGCAGGTTGAGCTGGCGGTGCAGCAGCGCCTGGTTACGCCGGGCCAGGTTGAGGAAGACCTGGCCGACGCTCTTGCGCAGGGTGGCCTGGCCGACGGCGGCCTCGACCGCGGTCCGCTGCACGGCGGAGAACGCCTGGGCGACCCGCTCCACCTCGGCGGTCCGCGCGCGTTCCAGCTCGGGGGTCTCAGCGGGGTCGACGTCCTCGCCCTTGCGCAGCCGCTCGACGAGCTGTGGCAGCCGTACCTCGGCCAGTTCGACGGCCGAGCCCTGCAGCCGCTTCAACTCGTTGATCATGGACCGGCCGAACCGGTAGGAGAGCACGATCGACAACACCACGGCGAGCAGGCCGAGCCCCAGGACCAGCGAGATGCGGAGCAGGCCGGCCGCGACGAGGTCCTCGCCCTTCGCGGTCGCGCGGGCCAGGTCCTTGTCGGCGTTGCCCCTGAGCCCGGCGATCGTGGCCTCGGTGTCGCGCTGCCAGGCGCTCGCGGACACCGGCAGCTTGCCGGGCGTGTGCCAGCTGTAGACGGCGTCCTCGGCCGTCAGGAAGCGCTGGTAGGAGGGGGTCGCGATGAGCTGCGCGTGCCACTCCCGCAGGTCGGGGCCGATGTCACGCTCGGCGTTGGTCAGCTGGAGCCGGCGGCTGGTCATCGCCGTGACGAACGCCGCGTGCTCGGCCCGGGTCATCTCCCCACGGGTCAGCGCGGGCGTCAGGATGGCGTTCTCCCTGGCCAGGAACTCGGTGGCGGAGCTGTAGGAGGACAGGCCGCGCAGCACCCGGTAGGAGGAGATCTCCGTGATCCGCTCCACGCCGCCGAACTGGCCGTTGGCGACGCTGATCAGCGCGCTGTACTTCTCCGTCGCCGTGAGCGGGGTCATCTGCCCCTCGTCGGTGGCGGAGCGCACCGCGGGCAGTCCATCGAGCGCGTCGAGGAGCGCCTGCACGGTCTCGGGTTTGGTGCCGATCGGGTGTTGCTCGCCCACGGCGGTCGCCACATCCCGGATCCGGGCCCCCGCCCCGTCGGTGCGCTGCCGCTGCGCGGCGAGCTCCGGATCGTCCGCGGTACGGCCGGCACGCGCGGCGGTGAGCTGGCGTTCCCGCTGGATCTCGGCGATCAGCGCGCGTGTGGGCTCGCCGACAACGTCCCATTCGTCACGGCTCTGCGCGAATCCGGACGTTTCGCCGACCATCGAATAGGCAATGAATCCCCACAAGGCGACCAGCGAGACCAGCGGCACCAGGAGGATCCTGAGGATCTTGGAGCGGATCGGCGGGACGGATCTCATGCGTACTGTCCAATTCCGCGCGTGTGGCTGCGCATGGTCGAACGGCCTGAGTGAGGCAAAAAGTGCAAGGTGTGCTCGCTGCGACAAGCGCGTTGTGATTTGTCCCACTATGCCGGGGGGGCTCGCGCGCTACAAGATGGAGCCGCAAAAGTTGAGATTTCGAGATGGAATCCCCGTGCCCACCGGCGTTTCCGCGACATCCTGATCTCCCCGTTCACCTCCTCGGGCAGTGCCGGGATCGAGCGTCCTTTCGAGAGCCCCGTCCACGTCGAGTCGCCCACCCGCGGCACCCCGTCCGGCGCGGCGAAGTCCATGATCGTCGAGTTTCTCGCCGTCGGCGACGTGAGCCGGGACCCGTGCCGCCACCAACGACACGTGGCCGGAGCCTTCCGCCGCGAGCACGGGAGATGTTTCATCGAAGCAGGCCGAAGGCCGATCGTCACCGCAGACACGACTCTGGAGGCAGGCAGTGGCATTCCAGCTCATCGCGCTCTACAACCACCCCGAGAGCGCCGCGGCTTTCGACAAGCACTACAACGAGACGCACGCGCCGCTCGCGGCCACCCTTCCCGGACTGCGCGCCTACACCGCCACCCGCCCCGGCCCCACCACGGGCGAACGGCCCGCCTACCACCTGGCCGCGGTGCTGACCTTCGACGACGAGCAGTCGTTCAACGCCGCCATGGGCAGCGAGGCGGGCAAGGCCGCACTGGCCGACCTGGCCAACTTCGCCGGCGCCGGAGTCACGTTCCTCACCGGCCCGACGGACACCATCGTCTGAGACCTCGTCCGCCCGCCGAAGGCCGTGGTCTCCGTTCTCCCGGAGACCACGGCCTTCCCGCGTGGCGAGCCGCTTGCTTCTCGGGAGTTGTACCCGCTACCACCTGGCACGGAGCACGCTGACTACGTGATGCAGGGCACCGTCGGCATCCAGTCGGGCAACAGCAGCCATTGCGACTATCTGGTCCGCGTCTCGCTCCTGAGCAAGCTGCCCGGAATCGTTCACAAAGAGTACGATCTACGGTTTCGCACACGCGAAACGCTCGCCTCGCGCGAGTCCTGGGACGCCGCCCATACCTGGATGAGGCGCCCGCTCCGGCGCATGGCGGGAGCGCTGGCCGCCGTGATCGGCGCCTCCATGATCAGCGACATCGTGTTCGACCTGTCCGAAGTAGTGGAAGTCGCGATGATCGCGACCCAGCTCACGATCCTCATCGGCGGCCTGCTGCTCATCGGCTGGCGGGCCCATCGTGTGGCCGCAGAGGTCAACCGGCAAGCGGCGGCTCCAAAGGTGCCGGCCAACTCTCCACGCGCCTGAGGCTCCATCGGTACGACCGGCCGCAAGCCGCCGCGTCCGGAGGCGACCACGGGAGGTTCGAAGTGCCAAAGAAAGAGCCCTGGTCTCCGGCGAACCGTTGACCAGGGCCTTCTCAGAGTAGCGGGGGCAGGATTTGAACCTGCGACCTCTGGGTTATGAGCCCAGCGAGCTACCGAACTGCTCCACCCCGCGTCGGTGTGTGTGCCAAGACTATCGGCCGTGCGGGGTGGGTGCAAACCGAATGGCTCCGATTACCCGCCCAGCTAGGGGCTGGGCGCGGGTGTCGGTGTCGTGGTCGGCGTGGCCGATGGGCTGGCCGACGGTGACGGGCTGGGCGTGCCGGTCGCCGCGGGCTCGGCGCCGAGGTCGCGCAGCGCCTTCAGCGCGTCGTCCAGGCGCTTCTGCGCCTTCCCGTACTCCTCCCAGTTCGGCGGGTTGGCCTTGAGGGCGTTCTGGGCGTCCTCGTAGGCCTGCTGCGCCGTGGTGATGGCCTGGGTCAGCGCGGTGATCTGCTGGTTGGGCTGGGTCTGCTGGTCGGGCTGCGTCTGGGTGGTCTGCTGGGTCTCGCCGAACACCTGCTTCAGAGCGTCTTCCAGCTTGTCGCCCGATCCCACCTTGTTGCCGAACGCCACCAGGACGCGCCTGAGGATGGGGTAGGGCTCCTGCCCGGTGCCGGCCTTGGTCTGCACGTAGACGGGCTCGATGTAGATGAGCCCACCGGCGTACGGCAGGGTCAGCAGGTTGCCGTATCTGACGTTGGCCTGGCCCAGCCCGAGCGGGCCCAGCTCGCCGGAGAACTTGTTCTGGAAGTTGTTCTGGGCCTGGCCCGGGCCCGGGATGGCGGTGTTGGACGGCATGCGCAGGATGCGCAGCTTGCCGTAGTCGTCACCGACCGTGGAGCCCGCCGCCATAAAGGCCGCCAGGTTGGGGCCCTCCTTGGGCACGAACGTCGTCGTCAGCGAGAACGACGGCTTGGCGTTGCCGACCGGCATCGTGGTCGTCAGGTAGTAGGGCGGCTGCTTGGTCTGCTGGTCGCCCTGCGACGGATCGCTGGGGACGTTCCAGAAGTCCTGGCCGCTGTAGAAGGCGCCCGCGTTGGTGATGTGGTAGCGCGAGAGCGTGTAGCGCTGCACCTTGAAGAGGTCTTCGGGGTAGCGCACGTGGCTGTTGAGGTCGGGGCTCATCTCGGAGACCGGGCGGATGATCCCGGGGAAGGCCTTGCTCCAGGTCTTGAGCACCGGGTCGGTCTCGTCCCAGCCGTAGAGCGTGACCGTGCCGTCGTAGGCGTCGACCGTGGCCTTGACCGAGTTGCGGATGTAGTTGATGTGGTCCTGGGGCTGCTGCGCGACCACGCGACGGTCGGTCGTTGTGTCACGGGTCATGTCGCCCAGGCTCTCGCTCTGGGAGTAGGGGTATTCGTTGGAGGTCGTGTAGCCGTCGACGATCCAGGTGATCCGGCCGTCGATGATCGCCGGGTAGGGGTTGCCGTCGAGCGTCAGGAACGGCGCGACCTTCTGGACCCGGTCACGCGGGTTGCGCACGTACAGGATCTTGGAGTTGTCGTTGACGTCGCCCGACAGCAGGATGTTCTTCTCGCCGTACTTGGCGGCGAACATCATCCGGTTGATGAACGAGCCGACCGGGACACCGCCCTTGCCGGTGTAGGTCGTGTTCTTCTGGCCGGTGCCGCCCGTCTCCGGGTAGTCGAGCTCCTGCGGGGTGTTGGGGTTGCCGCCGGCGATGACGTACTCGTTGGCGGCGGTGGTCTCGCCGAAGTAGACGCGCGGCTCCGACAGCTTGGTCGTGGAGGCCAGTTGGCCGGTGACCGGCATGTCCTTGGCGTCGTAGTCGGGCAGGCCGCCCGAGTCGACCTCGTTGCCGGGCGCGGCCACGAAGCCGTAGCCGTGGGTGTAGACGAGCGCCTTGTTGATCCAGTTGTTCTGGCCCTCGGGCGGGCCGAGCAACTCGCGGACGCTCACCACGTGGTCGACCGTCTTGCCGGTGGAGTCGGGGTAGCGGTCGACGTCGAGCTGGTCGGGGAAGCCGTAGAAACCGCGGATGCGCTGCGTCTGCTCGTACGTCGCGGAGACCAGAGCGGGGTCGAGCAGGCGCACGCCGGACACGGAGGCGTCGCCGTCGTTGGCCTTGACCTTGGTCGGGTCGGCCTCGGCGGTGTATTCGATCATCTCGGCGTCGGCGACGCCGTACGCCTCGCGGGTCGCCTCGATGTTGCGATCGATGAAGGCGGCTTCCTTGAGCTGCTGGTTGGGCTTGACCTGGAACTGCTCGACCAGCAGCGGGTAGACGCCGCCGATCAGCACGGCCGACAGCACCAGCAGGCCGAAGGACACGCCCGGGAGCATGCCGCCCGGCCTGATCACGCCCGCGAAGAACAGCGCGGCGCAGATCAGCGCGATGATCGCGAGGATCGTCTTGGCCGGCAGCACGGCGTTGACGTCGGTGTAGGACGCGCCGTTGACGAAGCCTCGGTCGGAGAAGACCAGACCGTAGCGGTCGATCCAGTAGGCGATGGCCTTGAGCAGCACGAACACGCCGAGCAGCACCGACAGGTGCGCCCGCGCGGCCCGGGAGGCGTGCACGCCCGGCGACTGCAGCCGGAACCCGCCGTACAGGTAGTGCGTGATCGCCGACAGGATGATCGAGATGATCACCGCGGTGAACAGGAAGTTCAGCACCATCCGGATGAACGGGTAGTCGAACACGAAGAACGAGATGTCGAACCCGAACAGCGCGTCCACCTTGCCGAACGACTGGCCGTTGACGAACTTCAGCCACGTCGGCCACTGCCCGGCGAACGACGAGCCCGCGAAGAGCGCGAGCATGCCCATGCCGACGATGAAGATCAGCTTGCGGTGGGGGTCGAGCGCCATCCGGTAGCGGTCGGCGCCGCTGCCGCCGCCGAACATGGCGGGGCCGAACATCGGCCGCGTCCGGAAGGCCAGCAGCATGTTGCCGCCGACGATGCCCACCATCAGCACCGCTCCGACCAGGAACAGCACGATCTCGGTCAGCAGCACACTGGAGAAGACCGACGTGTAGTCGATCGCGTCGAACCACAGATAGTCGGTATAGAAGCCGGAAAACAGAAAGAACAACGCCACGATCGCCACAAGTGCGATCGCGACAGGCAGAAGCAGTCGCGGTCGGCGGGGCAAGCGCATCGCCCTGCCGGCTCCTGGGGTCCGGAAGCTCAAGGCCAACCCCTCGTCGTGATGAACAAACGGTCCGTGTCTGGCAACCTACACCGCAGGGCCAGCCATACGGCTAACGTACGACGGCTGCCAGAAGTTTCATCCGGTGCTGCACGAGGGCACAGCGCCCTTCCCGGTGCGCAACGCGTCGAGGGCGAGCACCGCGCCGTGCAGGGTGTCGGCCTTGACCAGTCGCAGCCCGTCAGGCGCGGCCTGCAGGGCCTCGTCGCAGTTGTCGGCCGGGGTGAGGAACACCGAGGCGCCCGACTTGCGGGCGCCGACCATCTTCTGGGCGATGCCGCCGATCGCGCCCACCTCGCCGGACGGGGTGATCGTGCCGGTGCCCGCGATGTCCTTGCCACCGGTGAGCTCGCCGGGAGTGAGCTTGTCGACGATCCCGAGGGAGAACATCAGCCCGGCGCTCGGCCCGCCCACGTCGCCCACGTTGATGTCGACGTCGAACGGAAACTTGTACGAGGACTGCATGACCACGCCCACGATCGCCTTGCCGTCGGCGGTGGCCACGGTCGGCACGGTCACGTCGAGCTGGTCCTTGCCCCTGGTGATGTTGAAGGTGACGTTTTCGCCTGGCTTATGCGACTTAACCGCGTCGGCAACGGTTTTGACCTCGGTCACCTTCTTGCCGTCGACCGTGTTGATCTCGTCGCCCTGGTTCAGTTTGCCGTCGGCGGGCTTGCCCTTCTCGGTGGACACCACCGAGACGACGGTGGTGTAGGAGATCTTGAGCTCGGTCAGCGCGGCGGCGGTGGCGAAGTCCTGGGAGTTGGTCATCTCGACCGTGTTCTCCTCCTCGACCTGCTTCTGCGAGCGGGTGTCGGGGAAGATCGTCTCCTCGGGGACGACGGCGACGCTCGGATCGATCCAACCCCGCAGCGCGGTCAGCAGATCGATCCGGCTGCTGGGGCCGCCCTGGTAGGCCACCGTGACCAGGCTCAGCGCGCCGCTGGTGGGATAGGTCTGATGCCCGTTGATCGCGATCACGGGCTTCTTGTCGATCTCGCCGATCGTGTTCTCGGTCGGCCCGGGACTCAGCACGACGTACGGGACCTTCGCGATGGCGCCGATGATGCCGAGCGCGAGCACGAGGAACCCCGAAACCAGCAGGGTCAAGGCGCGTCGTGACATGGAGACGAGCTTATTCGCAGGCACCGACCCACTCGGCCGACCCGTCGGTGAACACCTGATGTTTCCAGATCGGGACCTGGGACTTGAGATCGTCGATCAGCCGGCGGGACGCCTTGAACGCCTCGTCGCGGTGCGGGCAGGCCACCGCGACGATCACCGCCGTGTCGCCGAGCTCCAGGTCGCCGACCCGGTGGACGGCGGCCAGCGCGGTCACGGAGAAGTCGGCGGCGACCTTCTCGGCCACCCGCCGCAGCTCGTCGACGGCCGAGGGATGGGCCGAGTAGGAGAGCCGGGTCACCGGCTTGCCCTGATCCTGCTCACGCACGGTGCCGACGAAGATCGTGGTGCCCCCCGCGGCGTGGTCGCCCACGGCGGCCAGCACCTCGTCCACGGAGAGCGCGGTGTCTCGAATGGCAAGCAACCGGATGACGTCCACGTAAGGAGCCTACAGATTATGTCCCGCGATGCCGCGTCAGTGGCGCCGCTTCTTGCGTACTTGACGGACGATGGCCGCGGTGCCGATGACCGCGACGGTGGCTCCGGCCGCCGTGAGCGTGGCCTCCTTGACCGGCAGCCGCCGGCCGACCACGGTCGTGCGGTTCTCCCGGAGCTCCAGCAACTGCTCGAACGCGGCCTCGTTCGTCCAGGCGGGCTTCCAGCCGGACTCGCGCAGCCCCGCGCAGTCGACGACCCACGGGTAGACCACGTAGTGCAGGTCGGTCGCGGGGGCCGGGGTGATGCCGAGCCGGTGCAGGCGCTGGGCCGTGCCGAAGGTCAGGCCCGCGGGCAGCTCGAAACGCCGCAGCCCGGACAGCTCCTCGACCTGCTCCTGCTCCAGCCATCCATCGGAGCCGACCGCCACCACGCCCGTCACCAGGCCGCGCGCGGCCAGAACCAGCGCCGACAGCAGGTCGTCGACGTGACAGAACTGCCAGCGCGGCGAGCAGCCCTTGACGGTCAGCAACCTGGGCGACTCGAAATGCCGGGTGATGACCGTGTCGACGCCCGGCCCGACCACCGCCGCCGGCCGCAGAACGGTCACCTCGAGGCCGGGATGGCTGCGCAGCGCCCGGCGGACCAGCGCCTCGATCTCCAGGTAGTCGCCCACCACGCCGGTGTCGGGCTCGGCGGCGACCGCGGCGTTCTCCGGCAGCGGCACGTCGTTCTCCGGCGCGGCGCCGTACACCATGGCGCTCGTGACGAGCACCACACGGCGGACGCGCGCGGCGGCGGACGCGGTCAGCACGGTCTGCGCCGCCCGCAGGTTGTAGGCCCGGCGCTCGCCGGGGACGGAGTCGACCGCGTAGTCACCGGCCAGATGGACCAGCACGTCGATGTCGGAGATCCGGTTCGCCAAGAGCGGATCTCGCACGTCGATCACTCTCCACGTGGCCTCCTGGATGTCGCCGCGCTCCTCGTCAATGGCCACCACCCTGCGGAAATCCGCGGAGGATACGAGCCTTGCGAGCAGCTCGCGGCCTAGGCCTGAGGCCGCGCCGGTAACGGCTACGACTGGTTGGCGCGGGCGTTTCGAGGTAGGCACCAGGTCCTCACTTTGCACTGATCCGCCGTAGGACGACTAACGTTGCGGATGTGGACTCCTCCATCCTGCACGAGGTAGAGCGGTGACTGACCTGCCAGGTCGCGAAAACGACCCTAACGAGAACCCGTTCGCCATGTTCGGCAACCCTGAGCAGATGGCTCAGGCGATGCGCCAGTTCGCCGACATGCTGTCGGCGCCGCAGGGTTCGGGCCCTGTCAACTGGGACATGGCCAAGAACATCGCCCGCCACGCCGTTGTCGCCGAAGGCGATCCCAGCGTCATGGAGGGCGAACGCCGTCAGATCGTCGACGCGCTGAGCCTCGCCGACCTCTGGCTGAACGAGGCGACCTCACTGCCCAGCGGTGTGTCCAACCCACAGGCGTGGAGCCGTTCCGAATGGATCGAGAACACGATCCCGGTGTGGCGCAAACTCTGCGAGCCGATCGCCGAGCGCATGGTCGACACCATGGGCGGCGCGCTCGGCGGATCCGGCCTGCCGCCAGAGGCGCAGCAGATGGCCGGGCCGTTGATGGGCATGCTCAAGCAGATGGGCGGCATGATGGTCGGCCAGCAGATCGGCCAGGCCCTCGGCTCGCTCGCCCGCGAGGTGATCGGCACCACCGACATCGGCCTGCCGCTGTCCGGCACCGCCGCGCTGCTGCCCGGCGGCATCGCCTCCTTCAGCCAGGGCCTCGAGCTGCCCGCCGACGAGATCAGGCTCTACCTCGCGCTGCGCGAGGCGGCCCACCACCGGCTGTTCCAGCACGTGCCGTGGCTGCGCTCACACCTGCTCGGCGCGGTGGAGGAATACGCCAAGGGCATCACGGTCGACACGTCCGCTCTGGAGGAGCAGATCCGCGGGCTCGACATCAACAACCCGGCGGCGATCCAGGAGGCGCTGAGCGGCGGCGCGCTCCTCAAGCCCGAGGAGACCGAGCGGCAAAAGGCCGCGCTGGCGCGCCTGGAGACGATGCTCGCCCTGGTCGAGGGCTGGGTGGCCACGGTGGTCGACCAGGCCGCCGACGGCAAGCTGCCCTCCGCCGGCGCGCTGGCGGAGACCGTACGCCGGCGTCGCGCGACGGGCGGCCCGGCCGAGCTGACCTTCGGCACGCTCGTCGGCCTGGAGCTGCGGCCCCGCCGGCTGCGTGAGGCGGCGGCCCTCTGGCAGGCGCTGAAGGACGCGCGCGGGATCGACGAGCGCGACGCCCTCTGGTCACACCCCGACCTCATGCCCCACGCCGACGATCTGGACGATCCCGAGGCGTTCGTCCGCGGCGACTCGACGTGGGACATCTCACAGCTCGAGGCCAAGCCCGACGACGAGGGCGACGGGAGTTGAGCTCGCACCGCGACGCGGTTGCCGTGCTGACCGACTGGGTGGCGCCGACCGTCGAGGAGAAGCTGCTGCGCGAGGAGTTCCTCGACCACCTGCGCTCCCACCACGACGCGATGCGGCGCGAGTGCGTGCCCGGGCACCTGACGGCGACCACCGCGGTGCTGTCGCACGACGGCGCCCGCGTGCTGCTCACCCTCCATCCCAAGGCCGGGATGTGGCTCCCGATGGGCGGTCACTGCGAGCCGTCCGACCCGACGCTCGCCGCCGCCGCGCTGCGCGAGGCCACCGAGGAGTCCGGGATCACCGGGCTGGAGCTGCTGCCCGGGCCGCTGGCGCTCGACCGGCACAAGGTCTGGTGCCATCCGCCCCACAGCTGGCACCTCGACGTCGAGTACGCCGCCGTGGCGCCCGCCGACGCCGAGGCGGTGATCAGCGAGGAGTCGCTCGACCTGCGCTGGTTCCCGGTCGACGAGATCCCCGAGCTCTCCGACGACGCCACCCGCCGGCTGGCGGCGCGCGGCCGGGCGGTTCTCACATCGCGTTCACGCGCACGCGGCTAGAGTCCGTACCGTTCCAAAGGGGGATAGGTGGACATCTCAGCCGAGAGTCCTGTCGGTGGCACGATCGTGACGCCCGTGCGCGGACCTCGCCGAAAGGTCGCCGGCAGCGTGCTGACCTGGCTGGCGGTCACGCCGTTCGCGGCCTGGGCCGTGGCCAGGGTGGTGGGGCTGGAGCGGGGGTCGCTGCCCACACAGCTCATGACCGCCACACCGTACGCCGCCGCCGGCTCGCTGATCCCCCTGCTGATCGCCGCGGTCGGCCGCAAGCGCGCCGCGACCGTGGTCGCCCTGCTCACGACGACGGCTTTCGGCTTCAGCGTGCTTCCCCGGGCTCTTGGCACGGCCGAGGCCACGGCGGGCAGGCCGTTCAAGGTGATGACGATCAACCTGCTGTTCGGCCGGGCCGACGCGGAGATGGTCGTCGACCTGGTGCGCCGCTTCGATCCCGACGTGCTGAGCACCCAGGAGCTGACCCCTGGCGCGGTCGACGAGCTCGACGCGCTGGGGCTGAAGACCCTGATGCCGCATCGGGTGCTCCAGGACGAGTGGAGCGCGGGAGGCAGCGGGATCTACTCCAAACATCCCGTCCAGCCGCTCGACGGCCTGGTCCCGCCGGTCGGGCACAACATGCCGGCGGCCCTGGTGTCGCTGCCGGGCGGCAAGGCGATCGAGTTCGTGGACGTGCACCCCTACCCGCCGCTGGGCCGCCAGGTCACGAGTTGGAACGAAGCACTGGAGGCGCTGCCGTCGGCCTCGGCCGAGACGGTGCGGGTGCTCGCGGGCGACTTCAACGCCACGGTCGACCACGCCCCGATGCGGCGGCTGCTGTCACGCGGCTACAAGGACGCGGCCGACCAGGTGGGGGCGGGCCTGATCCCGACGTGGCCGGCCAACAAGCGGGTGCCCCCGATCATCACGATCGACCACGTGCTGGTCGACCAGCGCGTGGGCGTCAAGGAGGTCAGCGTGCACACGGTGGCGGGAACCGACCATCGCGCGGTGTTCGCCGAGCTCACCGTGCCCTGATCAGGGCACGGGTGTTGTCCCAGCCCTCGAGGCCGGGGTCGAGGCGGTCGAGGTCGGCAGGGGTGCACAGGCGGTGCCAGCCCGGGCCCGTGGCGACCATGCGGGGGCCCGGAGCCCGGGCGCGCAGGGTCGCCACCAGGCCGGGGTCGTCGAGGTCGGGATCCGCCCAGCCGGGCAGCGGAAGGCCGCAGGCCAGGGCCACGGCTCCGCCCTGCTCGGCCGGGCAGACCGTGATCCGGGCGCGGCCCAGCTCGCGGAACAACTTGCCGATCAGCAGGGGCGGCAGGTCGGGCGCGTCGGCGGCGACTACGGCGGCCTGCTCGCCCTTCAGCCGTCCGATGACGCCGGCGAGCGGCGTGTCCTCGTCGACGACGATCACCTCGGTGCCGGGCCAGACGATCTCCTCGAGCTCCGGGACACTCGTCACCAGGACCGGCGTGACGAGCTCCAGGCCCGCGACCATCTCGTAGGTGTCTTCGGCGATCGCCTCGAGGAACGTCCGGGGGGCGACGCCCTCGGGCGCCGCTCTCGCCATGCTTTGTCGTGCCAGCACCGCGACGACGCGCGTCAACATTCCTCCGGTGTGGAGTGCCCGGCGGCGGAGAACCCTTCGAGGAACCCGCGCGCCCTCTCAGCCTTGGGATACTGCTCCACCAGCTTCCAGAAGGCGGGGCCGTGGCTCGGCACGAGCAGGTGCACCAGCTCGTGGATCACGACGTAGTTGATCACCCATTCCGGCAGGCCCTTGAGGCGCGTCGAGATGCGGATCGTTCCGTTCTCCGGTGTGCAGGAGCCCCATCGGTGCTGCTGGTTGTCGACCCAGCGCACGCTCACCGGCTCGGCCTTGCCGTCGAGGAACTTCAGCGACAGCTCCCTCGCCCGGGCGAGGAGATCCTCGTCGGTCGGCCGCCTTCGGCGCTCCTTGGCCGCCAGCCGATCGAGCATCCGGCTCACCCATTCGTCAGCGTCTTCACCGGTGAGCCAGGCGGGCAGCAGCACGATCGTCTTGTCGCCGTCGCGGTAGGCGGAAACCGTCCGCCGGCGACGAGGACTGCGACGAACCTCGACTGTCTCGGGGGGCACATATGCACGTTAGCCGAGACTGACGAAATTCCACAGAGGGAGAGTGGTTGTTTCTGCTGGTCAGATGATTAAGACCCGGTGAATTTGGGCATGCGCCTTTCCCGATGGGCGGTCAGACCCTCGATCATGTCGGCAGAGGCCATGGTCACCGGCTGGGCGAGCGACTCCCAGCGCAGTGCGGCTTCCAGATCCTGGTGGTCTTGGTTCAGAGCGACTTTGGTGAGTTTGGTGGCGACAGGGGCGTTGCCGGCGATCTTCCGGGCGACGGCATCGACCTCCGACAGGAGGTCATCCTTCGGGAAAGATTGATTTACCAGTCCTTTGCTCGCCGCCTCCGCTCCGGTGAGCGTGCGACCGGCGAGCAGCATCTCCCGAGCCAATCCGACCCCCACCCTCCTGGGCAGCAGGTACGTCGCCGCCATTCCCGGGTGCAGGCCCAGCGAGGTGAACGGGGCGAGCAGCTTGGCGTCGTCGGCCGCGTAGATCAGATCGCAGGCCAGTGCCACGCAGAGCCCGGCGCCCACGGCGGCCCCGTTGACGGCCGCGATCGTGGGCACCTCGAGCTCGGTGATGGACAGCCAGGTGCGGTAGAAGCCGAGCATCCGATCCCGCAGGTGCGGCACGGGCTCCACGCCCCGCTCGCCCAGCCAGGACAGGTCGCCGCCCGAGCTGAACGCCGTCCCCGCGCCCGTGACCACCACGCAGCGGACGTCCCGGTCCGTGGCCAGCTCGGCCATCGTCCGGCGCCACTGATCGGTCATGTCGTCGGTCATCGCGTTGCGCCTGCCGGGCAGGTTGAGGGTGACCCGGACGACACCGTCTTCAGATCGATCAACCAAGAGCTCGCTCATGCCGGAGATCGTAACCGTCCACAGGCCGGCCACCCCGGGGCGGGGTTATCCACAGGGAGACGGAAACGGGCGCCGGTGTTCGGGCGCACGTGAGATCTTGCGGCCATGAGGCCACGTGTGAAGCCCGCGTTGAGGCGGATCGTCCGCGACGAGCAGACGTTGCAGCTGGGCGTGCATCCAGGGCGGGCGGTCCTGCTGACCGGGCTCACTCGGTCCGTCCGGCAGTGGATCGACGGGCTCGACGGGAGCCGTGACCTCGGGCAGACGCTGGTCGCCGCCTCCGCGGCCGGTCTGGCCGAGGCGGAGGCTCAGGGCCTGCTCGACCAGCTCACCGCCCGGGGCGTCGTGCACGACGCCGCCACCGTTCCCGCGAAGGAGCTGCCCCTCGCCGAGCGTGATCGGCTGGCGCCCGAGCTCGACGCCCTCGACCTGGCGTCGACCGCCCCGGAGGGCGCGGCGGCCGCACTCGCCGTCAGGAGGCGGGCGCGGGTACGGGTCTACGGCGCCGGACGGGTGGGGGCGCAGGTGGTCACGTTGCTGGCCGCCTGCGGGGTGGGGGATATCCGGGTGATCGATCCGGGGACGGTCCGGGTTCGCGACATCACACCGGGCGGGGTGACCTGGGCCGAGGTGGGGCTGAGCCGCCAGGATGGAGCGGTGGCCGTGGCCCGGCGGCTCACGTCCGGCGGCGGGCCCACGCCGGCCGCCCGAGTGCGCGCCGGTGGCCCCTACCTGGGCGACCGGTCAGAGCGGCCCGATCTCGTCATCCTGGCTCCGGTCGGCCCGCTCGACGCTGTGCTCGTCAGCGAGCTGACCGCGCTCGGCATCCCCCACCTCCTGGTTTCCGCCTTCGAGGGCCACGGTTCGGTCGGCCCTCTGGTGCTGCCCGGCCAGACCGCCTGCCTGCACTGCCTCGACCTGACCCGCCGCGACGGCGACCCCGCCTGGCCGATCGTCACCGCCCGGCTGGGCGGCTATCCACCCGGCGAGATCGCCTGCGATTCCACCCTGGCGGCGCTGATGGCCGCCGCCGTGACCGGCCACGCGCTGGCGCATCTTGACGGCCGCGAGGCTGCTGTGACCAACGGCACAGTGGATGTCATGCCTGATTGGCAATGGAAAAGCAGGTCATGGAGCCCTCACCCCGAATGTCGTTGTATGCGAAACAATCCTTATTCGCTAAGAATGGGGATGTCAGCGACCAGGGACTGACGAGATCCGGAGACGACATCGCGAAGGGGGGAGCGGTTTCTCGACCGAGACACCGCGCATCAGTGTGAGCGATCTTCCGCGCCGCGCCGTCACGCGCTCCGCAAAGCTGGCCACCCTTCCGCTCGGGTTCGCCGGCCGCACCGCCCTGGGTCTGGGCAAGCGGATCGGGGGCAGGTCCGCCGAGCTCGTCGCCCAGGAAATCCAGCAGCGCACCGCCGAGCAGATCTTCAAGGTGCTCGGAGAGCTCAAGGGCGGCGCGATGAAGCTCGGGCAGGCGCTGTCCATCTTCGAGGCGGCGCTGCCTCAGGAGATCGTCGGCCCCTACCGCGCCACGCTCACCAAACTCCAGGAGGCCGCGCCCCCGCTGCCCGTCGCCACGGTCCACAGGGTGCTGTCCGAGCAACTGGGTGACGACTGGCGCGAAAACTTCCTGGCCTTCGACGACCAGCCGACCGCCGCGGCCTCCATCGGCCAGGTCCATCGGGCGGTGTGGCACGACGGCAGGGAAGTCGCCGTCAAGATCCAGTATCCGGGCGCCGGCAAGGCCCTGCTCGGCGACTTCACGCAGTTGGCCCGTCTCGGCAAGCTCTTCGGCGCGCTGCTGCCGGGCCTCGACATCAAGGCGGTCCTTTCGGAGTTGCGCGAGCGCATCGCCGAGGAGCTCGACTACTTCCGCGAGGCGGAGGCCCAGCACGCCTTCGCCCTGGAGTTCCGCGACGACCCCGACTTCCACGTGCCCGACGTGATCGCCGCCAACGAGATGGTGCTGGTCACCGAGTGGATGGACGGCACCCCGCTGTCCCGCGTCATCGCCGACGGCACCCAGGAGCAACGCGACCGGGCAGGCCTGCTCTTCGTCCGCTTCCTGTTCTGCTCGCCGGCCCGGGTGGGCATGCTCCACGCCGATCCCCATCCGGGCAACTTCCGCATGCTCGACGACGGCCGGCTCGGCATCCTCGACTTCGGTGCGGTCAACCGCCTCCCGGAGGGCTACCCCAAGGCCTTCGGCCAGCTCACCCGCATCTTCAACCATGGCGACATGGAGACGGTCGTGGCGGGGCTCCGCGCCGAAGGCTTCATTCGCCCCGGGATAGAGGTGGACGTCGACGCCCTCCGGGGGTTCCTGGCCCCCTACGTCGAGCCGACCGCGGTGGAGGAGTTCACCTTCAGCCGCCAATGGCTACAGGCCCAGGCGGCCAGCGTCACCGACCTCCGCCCCAACAACGTGGTCCGCCAGCTCAACCTCCCGGTGTCCTACGTGCTGATCCACCGGGTGCACGCCGCGGGAGTAGGCGTGTTGTGCCAGCTCAACACCACCGCCCGGTTTCGTGACGAGGTGATTCGCTGGGTGCCCGGCTTCGCCGACGACCCCGACGACGAACCCCTCGCCATCAGCTGACCTCCCCGCGCTTCGGGTCCGCACCCGCCGCCAGTGGCCGGCGCGTCCTCGGCAACTGGGATCCGGCGGCCGGGTCTGACGACCAGGTCCGTCGGCCGGGGCCGATGGCCGGGCCGAGCAACGAGCCCGTCTTTACCGGCAAGTTAGAAAAGATGATCCGATCGGGCCGCTGTTCGCGCATGTGGCTCCTGATCATCCCAAGTATGTAGCCATGTGGCTGGGCGAGGTCTTCGGTGGCCACGATCGCCATAGCGAGGAGCGGCGTGGCGGATACCCGTACATGCTCTCCGCGCACCTCGGCAAGGGCATTACGAGCCGCAGCGCCGCCGCTGGGTCAATCTGCTCATGGACGCGGCCGACGAGGTGAGACTGCCGGACGACCCCCGAATTCCGGGCCGCGTTCGCCGGCTACATCGAGTGGGGCACACGGCTCGCCCTGCACAACTCGCAACCGGGCGCCAAGCCCGTCACCGGCGCGCCGGTGCCTCGCTGGGCTGGGGCGTGGCCCCGCCGTACACGCCGTAACGCCCTGGCCCTAGTGATCTTCTTCCTCGAAGTACGATCTGGGTTCTTCGAGCAGGTCCAGGTGCGTGTCCGACTCGCGTCCGTCCTCCTCGCGCACCCACCGCGAGATGTTCCGCGCCACTTCGTCGTCGATCTCGTCGATCCGGTGCAGCTGCGGAAGTCTGTCCAGATACATGGCGATCCACGACTCCTGCGGGTCGTCGCCCATGTCGTGACTGATTTCGTAGAGTTCCTCGCTCATGGCACTCACGCTTTATTGATCATCAAGACCGCTCTCCGCACGGCCCAGCCGGCCAGGAAGAGGCCGAACACGGCCTCCGCGATGCGCATCCAAAGGGGAGAGGCTTCATCCGCATAAATCACGACGCCGAGCCACATCAGGCCGAATACTCCGACAAGGATGATTGCCGCCCAATTCAACCCTCGTTGCCACATACGCGCAGTCTTACAGTCGTACGCCCAAGGGCGGGTATGTCCGCGGTTGTCATCCGGTCACCGCTCCACGTGTTAGCTTGCCAGCCATGAAGGACCGACCCCAAGATCTCGACGAGCATGACCTGCGGCCGGTCTTGTCCGAATGGGGCATACAACCTGCGGCGTTGGACTACGCTCCGGTCGGTTTCGGCGACTACCACTGGATCGCGACCGACACCGATGGGCGGCGATGGTTCGTCACCGCCGCGGACCTGCGCCTGAAGGAGCAAGACGGTGAAGCCGCGCTGCGCCGTGCGATGGACACCGCCGACGCTCTGCGGGAGCTGGACTTCGTAGTGGCTCCGGTGCGCACCGCACATGATGAAACCGTTCGCCTGGTGGGTGCCCGGTATGCGGTGAGCGTCTTCCCGTACCTGGATGGCGTATCCGGATTCTTCGGTCAGGAGCTGACCCCCGCGCACCGAGGACAGGTCGTGGACCTCCTGGCCAGGCTGCACGGGGCGGCGCCACCGGCTCGGTGTCCCGTCCTCCGGCCCGAACCCGCACTCCGGGCGCTGCTGGAACAGGCCATCGAGGAATCGGATCAGTCCTGGGAGGCAGGGGTGTTCGCGCGAGCGGCCGGAGCCCTGGTGGCGGGCCACGCCGCGGGCCTCCGCCGACGGCTGGCCGAATTCGACCACCTCGCGAGGAAGGTCGATCGAAGCGAGCTTGTCGTGACCCACGGGGAGCCGCACCCGGGCAACCTGATGTGGTCGGGAGATCGGTGCCTGCTGGTCGACTGGGACACGGTGGGGCTGGCGCCGCCCGAGCGAGACCTCTGGATGTTCGCTGAGGATCTCGCGAGATATGAGGACACTTCCGGCCGCCGCCCCCAGCAGGCCGCTCTGGCCTTCTACCGCCTGCGATGGGCCCTCAACGACGTGGCAATCTTCGTCGACCAGTTCCGCCGGTCCCATGAACGAACACCCGATACGGAACAGGCATGGGCGGCGTTCGCCGGCACGGTGGAGGAGCTGACGGCTTAGCGCCGGCCAGTGCCGACGCAGCGACGCACGCGCATGCCCTGCGGGCGGGTGGCCACGTTCTGCTCCAGGCAGGCGAGCAGCGCCGCCGCCGTCCGGGCATCGGAAAGGATGCGCTGTACGGCCTCGCCGGCCGCGGGCAACTGGCCCCGCTCGGCCAACTCGTGCTTGAGGAAGGCCAGGGGATCGGGCGCGTCCGCGATGTCCGCGGCGATCGTGGCCCTGGCGGCGGTGAGCAGGCGCAGGTAGTGCGTCCGAAGGACCGCCTCACGCATGCGAGCGTGTTCGAGGTCGTCGATCAGGGTCCGGGCGACTCGCAGCAGGTCTCCAGCATGAGTCGCCTCGTCGGTGAGGTAGGCGCGGATGTCGTCGAACTCCGAGCGAGTCATGGCGGACACCTCCGTGGGCGCAGAGTGCTCGTAGGTACTTCGTACCGAGACGCGATTGCGGATGACTTGCGGTCGGCTTGACTTCACGGAAGTGGGGCGGCGTGTTGGAAAGGTTTGAGCGTCAGGTGGTGAGGGGAGGACCTGACGATTACCTATGTGGCGCCGAGTGGGGGTCTCGGGCTGCTAGAGTTGCGGAGCGCAGGGCGCCGCAGGTTCGCAGAATCTCGGAGATGCCCGGCACATCCCACTTCTTCTGGTTTGTCCGGATGGTTCGTATCTGTCCGGATGTCTGGTAGGTTAGAGGGGTTGCCCTGGGAACGGGGTGGTGTTCGGTTTCTGCTGGTCAGGCTGGTTCGGGTGAATTTGACACGGATCTGGGTGGCTGGAAGGATTTAGAACACAGCAGTACGAAATGAAATGAAATGTGCGCCTCTGAGCGGGGT